>SLGK01000200.1 GCA_007123775.1 Anaerolineae bacterium | reverse complement strand
GACTACCCCGACAGACGGAAGACCGAAGACCGAAGACGGAAAAGGCACTCTCCGTCCTTCGTCCTCGGTCCTCGGTCTCGGCCGGCGAGCCGTTCTCTTGGGCTTGCTGGCAGCCCTGGCTTTGCCGCTGGCCGGGAATTTGCAGATGGGGTTGGAATTGGCCTACCCACGTGGGCTGGGCAGCAACGCCTTCTGGACCTGGCTCGACGTACGCGACTTCAACGCCCCTGACGCGCCGGTCATGACCGATTCGCCCCGCTATTTGGGCAGCAGTTGGTGGTGGTGGCGCACCTCCCGCGTCATCCACGAACATCATCTCTCCGGCCGGCCGGAAACAGGTCTGGAACCAATTGCCGAAGTCCCCGCCTTCAGCTTCATTTTGGGTGACCTGCACCCCCATGTGCTGGCCTTGCCCTTTGCTTTGCTGAGCCTGGCGTTGGCCTTTAACTGGTATTTGTCGGTCGGGTCGTGGCAATTACAGTGGGATCGGCTGCGAAACGGCCGTTTTCCAATTGTCAGTGGTCAATCGTCAATGGTCAATGGTCAACCTGCGTCTGACCCACCCAATTCACAATTCACAATTCACAATTCCCAATTCCCAATTCCCTACTCCCCGCCCGTCCTGATCCTATTCACCGCTGTGGTTCTGGGCGGCATCGCCTTCCTCAACACCTGGGACATTTTGATCCATCTGTTTGTCGTCGTGGGCGCCTTTGTGCTGGCCCGCTGGCGCACGAGCGGCTGGCAACCCAATCATCTGCGCGACGGCGCGTTGTTGGGTGGGCTGCTCGTGCTGCTTTCAGTCCTGCTCTACATCCCCTTCTACATCGGCTTTAGCTCCCAGGCGGGTGCGCCCTACCTGCTGCCCATGTTGATGCGTCCCACCCGGCTGCCCCATTTCCTGATTATTTTCGGGATGCCGCTGCTGCCGGTAATCGGGCTGCTGCTCTTTTTGCTGTGGCGACATCGGCGGCATTGGCTGGCGGGGGTGATTACGGCCGTTTCCCTCCCCCTCGTCCTATTTCTTATCATGCTCTTTTTTAGCTGGATCGTCGCCAGCAGCCCGGAAGGGGCCGGCCGCGTGGTAGGCCTGGCTAACGAACTGGGCCTGACGCTGCCCCCTCGACCCGATGGCGTGGCCCTGGGCTGGGGGGCGCAGGCAGTAGCGACCCTCTTGCCCACTGTGATGGGTGTACGATTGACTTATTCGGCTGTGACGCTGCTGTTAACGGCCGTTATCGGCCTCGCCGTCATCGCCTGGATAGGTTCGTCTTCACCACAGAGAACACAGAGACCACTGAGCCATAAAACGGAAACCTCTGTGTCCTCTGTGCCCTCTGTGGTTAAACAAGAATTTACCGCGCTGCCCTTTGTCCTGCTGCTAATCGGCACCGGCGCGTTGCTGACCATCGGCCCCGAATTTCTCTATCTGCGCGACAATTTTGGTGTGCGGATGAACACCATCTTCAAATTCTACTACCAGGCCTGGATTTTGTTTGGCGTGGCCGCCATCCTGGCGCTGCACTATTTGTGGCAATTTGCAGACGGAAGACGGAGGACGGAAGACGGAAAGGACTCTCCTCCGTCCTCAGTCTTCGGTCTTCGGTCAATCCTTCCAACTCTGCTCACTGCCGCTTACATAGTCGCCTTAAGCATCGGCTTGTTGTATCCTTATTATGCGGTTCAATCCCGCTCCCAGGAATTTCGCGGGCCGCTGACGGCCGAAACCCGACGACCGGCCACGCTCAATGGGTTGGCCAACGTAGAACGGGGCAACCCCGGCGAATATGCGGCCATTCTCTGGCTGCGGGAGAATACGGCCGGGGATGCGGTTATTGTCGAGGCAGTGGGTGGGGCTTATTCCCAATACGGCCGTATTTCGGCCAATACCGGTCGCCCCACGCTGCTGGGCTGGGCCAACCACCAATACCAATGGCGCGGCTCCGACACGCCCGAACCACCCATCCGGGAACGGGCTGTGGAGCAGATTTACACCTTACCCAGACAAAATTGGGCAGAAACGGCCGATCTGCTCAACCGTTACAACGTACGCTACATTATCGTCGGCCAACTGGAACGAACGACCTATCCCAACCTGCAAGAGGAGAAGTTCCGCGCCCGTCTGCCGATTGTGTTTGAGAATGAGAGTGTGACAATTTATGGTTGGCAGCCGGAGTAATTATTGCGTAGTGCGTAGACTTTTTACGCACTACGCACTACGCACTACGAAAAATGACTTATCTGAAAACACTCACCGAACGAATCACCATCGCCCAGGCATTGCTAGGGCTGATTTTGCTGGCGGCGGCGATTATGCGGCTGGGGCAGTTGGGCAAGCTGCCGCTCTCCCCGGCCGAGGCCGAGGCGGCGCTGGCGGTCTGGCAGGTGTGGCAGGCGGGCGACGTGACCATTATGCCCACCAGTCCCGCCTACTTTTTACTGACGCTGCTGCTGACGCCCGTCTTGGGCTTTAGCGATGCCACCGTGCGCCTCATTCCAGCCCTGGCTGGATTGGGACTGGTGGCGCTGCCCTGGTTGTTGAAACGGCCGTTAGGCACTATCGGCGCTTTAACAGCCAGCTTCTTCCTGGCCATCTCACCCCTGGCCGCCATTACCGCCCGCACGGCCGGCGGCGATGCGCTGGCCCTGTTCGCCCTGCTGCTGCTGGTCGTCGGCCTCATTCGCTACCTGGAGGCAGAAGAGACAGGCTGGCTCTACCTCATCGGCCTGGCCCTGGCCCTCGGCCTGACCAGCGCCCCACTCTTCTACACCGGCCTGCTGGCCCTGGCGATAGCGACGGGATTAGCGCGATTGGTTGAGACAGACGGAGGACGAAGGACCGAGGACGGAAAAAGCATACCTCCGTCTTCCATCCTCCGTCCTCCGTCCATTTTCACCCTCCTTGCCTTCCTCGGCCTCAGCAGCGGCTTTTTGCTCTACCTGCCTGGCCTGGGGCAAAGTGCCCAACTGTTGGCCGCCTGGATCAACCAGTTCAGCCTGAGCGGGACATTAGACGCGCTCTTTTTGCCCTTGATCGTGCTGGTGCGCTATGAACTGCCGCTGATTGTACTGGGGCTGGTGGCTATGCTCTGGCTCATCTGGCAGGATAAACCGATAGCCAGTTATGCCACCTATTGGTTGATGGGGCTGCTGGTGCTGTTGCTGCTGCAACGGGGCGAGTTGAGCAACGTGCCGGTTTTGCTGCTGCCGGGCTATTTGCTGGTAGGGTCAGTAGTCAGTAGTCAGTACTCAGTAGCCAGTAAGCAGTATACAGACGGCCGTTTATTGGTAATGGTTAGTGGCAGTATGCTGCTGTTGGGGTTGATTGTGGTGGTCAACGTGGCCCGCTTTACACGGGCAGTGGCGATCAATCCTGAAGACCTGCTCCATTTGTGGATTGCCGCTTTGGCCCTGGCCTTTGCCGCCACCACTTTCTTTTATTTCTGGGGTTGGGATGGGAAAACGGCCGTGCAGGGAACCCTGATCGCCATTCTCATCCTGTTTGGTCTGTTCCAGTGGGGGACGGCCTGGTGGTTGGGCCATCACGCCGCCAACGACCCACGTGAGCGCTGGGTAACACAAGCCACCCAGCCCAACACCCCCCAAATGGCTGAACTGATTGGCGAAATTTCCTACCAGATTGATCGCTCCCCCAGTGGCATCCGCATTTACAGTATGGTTGACAATATGGCGCTGCAATGGTATCTACGGGAGTTTGACGCCCTGACCATTGGCAGCCCCGTCCTGCCGGAGACGCCTTACCCATTGGTCATTAGCCCGGCCGAGATGGAACCGGCCTTTCGTAGCGACTATTTCGGGGCCGATTTTCTCATCCAATACGACGGCACCAACGCCAGCATCATCACTGACCTGCCCTTGCTGAGCGGTCTGCGCTGGTGGCTCTTCCGCGCTGGCCCGCCCAAGCCGCTCAGCCTACCCGACCCACCCAACCAGACGGAACGGGTGACGCTGTGGGTGCAGAGTGATTTACTAGCAGGTAGATAAAATAGTGCGTAATGCGTAGTGCGTAGCAACCTTCCCTACGCATTACGCACTACGCACTACCAACACTATGAACGAACTAACCTGGCCCACCACGTCTTTGGACCCAACCGTCCCCACGCAGACGGTGATTGAACGCTGCCTGGCGGATGAGGAAGGGGCCTACCTGCTGCTGTATAAACAGTATGCCGCCATGCTCTACCGACTGGTCTACAGTATGTTGCAGCACCGGGAAGATGCCGAAGAAGTGGTACAGGACAGCTTTGAGTACGCCTTTCGCACACTGCACCGCTATGACCCGGACAAAGCCTCGTTTAAGACCTGGCTGTATACGATTGCCGTCAGCCGCTGCCGCAACAAGCGGCGGCGCAAATGGCTGCCCACCTTTGGCCTGGAGCTGGCGGCGAACAAAGCGGACCACAGCCAGCCGGCTCCGGATGAGGTGGTGGCCCTGACGGAGAAGCAGCAGCGAGTGTGGCAGGCATTGCAAACCTTATCGCCCAAGCTGCGGGAAACGGCCGTTCTGCGCTACTATGAAAATTTAACCTATGCCGAAATCGGGGAGATTCTGGAAATTCCCACCAAAACGGCCGAATCCCGAATGCGCCTGGCCCATAATGCCCTGCGCGAACAGTTGAGCAATGATGATTCGTTACCGTAAAAAATATGAACCGCAGAGAACGCAGAGAGCGCAGAGCAAAACAAATAAAACTTTGCGTCCTTTGCGCCCTCTGCGGTTAAAATTTGATTGATCATGAGAAGCGAAACACATTTATCTGACCAGTTGTTGCAAGATTACGCGCTTGGCCTATTGCCGCGAGCTGAAAAACGGCAGGTTGAGCAGCATACGGCCGTTTGTACCCATTGTCAGCAGGCGTTGGTAAAGGAAACGGCCGTTTCTACCCTGGTTCAGCACACCCTGGCCCACGCCGGCCGGCCCACGTCGGCCCAGCTAGAGCGGATGATGCCGCCCATCACCCGCCCCTCGCCGCTCAGCCAGCTTATGGCCTGGCTTTACGGTCCACTGCGGCAGCCGGTAGCCCTGGCCGGGCTTCTGCTCATCCTGCTCTTTAGCGGCCTGAGCCTGCACCAATCAACCACCAGCCCGGTCTGGGCCAGCCCGTCGCCGACCCATATCGTGGCCACGGCCACCGCGACGCACGAAGCCACCGCCACCCAGACAGCCTATTTAAGCGGAACGGCCGTGCCCGCCACCTACCAGGAACAAATCGAACCGAGCATTAACCCGACACCGGAGATAACGCCAATTATATCTAAGTAGCGAAGTGGCGGAGTGGCGAAGTGGCCGAGCAACTTCGCCACCTCGCCACTCCGCCACTCTAAAACCTATGACCGAACAAATCGAAACCATCCAAGAAACCCCACCCAACTTCCTCGACCAGCCACTGGCCCGTTTTCTGGCCCTCGACTGGGTGAAAATCATCTATATCCTCTTCATCCTGGTGGCTATTGTCAGCCGCTTTTGGGATTTAGGCAGCCGTGTGGTCAGCCACGATGAGAGCCTGCACACCCAGTTCTCTTACCAATTTTACAACGGCGAAGGCTACATCCATACGCCGCTGATGCACGGGCCGTTTCTCTTCCACGCCACCGCCCTGACCTACTGGCTGCTGGGCGACAACGACTTTACGGCCCGTATCCCGGTGGCTATTTTGGGCATCATCCTGGTCATCATGCCCTATTATCTGCGGAACTGGTTGGGGGACAAAGGAGCACTTTTCGCCAGCTTCTTCTTCCTGGTTTCACCCTATCTGACCTATTACTCCCGCTACATCCGGCACGACATCTACGTCATTGTCTGGGCCATGATTGCCATGATTGCCATGTGGCATTATCTGGAAAAGCGGCGCGACAAATACCTCTGGTGGTTTGTGGTGGGCACGGTCCTGATGTTTTGCACCAAAGAGGTCTCGTTCATTTACGTGGCTATCTTTGGCAGCTATCTGGTGGTGCGGCTGGCGGTTCGGATTTTAGGCAGCGATTGGTTCTACCCGCTCTGGCCCAAGCTGCGGCTTTCTGTGCTTATTCTGGCTATTGCCATCGTAATGGGCGCGGGCGGCTTTGTAGGGCAGCAGTTGGTAGTGCGTGGGGCGGAAACGGCCGTTACCACCGTCACCCCCGATGGCCAGGCCTTCGCCGCCGATCCCACCGAACAACTGGCCACCGGCACCCATGCAGCCGGCAGCGGGGCCGAAACGGCCCTGCGCTGGCTGCAAGCCCTGGCCCTCTTCGTTCTGACCGGGGGGCTGGTCCTGGCCGCCGCCAATATGCGTCCGCATATCGACGACTATGCCGAATTTGACCTGATTATCCTCTTTTCAACCTTGCTCTTTCCGTCAGTTGCGCCCATGTTTAGCGCCATTGTGGGCTGGGAGCCAAACGCCTACACCTTTACCGCTTGTAGTTCGCTCGATGCAGCCTGTATCCAGCTATTCCTGGCCTCTGACCTAGCCCGGTCGCTGCTGTTTGTGGCCATTACCGGCATTATTGGTGTGGCCGTCGGCCTCTGGTGGGATGCGCGACGCTGGTTGATTGCGGCCGTTATTTTCCACAGTATTTTTCTGGTGCTGTACACGGCCGTATTCACCAACCCCGGCGGCTGGCTCAGCGGCACCGTCGGCTCACTCGGCTACTGGATTGAGCAGCACGAGGTGCAGCGCGGCAGCCAGCCCTGGTTCTACTACATCTTCGTCATGCCCTTTTACGAGTTTATGGTCGTCGCCTTCTCGCTGGCGGGCATTGGCCTCTGGCTACGCTTCCAGCGACTAAATCGGGTCGTGGGTTACTGGATTGGCGTTATGCTGCTGGCCCTGCTGGGCTACAGCCTGCTCAACTGGCTCTTCAACCGCACCACCTTTGACGCGAACGAGATGAGCCAGGTGCCCGGCCTGCTGCTGGCGGTAGGAATCATCTTGAGCAGCATCCTGGTCTGGTTCGGCTGGCTGCGCGGTCGGCTGGCCCAGGCGTATGAATTGGAAGAGGGTCTGCTCTCCCTTTTCCGCGTAGCGCAAATTCGGGAACTGGTCCCCTTCCTGGTATGGTGGACAATTTTTACCTGGCTGGCCTACTCCATTGCCGGCGAGAAGATGCCCTGGCTCAGCACCCACTTTGTCATTCCCATGGGGCTGCTGGCCGGCTGGTACTGCCACCACCGGCTGAATCTGGTTGAAGCCCGCGCCTGGCTGGAGCGGCAAACCTGGCTCGGTCTGGGACTGTCGCTGCTGCTCATCCTGGCCTTTTTGCTGGCGATGGGGCCGCTGCTGCTGGGGCAGGTCCGTTTTGGCGGGCAGGAGGCGAGTACGCT
>SLGK01000224.1 GCA_007123775.1 Anaerolineae bacterium | reverse complement strand
TGTTGGCGACGCTGGCCGGGAGTAGCTGGTGGCTAACTTCAGGCGATCTGTTCGTCACCCTGATGGCCACAGGACAGTTTCTGACCTTCATGCTGCTGGATGTGGTCCTGCTGGTGCAACTACCGCGTCGGGCCATCTCCTACGGTCCCTGGCAGTCACAAAGCTTCGCTCTAGCTGTGCCCCGCTTGTTGATCACCTTACTGCTGGCGCTGCTTGGCGTCTGGTGGGGTTGGACCTGGGGTTTAGGGCTGCTATTGCTGGCGCAAGGGGCGGGCACGGCACTGCTCTATTACGGAGCGGTGATTGAACCCCACCGGCTGGCGCTGACCGAACTGACGGTCAATACTGACCGGCTGCCGGCTGGCGCAGAGCCGATTCGGGTGCTGCATATCAGTGACCTCCATATCGAACGGTGGACGGCGCGGGAAACGGCCGTTCTCCAACTCGCTGAACAAGCCAAACCCGACCTCATTGTCATCAGTGGTGATTATGTCAATTTGTCCTACAACGAAGACCCGGAAACACAACAGTTGGTCATCAAGCTGCTGCGCCAACTGTCGGCTCCGCACGGCGTCTATGCCGTCTTAGGCAGCCCACCGGTCGATTTGCGCCAGACGGTGCTGCCCATTTTTGAAGCAGTGGACCATATCAAGCTGCTGCGCTGGGACTGGGAGGTAGTAGAGATGGGAAACGGCTGTTCGCTCACCATTATGGGCCTGGACTGCACCCACCACCTGCCCACCGACCGGGTCCGTCTGGAGCGGCTGCATCAGGCTGCCCCCAACCACATCCCCCAGCTATTCCTCTACCATTCCCCTGAGCTGATGCCGGAAGTGGCCGAGCGGCAGGTCGACCTCTACCTCTGCGGCCACACCCACGGTGGCCAGGTACGCCTGCCCCTGCTCGGAGCCATCCTGACCAGCTCCCAATTAGGGCGGCGCTACGTCATGGGGCTGTACCAGGAAGGTCGCACCCACCTCTATGTCAGCCGCGGCATTGGCCTGGAAGGATTGAGCGCACCCCGTGTTCGCTTCCTGGCTCCTCCCGAAATGACGCTCATCACGATCCGTTAGCTGCACAATAGTCGCATGTAGCCTATAATACGTCCATCATTGATAAACGGAGGTAACACAACTACATGGCACGACAGATTATCGTTCTTGATGGCGACGAGACAGGGCAGGAACTGCTCCTGGAATCGCTGCGCGTCCTGGCCCCGGACGTGATACGCTTTGACCTGGAATTTATTCATTATGATCTTAGCCTGAAAAACCGGCGGGCCACCAATAACAAAGTCGTTTATGAAGCGGGCAAGGCGATGCGCCAGTATCACCTGGCTCTCAAAGCGGCTACCGTTACGCCCGAAGGCAAGGGCGACGTAGGCAGTCCCAACCGCATCCTGCGTGAGGAGATTAACGCCGAGGTCATTTTACGCACCGGCCGTCGTATTCCCGGCGTGCGCCCGATTGCCGGCGTATATGCCCCCATTAGCGTGGTGCGTATGGCCCGCGATGACGCTTACGGCGCCAAAGAGTGGCGCGAAGGCGAAGAGGACCATCTGGATGAGGTGGCCTACCGCACCGAAAAAATCAGCCGCCGTGTCTGTCGGGCAGTAGCCAACTACGCTTTTCAACACGCTCGTAATACCGGCGCCAGGGTATTTGGTGGCCCCAAATTTACCGTCAGCCCCATTTATGAAGGGATGTTTAAGGAAGAGTTAGATGCAGCCGCGGCCCGTTATCCTGGCGTGCGCTACGAACCACAGTTGATTGACGCCACCTTTGCCCTGCTGCTGGCCACGAGTGGCGAAAGTATGGTCATTCCCTCACTAAACCGGGATGGCGATTTACTGTCGGACATGGTACTGCAAATGTTTGGCTCAATTGCCGGTTCCGAGTCGATGGTAATCTCGGTTGACGATGAGGGCGAGGTGGATTGCGTAATGGCTGAAGCACCGCACGGTACGGCCCCCACGCTACAGGGACGTAACGTGGCTAACCCGATGGCAATGATTCTGGCGGCGGCTGGCCTGCTTTCATACATGAAGGAACAGGAAGCCAAACGGGCCAGCCGGGCTATTTATGAGGCCACGCTAGAAACTGTTTATGATGGTGTCAAAACAGTCGATATTGGCGGCAGCGCCCGTACTGACGAGTTTACCAGTGAGGTCATTCGCCGCATCAAGTCAAAACTGGAAGTCTGGTCGGCCCTGGCCTGATTCAGCTATTTCGCAGACGCTACTGACTCTCCCAGCCGTTCCGGTCTGCTGGGAGAGTCTCACTTACTCCACAATCACCAGATCGCTCCCACTGCGACCAAACACCTCCGGCGTATACATCTCTTCCGCTTTGGCCGGCGGCACGATGAAGGTGCCGGGCGTGGTGGCGCGGGCCACGTAGCTGTAGCTGTAAACCCCGTCCCACAGGAGGGTGGTAAAGGCTTCGGCGCGGGCGTCACGCAGGTTTTGATGCTGGTACCAGGGACCCCACCACCAGAAAATCCGGTTCTCGGTGGGATCGGCCGGGAACGATTCGGTCACGGCCAGGTCGGGGTTGATGATTTCCAATCCGGCCGGCAGCGGGTCCACCAGGGCTACGTGATAGCGGCGGCTGGTAGCCACCATCTGGATTTCTACCCGTACCCGCGCCCCGGCCCGGATGTGCCAGACACCCTCTTCGTCCTGGTAAACGTCGTCGGGATCGTCAACGGCCGTGTAGGTACGCTGCACCACAAAACCCCGGTCCAGCGGCGGTAGTTGCAGGTCGGTCGGGGCGTAGCGCATCCCCAACCGGTAGTAGAGACGGCCGTCTCCCTCCATCCCCACAATCAAATCCGCCATCTCACTGTCCAGCAAGAAGTCCATGGGGACCAGCGTCTCGTTGCGCTCGGTGGTGCGGCCGACGTAGGTATGCTCGGCCAGATACTCCTCGCCCAGCCAGAAGCGGGCCACAAAGTCAGGCGTCACGTCCTCAAAGGTGCGGAAGTAGCGGTCCAGGGCCAGCAGGACAAAGGTGTTCTCCTGCGTATTGCCCCAGCGACCCCGCTCCCGGTGGGCCAGCAGGCCGTTGACCACCTTCGGAATCAGATCGCTTTCTGGCCGCTGGTCGATCAGCGCGTCCAGGATGACGGCGTCGGCGCGGCGGTTGGAGTGGAGCAGCAGGTAGTCGTTTTCGCTGTAGCCGGTGATGAAGTTGGCGGCAGCGGCCGTTTCCACAGCCCGGTTGTTGAAGTGGCGCAAGATGTCATCAGCGACCGACTGGTCGCCTACCGGTTGGTCGGCCAGCGTGGGCCAAAGCCAGGCCACTGCTTCCAGCGATAGATTCTCCAGCCCGGCCTCATTGAGCAGGGATTGGGCCTTGGCCACGTCCCGGTCGCCCAGCAGGTCACGCACGTAAAGTGCATAGGCACTCAGCGTGCGCCGGATTTCGGGGCCGTAGTAGTCGGGGTAATATTGCTCAATCTGGCGCAGGTAGTTGAGGGCACGCTGCTGGCCATCGGCCGAAACCGTAAAACCTTTCGCCTGGGCCACGTGCAGAGCGTGGGTGGCGTAGATGGTGTGGAAGGGCCAGGATTCCCGGTGGCGTTCCCAGATAGGGAAGCCGCCGTCGTTGTTTTGCAGCCCTTGCAACTGCTCGATGTCCCGCTGCACGGCCTGTTCCAATTCGGCCGGCTGTGGCAGCCCCTCGGCGCTGAACGCTTCCAGGACATCGCGCAGGGCGGCCACGGCCATGATGCGCGAGGCCAGCGGTTCGGCCGCCTCGTAAGGATATTCGTGCAGGTAAAGAACGGCGTCGGTGAGGGCCTGCAGGGCCGTGGACGACGTGCCGATCTCTAAACCGCCGAATTGGGGGAAGACGTCGCTGGGCGGCTGGACCGGCTGGGCCACTGCGCCCCCGTCCAGAACGCCGTAGGTGGCGAAGGCTTCGGTGGTGGCCGGGGTGTAGACGGGCCAATGGCCGCTGGCGGCGTCGGCGTAGTCGGCCGAAGCCACGGCCACCTGGAAGCGGGCCGTGCCCGGCTGTTCGGCGCGGGCCGGGAAGCGCACTTCGACCCGGTCATTGGCGGGCACGGTCACTTGCTGCCCGGCATTGCTCAGCAGTTCCAGGTTGCTCACGCGCAGGGCCACGTCTACCGTCAGGGAGGAATCGGTCTGATTTTGCACCACGATGGGCAGTTCAAACTGGTCGCCAAAGTTGAGGAAACGGGGGGCGGAGGGGCGGACCATCAGCGGCAGGCGGGCGGTCAGGTTGGATTCGGCCGTGCCAAACTGTCGTTCGCTGACGGCCACGACCATCACCCGGTAGCGGGTCAGGTTGTCGGGCAGTTGGATGGCAACCTGGGCCTGGCCGCTGCCATCGGTACGCACGGCCGGGGCAAAGGTGGCCAGCGGGTTAAAATCCTGCCGGATAGCGATGGGATCGGCCCCGTCGTCAAACGCTTCGTCTTCAGCCATTTCCGGAGCGGCGGCGGCCATTGGTACCTCTTCCATGACCATCATTTCCCCATCTACCATATCAGCGGTAACTTCTGTCGAGCGCACGGCCATCGTTTCCGTTTCTACGGCCTGCTGCAAAGCCAGGGGATTGATGAGCAGAATGGAGGCCCGATTGTGATAGCCCTCGATGAGCGACGGCCGTTCCCGGTAAAACACATCTAGCGGATTACGCAACTGGTAGGCGGTCAGGGACAGAACGGCCTCATCCACGACCACAGCCGCCAGTTCGGCGTTGGGCACAGGCTCGCCGTTGGCATCGCGCACAGTGACGTTGAGCGTGGTCGCGCCGCCGGGGGCCAGGGCCGACTCTTCCAGGATGGCCTCAACGTTCAGCGTGCGGCTGTGGGGCGGGATGCTCAGGTTAAGGCTGCCGCTGGCGTAGGCCGGCCGGTCGGGTACACCCGCGACCGGTTCGCCAGCATCGTCGGTGCGGGCCGCGCTGCCCACCAGGTCCACACGCAGGTTGAGGTTGGGCAGATGGGCCTCGCTGATAGGAATGCTCAAAGTATGGTCCGGGCCGTCAATGCGGAAGCGCTCCTGGCGCAGCAGCCCGTCGCGGCTAATGGTCAGCAGCCCTTCGGCCGGGCCAAAGGGGGATTGGACCAGGATTTGGGCCGTGTCGCCCGGCTGGTACTCTTCCCGGTCGGGGATGAGGATGACGGCTTCTTGCTCGACGGTGCGGGCGGTGGGGCGCTGGCCGCCGCTGACCCAGCGGGTCATCTGGCTCTGGTTGGCCCGGCCGCGCTCGTCGCTGATGGTGGCCGTAATCTGGTAGGTGCCGCCGCGCTGCGTCTCGAAGGTGCAGCTAACCGGCTCGGTGGCCGAGTTGACCTCGCAGGTCTGGCTGGCGACGGTGACATCTTGCCAACGGCCGTCTTCAAAGCGCCACTCGTTCTGGCTGGCTTCGATGGTGATGGGCTGGTTGGGTACGGCCGTTCCGTCCAGATCGGTCACAATCGCTTCAATCTCTAAGGGCTGGCCCTGGGGCACGAAGGTGCGGCCGCCGCGCAACCCCACGTAGAGGTCGGCAGGATGGACCAGCAGATTGGTGCGGGCGGTCCAGGCCTGCCGGTTAACGTCGAATACGGTGGCTTCGGCTTGCAGGGTAAACGGCCGTATGCCCACCATTTCCTCAAAATCGAGGCGCAGGTAATGGTTACCCGTGGCATCGGTCACGCCGCTGAAATGCTCGACGACGGCCGGTTCTTCGGGCATAGGCCACATCATCCCCATGCCACCCCATCGCGAAACTTGCAAAGTCCACCAGGGCGTCCAGGTGCCAAAGGTAAAGTCGGGCCAGTTGGGCGGGGCGTAATGGCCGGGTTTGGCCGAGACGCGCCATTCGACGTCGGCGTTAGGCAGCGCACCCCCGGCGAAATATTCGGCCTGAACGGCCACCGTGGCCCAATCATCCACAAAGTAAGGGCCGGTCGTTTCGTTGCGGGCCGTCACCTCAAATTCCGGCGTGCGGAACTCCTGCACCTGGAAATAATGGGTGTGGCTGCGGCCACTGGCGGACAGGTTGAGATAGGTATCGCCCAGATTGATGTTGTCGGGCAGACTAAAACGCAGGTCAAAACCGCCCATCTCGTTGAGGGTAACGCTGCCCCGCTCTATCTCGTTGCCGCGAGCATCACTCAGGTGGTAATTGAGCCTCACCTCCCGGTCTAACAAGGAGACATCGCCGGTGGGGGTGCGCTCAATCTGGCGCAGCCAGCCCTTGATGAACACCTCTTCACCGGGCCGATAGATGCCCCGGTCGTCAAAAATGTACCAGCCAATCTCGTTGGCCGGTGATTGGCGCTGCCAGCCTTGGCCACCCCAATAAGCGCTCTGATGGGGCAGCAGGGCCAGGTCATCTCCCTGGCGGGCAATCAGAAGGGGTGTGCTGTCGGCAGGCAGGTTGAGTTGGGCCAGGCCGTCGCTGCCGGTCGTGGCCCGTTCATTAGCTAACTGGACCTCAACCCCGGCCAGCGGGTCGCCGGTAGCCAGGTCGTTGGCCCAGACGGTGACCTGCTGGTAGTCGCTGAGCGCGTCCAGGCCGATTTGGGTGGCCTGGACCCAGACGATGATCGATTGACGGCCGTATTGGTTGCGTAGCCTGTCGATAATGCCGGAGGGCGGCTCGATTACCACCACCAACCGCCCCAGATCATTTTCCAGGGCATCGCTGAGATCAATGTTCGTTTCAGTGAGGGCATCATTCTCAGCCTCGATGGTCAACGTGCGCTCCAGGAGCAGTTCGCCGGGGGCCGGTGGCCGGTCGTCCTGCCGGTGGAACTGCTGGCGGAAGGTCTGGTAGCCAGCCCAGTCGTTCGGCGTGACGCGGTAGAGGCGCAGGTTGAGCCGCTCGTGGTTGATGGTATAGATGCTCAACTGGGGCGCGGCCGGGTCCAGAGTGACAAAGGGCTGATCGGGGCCGGCCAGCAGGTAGGGGGCCTGCCCCACGCGGAAGGTAAGCGTCTGCTCGCTGCCCAACGTCTGGCCGAAGCGGTCGGTCAGGTCGGCAGCAAGCGTAACGCGATAGGTGGTGCGTCCCTGGGTCATGCCCTGAATGGAGAGGGCGTTGCCCTGGAAACGGACCGCCGCCCCCGGTACACTGGGCGAAATGCGGACCATCTCTTCGTCAAACAGGTCGGGGTCAAGCGGGTTGTTAAATTGAATATAGAAGGGGGTTAGCGGTGGGCACTCATCGTTCCAACCGCAGCGTTGGTCGGTGACGCGCAGCGGGGCGTAGGTCTCGAAGGTATAGCTCTGGCTCTCGCCACTGGTCAGCGGCCCTTCGGCGGAGGGCAGATTGGGACCGACGGTGACGGTGAAGCTGGTGGCGGC
>SLGK01000078.1 GCA_007123775.1 Anaerolineae bacterium | reverse complement strand
GTCCATGATTATCTCGCTCCTCCATCGGTTGGCTCATTTACTTCTGGAGGAAACTGTACAATTTTTGCAAGTTGCCCGCAAGGGCCTTATTTCCTGAGCGTAGTCTCAGGAAATTGCTAGATCCTATGTGTTTGTAGCATCATAGGGCAGACAGCGTGGCTTGTCATGCGTGCCGGCACGTAGATTGAACACGTATATAGCATGATGGAATGGGATGGGAGTTGTAGCGCAAACATCCCTGTTTGCGCGGTCAGGCAGGGATGCTTGACCTACATTTTCGTAGGCGAGCGTAACTTTGTACTACAATCGGAAAATCTGGCGGACTTTATCCAGAGAGGCGACCAGTTTGTCTACTTCTGCCGTGGTGGTGTGGAGGTAGAAGCTGGCGCGGGCCGTCGCGCTCAGCCCAAGTTTGTGGTGCAGGGGCATGGCGCAGTGGTGGCCGGCCCGGATGGCGATGCCCTCTTTGTCCAATATCTCGGCAATGTCGTGGGGATGGACTTTCTCTAAGGTGAAGGTAGCCACGCCCGCCTTTTCGCTGGCAGGCGGTCCCCACAGCTTGAGGCCGGGGATTTCGCTGAGGGATTCGAGGGCGTAATGGGTGATGTGCTGCTCGTGGGCGTGGATGTCATCCATGCCCAGGTGAGAGAGGTAGTCAACGGCCGCTCCTAGCCCAATCCCCTCGGCGATACTGGGCGTGCCCGCCTCAAACTTCCAGGGCAGGTCGTTCCAGGTCGAGCCTTCGAGGGTGACGCGCCGGATCATATCGCCGCCGCCCATGTAGGGTGGCATGGCCTCCAGCAGTTCCCGCTTGCCGTAGAGGATGCCGATACCGGTCGGGCCGCACATCTTGTGGCCGGAAAAGGCCATAAAGTCACAATCCCAGGCCTGTACGTCCACAGCCATGTGGGGTACAGCCTGGGCCGCGTCAACCATGACAACGGCCCCGACCGCGTGGGCGGCCCGGACCAGTTGGTTGACAGGGTTGATAGTGCCGAAGACGTTGGAAACGGCCGTAAAAGACAGCAGTTTCGTTCGTTCCGTCAGCAAATTGTCCAGATCGGTGAGGTCAAGACGGCCGTCTTCAGTAAAGGGGATGTAACGCACCATCGCCCCCGTTTGCTGCGCCACCATTTGCCAGGGCACAATGTTGGCGTGATGCTCCATCTCCGTCAGCAGAATCTCGTCACCCGGCCCCAGATTGGCCCGGCCCCAGGTAGCCGCCACCAGGTTAAACGCTTCGGTGGCGTTGCGCGTATAAATGACCTGCTCGGCACTAGGGGCGTTGACAAAGTCGGCAATGCGCTGCCGTGCCCCTTCGTAAGCGTTGGTGGCGTCCTCGCTCAGCCGGTGGATGCCGCGATGGACGTTGGCGTTGGTGGTGCGGTAATAGGCATTCATGGCCTCGATAACGGCCGTTGGTTTTTGGGACGAGGCGGCACTATCCAGGTAGACCAGCGGCACACCGGGATGGGCTTCTACGGCCAGAATGGGAAAGTCCTTGCGGACCTTGTCAACGTCTAACATTTCAGTAGTCAGCGGTCAGTAGTCAGTAGTCAGTAGTCAGTAGTCAGTAGTCAGTAGTCAGTAGTCAGTAGTCAGTCACTATAGTACTGGCTACTGCTTACTGGCTACTGTCCTTTCGACGGATTCACAATCGGCACACCCACCAGATTACCCCACTCCGTCCAGGAGCCGTCGTAGTTGCGCACGTTGGGGTAGCCGAGCAGGTAGTGTAACACAAACCAGGTGTGGCTGGAACGCTCACCGATGCGGCAGTAGGCGATCACGTTTTTGTCGGGTGATAGTCCCTGTTCTTCTTCGTAAAGCGCACGCAGGTCATCGGCTGACTTAAACGTGCCGTCCTCATAAACCGCTCTGCTCCAGGGCACGTTGACGGCGCCTTTGATGTGGCCGCCGCGCAGTGCCCCTTCCTGGGGCGAGCCGGGCATGTGCAGCAGTTCGCCGCTGAACTCCTGCGGGCTGCGGACGTCTACTAAAGGCTGGCTGGCGTTGATATGCTCCATCACCTGGTCGCGGAAGGCCCGGATTTTGTAGTCGGCGCGGGCAGTGGCTTTATACTCGGTGGCGGGGAAGCTGGGCACCTCTTTGGTCATCTCGCGCCCTTCAGCCATCCATTTCTGGCGACCGCCATCCATGATGCGGCAGTCGGCGTGGCCAAACAGCTTGAAAACCCAAAAGGCGTAGGTGGCCCACCAGTTGTTCTTGTCGCCGTAGAAGACGACGGTGGTGTCGTTGGCAATGCCGTTGCGGGCCATCAGGGCGGCGAATTCCTCCTCGCTCAGATAGTCACGGCGCACGGCGTCGTTCAGGTCGGCCACCCAGTCGATATGGACGGCGTTGGCAATGTGGCCGGTGCTGTATAACAGCACGTCTTCATTCGACTCCACCAGTCGAATCTTGTCGGTATTAGCCAGATTTTCAGCCACCCACGCCGTCGTCACCAGCACATCCGCCTGGACATACCCTTTATCACTCATCTAACCTCCATATGAGAATAGGACGCAGATTAGCAGGATTAACGCAGATTTTTTTCTTTTTATCTGCGTCATCTGCGTTCATCTGCGTCCTATCATCAGTTCATTTTTTCGAGAATACGGCCGAATATACGATCACGAATCCCTTCAACCGGAATCCGCTGCATAATGGGGTCGAAGAAACCTTCCACCACCATCTCCACCGCCTTCTTACGGGGGATGCCGCGGCTCATCAGGTAAAAGACCTCGGTTTCGCTCAGTTTACCAACGGTTGAGGCGTGGGTACAGCGCACGTCGTCGGCCTCGATTTCCAAACCGGGAATCGAGTCGGCGCGGGCCGTCTTTTCCAGCATCAGGTTACGGTTAGCCTGGAAGCCATCGATCCGCTGCGCGCCGGGTAACGCCTTGATCATCCCCTGCCACACAGTGCGGGACTTCTCTTTGAGCGCACCTTTGTAGAGCAGGTCGCTGACGGTATCAGCGGCATTGTGGTTTTGCTGCGTGTCCAGGTCCAGGTGTTGACGGCCGTTAGTAAAGAAGATACCCGACATCCGTGCCCAGGAACCGCGCTCGTCCAGTTCAACCGTCTGGAACGCTTTGGTCAGGCGCGTACCCATCATGCTGGTAATCCAGTCCAGCTTGCCGTCGCGGCCGACGCGACCCCGCTCATGGTTGAACTGCCACACGTTGTCGCCAAAGTCTTGCAGGCCGGCATAGAGCAGATTGGCGTTGTCGCCTACCAGCAGTTCGATGGCCCCGTTGTGGAACGATTGGCCGGCGCCGTTGGCCGGGGAGGCGTATTCGTCAATGAAGGTGGCCTCGGCCCCATCTTCCAAAACGACCAGCGTGTGGGTAAAGGTCTTGCCGTTGGTGGCCCAGAGGGAGCTGTGCAGGGGGGCGGCTACCTGAACGTTGCGCGGCACGTAGAGGAAGGTGCCACCGCGCCAGAAAGCAGCGTGCAGGGCGGCAAACTTGCCCTCTTCCGGCTTGACGGCCTGGGACATGAAGTATTTCTGTACCAGGTCGCCATGCTCAGAAACGGCCGTGTGCATATCACAAAAGATCACACCCTGCGCCTTCAACTCATCGCTCAGTTCGTATACCTTATTGACGCCATCTACCTGAACCAGCACGCCGCCGGAATCACTTTCGGTCAGCTTCTCGCCCAGATAGGCAGGTACTTCGGCGTCGAGATTGGCATCCCCGTTAATCGAGGGACCAATCTTGTCTAACTTCAGGCGGCGAATGTCGGTACGCCGCCAGGCTTCATCTTTCGTCGTGGGCATGGGCATATTTTCGTAGAGTTCCCAGGCCCGCAAACGTTGATTCAACATCCATTCCGGCTCATTTAGCGCGGCCGAAAGTTGTTGTACGGATTCTTTGCTAAATTGTGTCATTATCCAATCGATCCTTCCATCTGCAACTGAATCAGGCGATTCATTTCAATAGCGTATTCCATGGGCAACTCTTTGACCAATGGCTCGATAAAGCCGTTGACGACCAACGTGTTAGCCATCTCTTCATCAATACCACGGCTCATCAGGTAGAAGAGCTGCTCCTCACCCACCTTGCTGACCGACGCCTCGTGGCCGATGTCCACTTCCTGGTTGTCGATCTCGATGTAGGGGTAAGTGTCAGAACGGCTCTCTTCGTCCAGCAGCAGCGCGTCACAAACGACGTTAGACTTGCTGTTGCCCGCCTGCTCGTGAACTTTCAGCAGACCACGATAGGAGGAACGGCCGCCGCCTTTACAAATCGACTTGGAGATAATGCGGCTGGTGGTGTTGGGGGCCACGTGGACTACCTTACCACCGGCATCCTGATGCTGCCCCTTGCCGGCAAAGGCGATGGACAACACTTCGCCGTGTGCCCCTTCGCCGGTCAGGTAAACGGCCGGATATTTCATCGTTATTTTGGAGCCGAGGTTGCCGTCTACCCATTCCATGGTGGCGTTCTCTTCGGCCACGGCCCGCTTCGTCACCAGGTTGTAGACGTTGTTGGACCAGTTCTGAATGGTGGTGTAACGGCAGCGGCCGCCTTTCTTGACAATGATTTCGACCACGGCCGAATGGAGCGAGTCGCTGGAGTAAATCGGCGCGGTACAGCCCTCGACGTAGTGAACGTAGGCCCCTTCATCGACGATGATGAGGGTACGCTCGAACTGGCCCACGTTCTTGGCGTTGATGCGGAAGTAAGCCTGCAAGGGCATGTCGATATGGACACCGGGCGGAACGTAAATAAAGCTGCCACCGGACCAAACGGCCGTATTCAGCGCCGCGAATTTATTGTCATTGTGGGGAATGATGGTGCAGAAATATTCCTTCACCAGCTCCGGATATTGGGCCAGACCATCATCCATGCCCAGGAAAATCACGCCCTTCTCTTCCAGCTCTTTCTTGATGTTGTGGTAAACCACTTCCGACTCATACTGGGCGGCCACACCAGAGAGAAACTTCTGCTCGGCTTCGGGGATACCCAACTTGTTGAAAGTATCCTTGATATAGCCGGGCACGTCCTCCCAGTTGTCTTCCTGCCGGTTAGAGGGCTTGATGTAGTAGTAAATGTCGTCAAAGTCAATGCCGGACAGATCGGCACCCCAATCGGGCATGGGGCGATCCAGGAAGTGCTGGTAGGCTTTGAGGCGAATGTCGAGCATCCATTCCGGCTCATTTTTCATGAGCGACATGGCCCGGATGACCTCTTCGTCTAGCCCTTTTTCCGCTTTGAAGACGTAGTCTTCAACATCGGCAAAGCCATACTTGGTGGCGTAATCTTGGTTAACAGATGCTACAATCTCGTTTTCAGTTAATTCGTAATCGAGTACCTGGGCCATTTTTATGCCTCCTCTAAAATGCCGTGCTTTTCACGGAGCCAATCGTAACCACTTTCTTCCAGTTTGAGGGCCAGTTCGGGACCGCCACTTTCGACGATACGGCCGTCGAGCATAATATGTACCTTGTCCGGCGTAATGTAGTTGAGAATACGCTGGTAGTGGGTAATCACCAACATGCCCATGCCCAACTCTTCCTTAAGCTGGTTGGCCCCTTCCGAGACGATACGCAGCGCGTCGATATCCAGGCCGGAGTCTGTTTCATCCATGATGGCGATCTTGGGAGTCAGCGTAGCCATCTGCAAAATCTCAGCCCGCTTCTTTTCACCACCGGAGAAACCTTCGTTCAGATAACGGCCGGCAAACTTGGGGTCAATGCCCAACATATCCATCTTGCTCTTGAGCAGACGGCGGAATTCGGGAATCGAAATGCCTTTGTCGTCGGGATTTTCAGCCTGGCGGCGGGAATTGATCGCCTGACGCAGGAACTTGGCCAGGGTCACGCCGGGTACGGCCACCGGGTATTGGAAAGCCAGAAAGAGACCAGCGTGCGAGCGCTCGTCCGGTTCCATTTCCAATAAATCTTCGCCGTCAAAAATGACGCGGCCGGCCGATGGTTCGTAAGCCGGATGGCCGGCCAGGGCATAGGCCAGCGTGCTTTTGCCAGACCCATTGGGTCCCATCAGGGCATGAATTTCGCCCTGCTTAACGATTAAATCAATGCCTTTGAGAATTGGTTGTTCATCAATACTCACATGCAGGTTTCGAATGTCTAGTACAGCAGTCATAAGGGGTTTGTCTCCTGATTAATGATATTTATTACAGAGTTGTCAGGTGGCACCGTGACAAAATCTTACCACTACCACGCCACTCTGCCGCTTCGCCACTCTGCCGCTTCGCCACTTTGCCAGAGATTATAGCATAGGGCGCTGGCAGCGTCAATAATTATCATAATAATGATAAAAATAGTATAAATTGACAATGCTCTAGGGGATTGCTATAATTTTAACGGAAATATGCTAACAGCTAAGGACATTGTATCGTGAAATCAGTGACAAGCAATCAACAGGAAAGTACAAAGGACATTATCTTACGTACGCTTAAGCAATCGCCTCAGTTAAGCGTGGAGGAGCTGGCCGAAGCAGTAGATGTCTCGCCGGTCACGGTGCGTCATCATCTAAATGGGCTGCAAGCAGACGGGCTGATTGAGAGTGAGAGTGTGCGCCGCAAAGTGGGACGGCCGTATTTTGTCTACAGCATCAGCGAAAAAGGGCAAGAGCTTTTCCCCAAGCGGTACGTGCGCCTGACCAGCCGCCTCCTGGCTGAACTGAAAAACCGGCTGCCGGCTGACATGGTGCGTGAGATAATGGAAGGGGTGGTGCAGAACGTTATTGCCGACCATCAGGGACAGTTTGAAAATCTGCCGCTGGAGAAACGGCTCGACTATCTAATCGATCTGTTAGGCGAAGAAGGCTTTCTGGCCCACTGGCAAAAGAAAGAGGATGGATATACCATCATAGAGTATAGCTGTCCTTACCTGTCGGTAGGGCAAAAGCATAATGAGGTATGCACCATTGATAAGGAATTGATGTTACAAGTGATTCAAGCACCCGTCACGCAGCATAGCTGTATGCTAGAAGGGGCGGATTGTTGTGAATTTTCGATAGCGGCGTAGTGCGTATTCCGTACTCCGTGTTCCGTAAGGAGGCTACGCACTACGAACTACGCACTACGTTCTAGGGACAAAATCATGGTATCAACAAAAGACGAAGAATTAACCGAAGCCCTACGCAGCGTCATTGACCCGGAAATCGGCCTGAACATTGTGGAGTTGGGCCTGCTGCGACATCTGGACATTGATGAGGAGCAGGACAAGGCCAACATCACGATGATCCTGACCACTCCTTTCTGCCCTTACGGGCCGCAGATTATTGAACAGGTGCGGCAGGTGGGCAATACGGTCATGGACGGCGGCGTCACGGTCGAAATCGGCACCGAATTGTGGGATCCCTCTATGATGGAAGAAGGGGCTGGCGGCGACTGGGGTCTGTTTTGATAGCCGAGAACAACTCCCGTTTTTGACACGAAAAACAAGAGACGTGGTTGCCTTTTAGAAAAATCAGTCGGCAACGGACACCAGACGCGCTTTTGTCAGGCTGATTAGCGCCGAAACCGGCAGGTTTATATTCAGGCCGCGCTGCCCGGCGCTAATATAAATCTGGTCGTATTGTTGGGCTGAGCGATCAAGATAAACGGTAAACGGCCGTTGTACCAGGGTCAACGCTGAAATCCCACCAACCTCAAGGCCGGTGATTTGCTCAGCCTGCTCATGCGTAGCCAGTTTCACCTTTTTGACCCCCATTGCTTTGGCCAATTTCTTTGAATCAAGCTGCCGATCACCGGGCACCATGACCAAAATCGGCTTAGCCCTTGCCTGGCCTTCGGGTGGCAGAACGACTAAAGTTTTGAACAGTTGACCTGCCGGTACCTGCAAAAAGGTCGCTATGGCAGCGGCATCACGCATTGTATCCGGGTACGTGACAACCGTATAAGGAACCCGTTTTCCCTCCAAAAGGCGCATTGCTATCGTCTTTTCCATGAGTCCCTCTTACTTATGGGCCACTTTTCTACTATCTTTGGTCATTCTAGGGTAAAATACGAGTCTATAGTAGCACAGTTCATCACTAACAGACTATTTGTTAACTTCCTGTCAAGATCATGCCGGGCAAGTAATTGCCCATCGTAACCCAACCTGCTAGACAGCGCCGTATCCTAGCCATAGATCAAAATAGCATGTTCGAACGACCCGACCAGACCACACAGCTTCAAGAAGACAAGCTGAACCTTGCCGAGCAGTTGCGACGGGCCGAAGCACTGGTCAAGTTTAACCAGCTTGTGACCACCACGATCGACGTGCCTGAAATCTATCGGCGCACCGCACGGCTGCTGAGCGAGGAACTGGCCTGTTCAGAGAGCCTGGTTTCCAGTTGGCAACCGGGCCAGCAATCGTTGCAAGTAGAGATAAAGTACAAACAAACGGCCGAATCCGGCGGTGGCTACGACATGCAGCCCCATCAGTTTCAACTGGACAGCTATCCTGCCTTCAAACGGGCCTTAGTCAGCCAACAAACCATCAACCAAACAAGGGCAGACACCCATCTCACGGCGCCGGAACGGGCCTACTTTTCAGAAAACCACCTTTCCCACAGCCTGTTACTGCCGATTGTTCAGGATGGTCAAGCGCAGGGCCTCATCCACCTTTACCGCGCCAACGACCAACCCCCGTTCAGCCTTTCGGCTCAGACCATCGCGCAACAGATGGCCACCCAACTGGGCTATACGCTGCGGAACGCAACGTTTGCCAGCGAGGCTCAGGGCCGGGCAGCCCAATTTAGTACCGTCAACCGCATCAACGCCTTGTTATCGACGGCATCCAATCTACGCGAGGTGATGGAAGGCACGCAGCGCGAGATTTTCTCGCTGGTTGAAGCGACCGGCATGTCTATTGTTCTAATGGAACCTGAGGTGGAAAGGTTTCGCTGGCTGTACGCATTTGAACATGGGCAAGAGGTTGATCTGAGTCAGATACCATTGTTGCCGGTGACGCAAGGGTTCAGCGGCCAGGTTTACAAACAACGAGAAGTCGTCGTCTTTAACAAAGCAATTGACGAACGCAGTGCTGAATTTCGTTCCATCACAGTTGGGGCCAAACCAAGTATTTGGGCTGGTTTTCCGCTGCTGGTTGCCAACAAATTTATCGGCGTTCTGGCTATCGAAAACGCCTTTGATGCGGAAGCTTTCGACCAGCATGATATTGAAATATTGACAACGATTAGCGGCCCGGTCGCCATTGCCATTAACAATCTGATCCAATTTGAACAGATTCAAAAAGCGCTCATCATCCAATCGGAACAGCGTATCCATCTGCAAACAGCCGCAGAGGTAGCCGCTGCGGCCAGCAGCATTCTTAACCTGAACGCGCTAATCCAGCAAGGGGTCGATTTGATTCGGGAGCGTTTTGCCCTTTACTACGTCGGCCTTTTTCTGGTCGATAGCGACAGAAGACGGGCTGTACTCAAAGCGGGGACGGGCAAAATCGGTCGTAATCAGGTGGAACGAAACCACAGCGTAAGCGTAGGTGGTAATTCCCTGGTTGGCGGGGCAACCGGTGATGGGCAACCACGAATCATTCAAGACGTCACCACGGCTGAGGACTGGCTGCCTAATCCTTTGCTGCCCGCTACACGCTCTGAAATAGCCCTGCCTTTGCGGGTGCGACAGCGCATCATCGGCGCCTTGATCGTGCAAAGCGCCGAGGCCCACGCCTTTGAGCAAACGTTGATCAGTACGCTGCAAACCTTGTGCGATCAGTTGGCCGTGGCTATTGACAATGCACAGCTTTTGCAGACGGCGCAACGTTACTCGAACCAGTTGAGCGTGGCCGCCAACGTTTCCAGAGCAACTACCACCATTCTGGACCGCGATCTTCTCATTGCCGAAGTGGTGGAGCTGATGCGCTCCCGGTTTGATCTGTACTATGTGGGTTTGTTCCTGCTGGATGAGACGGAAGCGTACGCCGTCTTGCAATCCGGGGCCGGTCAGGCCGGCCGTATCCAGGTAGAACGCGGTCATAAGCTGGCTGTGGACAATCGTTCTTTGATAGGTCAGGCCATTCTCAGCAATGAGTCACGGGTAGCTGCCAACGTAAAAACGGCCGTTAACTACACCCCCAACCCATTCCTACCCGACACGCGCTCAGAGGCCGCCTTACCGCTGCGTATGCACGGCCGTATCATTGGCGCCTTGACCGTACAAAGTACCGACCTGGACGCCTTCTCTGAAGAGACCATCACTGTGCTACAAAGCCTCTCTGACCAGTTGGCCATTTCTATCGAAAACGCCACGCTGTTTGCCCAGGCCGAGGCCGCCCTGCAGGAAATGAGCAACCTGTACGAAGCCAGTCGGCAGCTAGGCGAGGCCCCTGACCAGAATTCAACTTACGCCGCCCTGATCAGCTTTGCGGAGACATCGCAACTGTGTGACTCAATCCAGGTTGTTATGCCCACCGTTGCTGAAGAAAATGGTGAACGGTATATTACCGTCGCCACAGCGTGGTCTCGTCCCGGCATCACCTTTAGCGTGCCCCGGCAACTGCCTCTGGCTCAGATCGCACCCTACCACCAGCCATCAGAAACGGCAAGCAAAGTTGTCATTTTCGCTGACAGTCAGCATGAAGCCACCTTGAGCGAGTATTGGCGCACCTTGCTAAAAGCGGCCAATATCACCTCCACCGCCCTGCTGCCCATCTTTGCCGAGGGTCAATGGTTGGCAACGGTTATCTTGCACAGAACGGGGCAGAAACGGCCGTTTACCGAAGAAGAACTTAAAGGGTTACGCACCCTGGTAGACCAATCCGCTGCCATCCTGGCCAACCAGCGTCTGTTTGCCGAAATCCAGGCCGCCAACGAAAAGCTACGTCAGTTGGACCAACTTAAAACACAATTCCTGGCCAACATGTCTCACGAGCTGCGAACGCCGCTGAATTCCATCATCGGCTTCTCGCGGGTTATCTTGAAAGGCATTGACGGCCCTATTACGCCCGAACAGGAGGAAGACCTTACCTCTATTCACAACAACGGCCAGCATTTACTCACCCTGATCAACGAGATTCTCGACATGGCGAAAATAGAAGCGGGCAAGATGACGCTGACGTTTGAAGAAGTGGACCTGGCCCATATAGCACGCGAGGCAATTACGGCCGTTAGCCATATGCTGGCAGAAAAAGACCTGGCGCTACGAACAGACATTAACCAGCACTTGCCCACTATCGAAGCAGACCCGGTGCGGCTAAAGCAAATCTTGATCAACCTGCTATCCAACGCTGCCAAATACACTGACGAAGGCGAAGTAGAACTGGTCGTATTTCAAGACGGCACTGACTGCGTGCAACTCATGGTCCGCGACACCGGCATTGGGATTGCTCCCGAAGACAGAGAAACCTTGTTCAGAGCCTTCGAGCAGGTTGATAGCTCGCCCACACGTGTAAGCGGGGGCACTGGTTTGGGACTACCCTTGACCAAATGGATGGTCGAAATGCACCACGGCAAAATATGGTTCGACAGCCAGTTGGGTCAAGGCTCGACCTTTTACGTCAGGCTGCCGCTCGTCCAGCCCCTCGATCTGTCTCCACAGAGACCAATGACCTTCATGCACACTGCTCGCTAAATCTGGTCTGGCAATGAGCTTTGTCCTATTGAAACCCCCAACTTTGTAGCTAAAATACGGGGTGACTGTTCGCATCCGTGAAAGAAGCCGGGGCCTTTGTCCCATAAGCTGGCAGGTGGCCAGAAAAACTCGGCTCTCACGGGGAACGGTTAGGGATGAAAAATCTCCAAAACGTACTTTTATGCTCTGTAACTTAAGGCCACAGGTAGCAGACCTGGCAATTTGTAACAAACTATGGCTTCTAAAGCAGCAACCATTCTCTATATCGAAGATGACAACGCCAGCCGACTACTGGTCCAGCGCGTATTGAGCAACCACGGCCACACCGTTCTTGTGGCCAACGAAGGCCTGGAAGGCATCGCCCTGGCCCGTGAAAAGAATCCGCACCTGATTCTGATGGACATCAATCTGCCCCACATGGACGGACGCGAGATTACCACGCGGCTGCGCAGTTTGCCCCACTTCGCTAACACGCCTATTGTGGCTCTGACCGCCAACAGCGGACCGGGCAGTCGCGAACTGGCCCTGGCTGCGGGCTGCACCGGCTTTCTAACAAAACCAATCGACGTGGCCGAGTTCCCCCATCAGGTGGACAATTTTCTACAGGGTCGCAGCGAGCCGCTCACAACTGACGAGCGCAACATCCATCTACAAAAACATGCCCAGAATCTGGTCAAGCGGCTGGAGAACAAGATACGTGAGTTAGAAAGTGCCAACAAACGGCTGCGTGACCTGGACAAAATGAAGAGCGACTTCATCGTCCTGGTGTCGCACGAATTGCGAACCCCCTTAACCCTGATCAGCGGTTATACCCACTTACTCGAAGAACAGATTCAGAACGTCGATAGCCAGTTAGAGCCGGCTTCTGTCACCAGCATTGCTAACGGGCTAAATATGGGCGTGCAACGAATGCGCGAGGTCGTCAACGAAATCATCAGCGTGTCGCGGATTGCGTCGGGCAATCTGGAGTTGGTGCTGGGGCCGCTGCGCGTTGATCGGATTATTGGCAGCCTGTGCCGCGAGCTGCAAGAGATTTGTGACAAACGACGACTGACCCTGACTGTTGATGATCTCAGTGGTCTGCCCGTCATTGAGGGCGATGGCCAACGGATCCAGGTCGCCTTAGAGAACGTATTGGGTAACGCGGTCAAATATACGCCTGATGGCGGCCGCATCGATATTGTGGCCCGGCAGATGGGCAACACGATTGATATCATCGTGCGGGATACGGGAATTGGCATACCTCCGGCAGAACAGCCGCGGATTTTTGACCAGTTTTATGTGCTGGGCAGTATTGAGCATCACTCCACCAGCAAATCGGCGTTTCAGGGCGGCGGGCTGGGCCTGGGCCTGGCCATCACCAAAGGCATCGTTGAGGCCCACAACGGCCGTATCTGGGTCGAAAGTGCCGGCCGCGATATTGAGAAACTACCCGGCAGCACCTTCCACATCTTGCTGCCCGTCAAGCAAAGCAGCCAGGAACCCCGGCTGTAAACGAGCCATCACCAGGACAGCCGCTGCCTCGTCCCTGGTCGATTCCTGTTAGACTTACCATCTCTGATCTTGCTCGACCCGGTAGGCCATGGGCCGACAGTACGTTCTTGCCAGCTTCCCACAGAAATAAGACAATTATCTAATTCCTATCAACTTCTAATGTGAACGGCCGTATTCGCCGGTATAATGGGGCATGTGGCGACTGGCAGGTATCCACAACCCGCATATTGGCAACCCGCACAAAGGAACAATACGTGTTACAAATCAAACAAATCGACGGCGAATCTGCTTTTGCAGAACTGGCAAACGAGTGGAACGACCTGGCCCGCCGCAGCATGACCAACACCCCTTTTCAAGACCGCCACTACCAGCGGGCCTGGTGGCATCATCTACAGCCCGGCGACGGCAGCCTACACACGCTGGCCGCTTACGGCAACGACCGGCTTATGGCTATCGCCTGCTTCTTTTTGCTGGATGGGCTGCTCTACTTCAACGGCTGCGTCGAAGAAACCGACTACCTGGATTTAATCGCGCCGGCTGAGCAAGCCGAAGCGGCCTGGACGGCCGTTTTCGATCACCTTTGTCATAGCACACAGTTTCCACAATGGCGTGGCCTGGACCTGTGTAACGTCCCTGCTGCCTCTCCCAGCCGCACAATTCTGCCCGCCCTGGCCAAAGCGTGTGGCCTTTCTTATGCCGAATCGGCCCACGAGGTCTGCCCCATTATTGACCTGCCCGACGACTTTGAGACGTATCTCGATAGCCTGGACAGCAAGCAGCGGCGCGAACTGCAACGCAAGCTGCGCCGGGCCGACGGCATGGGCGTCGATATCCACACCGTTGGCCCTGACGAAGATTTGACCCAGGCGGTGGACGACTTTCTGCTGCTGCTGCAAAAATCGACGCCGGAGAAAGAGGATTGGCTCAACGAGGGGCGGCGGGCTGTTTTTCACGAGACGGCACAGGCGGCCCAACAAGCAGGAACCTTGCAACTGATGTTTGCCGAAGTGGACGGACAGAAGGGAGCGGGGCTGTTTAATTTTGACTA
The DNA here is from genome assembly GCA_007123775.1 of Anaerolineae bacterium. Taxonomy (GTDB): domain Bacteria; phylum Chloroflexota; class Anaerolineae; order Promineifilales; family Promineifilaceae; genus SLGK01. Next base: position 8,444 of record SLGK01000078.1, on the reverse strand, counting down.
CAACGGCCGTATCTGGGTCTACAACTCCGGTCTGGACCCGTATGCCTTTAGCAAGCTCAGCCTGGGCTGGGTGCTGACGGGTAAGGCGATTGAGGCGGCCATTGCCAACGGCCGTGCCGAATTCGACTTCTTGCGCGGCGACGAAACCTACAAATATCAGTTCGGCGCCGCCGATACCACCATCTACCGCCTGCGCGTCATGAAGGATGAAGGATGACTTATGAAGGATGAAAAACGGCCTGGCGACAACGGAACCCAATGGACCAGTCACAACTCACAATTCACAATTCATAATTCACAATCCATTCGCCGCGTGGCTATGCTCAGCGTCCACACCTGTCCTCTGGCTATGCTGGGCGGCAAAAAGACGGGCGGCATGAACGTCTACGTGCGCGATCTCAGCCGGGCGCTGGGGCGACAGGGCATTGCCGTGGACGTGTTTACCCGCTCCCAAGATGATTGTGTACCGGCGGTTAGTCATGAGTTGGGCGAAAACGGCCGTGTCATCCACATCGCCGCCGGTCCCGAAGCCCCCATCCCCGTCGCCGAAGTAGAAAACTACCTCGACGACTTTGTAGCCGGGGTGCTGGCCTTTGCCCAGGCCGAAGGCATCCGGTATGACCTGATCCACAGCCACTACTGGCTCTCTGGCCTGGTGGCTGAAAAGCTGCGCGATGCCTGGGGCACGCCTATCATCCAGATGTTCCACACCCTGGGCCACATGAAAAACCGGATCGCTCTCAGCGACAGCGAACGGGCCACCCCCGCCCGCATCGCCGGGGAAAAAGCGGTCATCCAACTGGCCGACCAGATTGTGGCTGCCACTCCCGCCGAGGTGGCCCAACTCCACTGGCTCTACGGGGCCGACCCCGACAAAATCAGCGTCATCCCCCCCGGCGTCGATCTGGAACGCTTCCAACCCATTGAGTCCAAAACGGCCAAAACCACCGTCGGCATTCCCTGCGGCGACACCAACATCCTCTTTGTAGGGCGCATCGAGCCGCTCAAAGGGATTGATACGCTGCTGCGGGCTATGGCCCTGATTCAGAAGCGCTGCCCCCACGCCGTAGAGAACACTTGCGTAGCCATCATCGGTGGCGACCCCTGGAGCGACGACCCGGACGAAGAGATGGCCCGCCTGCAAGCGCTGCGCGCCGAACTGGACATCCATGATCTGGTCACCTTTTTAGGCTCCAAAGACCAGGAGATTTTGCCCAACTATTACGCCGCCGCCGAAATGGTGGTCATGCCCTCCCACTATGAGAGTTTTGGCATGGTGGCCCTGGAAGCCATGGCCATGGGTACACCCGTCATTGCCTCGGAGGTGGGTGGGCTGGCTTACCTGGTGCGCGACGGGGAGAACGGCTTCCACGTGCCCTCCCGCGACCCGGAAGCGCTGGCGGAGCGGATGTACGCCCTGCTCAACGACGAAAACTGCCGCCAGATGCTCGGCCGGCAGGCGCGACAATATGCCCAACAGTTCGCCTGGCCCATCATCACGGAGCGGATCATCCGCCTGTATAAGAAAGTTGGTCAAGAGAAGCACAGACTACAAAAGTTTCTCAAACTTTTGTAGTCTGGTGAGCTAACGGCCGTTGCCCGCAACCTGATCCAACAACCGCTGGCCTTGCTCCGGATTCACATTATGGACATGGGCAATCAGACCCACCAGATGGGCCATAAAATCATCATGACCAGCCCGGTTTTGGGCCTCAAGCCCACTGTAGCGGGCTTTATGCAGGATGGCTCGAATTTGCCGACGCAGTTGGCGGGGGGTGCTTAACTGCGTATTGACCACAATACCGGTCACAATCTGGCGCGTCGATTGGGGATAGAGGCGCGTTTTTTCCTGATTAACCACAAACCCTTCCGCCGCAATGATCCGCTGAGCCACATCCAAAATACGTAACGCTTTCTCTTTATCCGGGCCAGAAAAGGTCAGGTCATCGGCATAGCGAGTGTAGGTAAAGCCCAGGCTGCGGGCCAGGCCGTATAGACGTGCATCAAGACGGCGGGCAATCAGGTTGGAAATGGCTGGGCTGGTGGGCGCACCCTGGACCAGTCGGTTGATGTCGTGGCTGACGTAGAGGGTTGTTTTTTTGTTGCCAATCAGGCGCGTCTCTAACTGGCGGTCATCGGTGGTACACAAAAAGGCCAGCTCACGCGCCACAGACAGGGGATAACCCAACGAGGCAAAGAGGCCGCACACGCGGGCATAGGTGATGGTGGGGAAGAAATCCTTGAGGTCCAGGTTGAGGACGTAAGCCTGGCCGATGTGGGGGGTGGCGTTGGTGATGATGGAACGGCCGTTGACAAAACCATGCGCCCGAGAGTGAACCGGCACCCGCGCCAGAATTTCGTTCAGAATTTGCTGCTGTATCGCTTTCAACTCCGCTTTGGGGGCCAAAATGACCCGCTCGCCACCCGTCCGCTTGGGAATGGTAAAGCGGAAATAATGCCACACGCGGTCCGTGCGCTGCCGGTAAGTAAACCAGAACAACCGACCCGGCGGAATGTTAAACCAACTCGCTAACGCATCCGGACTGGCTAGTTGAGGCAGGTCATAGCGACTGAGCTTGCGTTTGTCTAGCTTGAGGGGCCAACGGTGTTCGGCGGGCCGGTTGTTCCGGGAGGACCAGCTTTCCAAGAGAGATGTCTTTGTTGACTGTCTGCCCCTGTTAACAGCAGAGTCAAGCTGGACACCTACGAGTTGTTTGATCAACTGTTTCAACTGCTGCCACATGAGCTACTCCTGTGTAAATGGAGCGCCAGCATCCTTGCTGGCAACTGGCCGACTAGGAAGTCGGCGCTCCGTTTTCATTCATTTGCTGGTGCGCCGCAGGCGCATGTTGTCTCTGTGAAAATGGGACATTGATGAACACATTGGCAATGGATACATTGACGATGAAAAAGGCAACCCGGCTACTAACAATCTTCATTTTGGCAAGTCATGCGATGACTTACCAAAATAGATGAGTGGTAGGAAATGCTCCACCGCGACGTATCATCGCAGCCTGATGGCTAACCGGGTTGCCCCACCTGAAATGTATCAATTTGTGCCAGATTTGGCAAGGCGGTTTCGTAGTACAAGGCACGGGGCGTGAGGTCTTGGTTAAACAAATAATCCTGCCCCCTGCCTCGCACTGCCCTTCAAGCAAATTATGGCCCAATAACGGCCGTTCCGCCCATATACGGCCGTAACACCTCCGGCATCACCACTGAGCCATCTGCCTGCTGGTTGTTTTCCAGGATGGCGATCATAACGCGGGGCAGGGCCAGGCCGCTGGCGTTGAGCGTGTGGGTCAGTTGCAGCTTGCCCCCGTCGGCCGGCCGGAACTTCACGTTAGCCCGCCGCGCCTGAAAATCGAGCGCGTTGCTGATCGAGCTAACCTCTAGCCACTCCTGGCAGCCGGCCGCCCACACCTCAATGTCGTAGGTTTTGGTCATGACAAAGCCGACGTCCCCCGAACACAACTCCACCAGCCGGTAAGGTAGTTGCAGCGCGTCACAAATGTCGATGGCGTGCTGGCGCAGCTCTTCCAGGGCGGCAAAGCTGTGGTCGGGATGGGTGAAGTGGTACATCTCCACCTTGTCGAACTGGTGGCCGCGCTTGATGCCGCGCACGTCCCGGCCCGCGCTCATCTTTTCGCGGCGGAAGCAGGGGGTGTAGGCCACATATTTCAGGGGCAGGTCGGCCTCATCCAGCACGTCGTCGCGGTGGATGTTGGTCAGGGCAATTTCGGCCGTGCCCAGCCACATGAAATCCTCCTCAGCGTCGCGGTAGATGTTGTCGTAAAATTTGGGGAGTTGACCCGCGCCCTCAAAAACGGCCGAACGTACCATAAAGGGGGGGTAAATCTCCGTATAGCCGTGATGGTCCAGATGATAATCGAGCATGAACTGAATCAGCGCCCGCTGCAAGCGTGCCCCCTGCCCTTTTAGCACGTAAAAGCGGCTGCCGCTGAGTTTAACCCCCTGCTCAAAGTCGATGATGTCCAGCGCCGGACCGAGGTCCCAATGGGGGATTGGCTCAAAGTCGAAGCTGGGAATGGGCACGCCCTGTGGCTCGTGGAAGAGGTTGTGGCTTTCGTCGGGACCGAGGGGCACCGACTCGTCGATGATATTGGGCACCCACAACATTTTGTCGTTGAGGTCGCGTTCTACCTGGCGCAGTTCTTCATCCAGGCCGCTGATTTGCTCCCCGATCTGGCGTGTCTCTTCTTTGGCGTCGTCGGCGTTGGCTTGCAGGGCGTTGACCTGGGTCCGCAAGGCATCGAGCGGCTGGCCTACCTCCTGGCCCGCTTCGGCGCGTTTAAGATCGGCCTCCATTTTTTTCAGGCTGCCCATCCAACGGCCGATTTGCTTGGAGCTTTCGTTGCGCTGGCGGCGCAAATCTTCCACTTCCTGCAAAATCTGGCGTCGCCGGGCGTCAAGGGCCACAATCTCGTCAATCAGGCCGGGATTGTCGCCCCGTTTTTCCATGCTGGCTTTGATCAAGTCTGGCTTTTCGCGAATTAGATTGATGTCTAGCATAAGTTTCTCCTTTTGCGGTGAGAACAACGAATTCAGAAACTAAATTCGTGGTTCTCACCCAATAAAAAAACCTCCTCATCCTACCAGGACGAGGAGGCCCGTGGTGCCACCTGGTTTCGCTGCGGCCTTAGCCAGCAGCCTCATCTTTACGCCTTAACGGGCGCACCCGGCACAACTTCTTTAGCAACAATCCACAAATTAAAATCTGCGTTTATCCGCGTTAATCTGTGTCCTATTCCTAACTTTCGTCGCGCAACTCTGGAGGGGATTTCGGACCGCCTGACTGTTAGCTCACACCGTCCGCTAACTCTCTGGGAATCGAAAACGGCCGTACTTGTCTCCGTCACAGTTGTTGTTTATGAGCGGTGCGAGGCACTGGGTAAAAGCTCCTGACATTGGCAGAATCTACGGCCAGTGCCTTGCACCACAACGATTGCTTAGTTGGTATTATAGTGAGGGGGTAAACGGCCGTCAACCCTACTTCGCCCCAATATACTTATGCGTCTGCACACTTAGCCGCCAGCCCCGCGCCATGACCGTCTCCAGGCAGAGTTCGGTCGCTTTAGCGCTGGTGCTGACCGGCTGCAAACAAATCTGGGTGGCGGCCGGCGGCTGGGCGGCGGCCAATAATTCATCAAGGTTGTCAATATCCGCCTGCCGGCCGACCACGTGTTTGATTTCGTCGGCCTGGGTCAGCGTTTCCAGATGAACCGTCTTGCCGCCGGGCATGTTCAGCTTGGGCGAGACGCAGACCCAATCAAAATTGGCGTTTAGATGACCTTTTTCTGTGCCGCTCGTCTCAATCGCTACGCGAAAATCGACCTCGTGCAGCGCAGCCACCAGCGGGGCCAGATCGTATTGGGCCGGCTCGCCACCCGTCACCAGCACCCATTTGGGGCCAGGATGGTTGGCAATGATGTAGGCGGCCATATCGGCCGCCGTCATGTAGGTGTAACGGGGATTGGCCCCCAGTGCCGCGTCAAGCGTGGTCACTTCGTGGGACGGGTCCATCAGCCAGGTCTCTTTGGTGTCGCACCAGGGGCAGCCGACGGCACAGCCGTGCAGCCGCAGCAGGACCATGGCCACGCCGGTCTGCACCCCTTCCCCCTGCACACAGGTATAACAGTCGTTTACGGGATAACGGATTGGGCTACTCACGACGGCCGATACTCCGCCCAGGTCTTGGGTGTCTCGCTGATGCGGATGGCGTAGGTTTGCGGCCAGCGCTCCTTGCACCAGTCGTAGAAATGTTTGCACAGCACCTCGACGCTGGTGATGTCGCCAATCACATCGTTCAGGTGGCGATGGTCGAACTGGTCGTCGATGTACTCTTTTAACGGCCGTAAATCCTTGTAATCGACCACAAAGCCAACCTCATTTAGCTCCTCGGCACGCAAAACAATCTCCAGCACGTAGTTGTGGCCGTGCAAACGGCGGCAGGGGTTGTCGTCAGGTAGCTGAACCTGAGCGTGGCTGGCGGAAAAGTGAAATTGTTTGGAAATTTGGTACATGGTATGTGATCCTTGAGCGTGAAACGTATTGCGTAGTGCGTATTGCGTGGTGCGCAACTTCTTACGCTTTACGTTTTACGTTTTACGCTCTGTATGGTGAGTAAAAGTTAAAAACGGCCGCTTCGGTCAGGCTTAAGGTGGCGGGATCAAGGCGGTAGACGATGCCTTCGGGCAATAAATTCTGAATCGGGCCGAAGCGGACGCTAGAAAAGTGAACGCTCTGGCCATCGTTGAACATGAATAAGGGCGACATGACGCGCCACAGGTATAACTGCTGCGTGGGCCGGTGCCAAAGCCAGCAGGCTTGCTGCCCCTCTAGCTGGCTGACGGTTTCGGCGATGGCCTGGGCCACGGCCGTTCCCTCGTCCAAATAATGTTGAATGCCGCCCAAAATGATTTCGGAATCGACGCTAGACGGACGTTCCCGATCAAGCCGCCACTGTCCAAACGCCTCATGGTTCAGCAGCATCCCGTTGTGGGCCAGCAGCGCCGAGCGGCTGGCAAAAGGATGAACGGCCGTTGCGGTCAGCGGTCGGCCATTGGTCGGTGTGCCGTTGTGGGCCAGCGCCACCTGACACGCGCCCAGTTGCACCACCTGCGGCTGAAACGGGGCCATAAAGTGCTGCACGGTCGGCGGTTGGGGCAATACGGCCGTTGCATAGCCAAAGGTCCGGTTGCCCCGCTGTTTGTTAGCCAATCCCAACCCGATAAAGGCTTCGCGGGAAACGGCCGTTTTGTCGATAATGCCGTAGATGCCACACATAGGTTTGTTGCGTATTCCGTGTTGCGTAGTGCGTAGTGCGTGGTGCGTAGTGGGCTTGTTTACGTACTACGCACTACGCACTATTTTTGTACCGTAGCGGATCCGCCACCCCTACCTCTGCAAAGGCTTTGAGCCGTTCGGCGCAGGTAGGGCAGCGACCGCAGGCCAGTTCTTGCCCTTCGTAGCAGGACCAGGTCTGCCCATAGTCCACGGCCAGTGCCAGCCCTTTGCGGACCAGGTCGGTCTTGGTGTAGTTGACGAAGGGGGCCTCAATTGCTATCGGATTTTTCCGGTTCAACCCGTACACCTGGTTCAACTGGGCCAGAAATTGGGGCGTTGTGTCCCAATAGCCGTACATGTCGTGCCGCTGTGCGCCGTAAAAGACCTGGCTGACCTGGTGGGTTTCGGCATAGGCCGCCGCCAGGGCCAGGAAGATCATGTTGCGGTTGGGTACATAGGTGACGGGCTGCGGGTCGCCCATAACGTCGATGACATCGGGCACGGCCGTTTCTGCATCTATCAGGGCGGAATGGGCAAACAACGGCCGTAGCAGGGCCAAATCCAACACCAGATGCGCTTCGCAACCCAGCAGCTCAGCCTGCTTACGGGCAAAATCCACCTCTTTGTGATGCTTTTGACCATAAATAAAGGTGATGACGGCCGGCCGGCGCTGCTGCTCCTTTACCAGATAATGCAGCAGCGTCACGCTGTCCAGCCCACCACTGACGATGGCAACACAGTCGATCATAATCACATCCTTGTTGGCAGTAATCGGCGTCCGGTAAGCGGTAATCAGTGAACCGTAACGTAAACCGATAACTGGTTACGCCATACGCACTACGCAATACGCACTACGCACTATGGATTCTATTCAATTGACATACGGCAGGATGATTGGTCGTGCCGCAGTTTTGTTAAGCCGGGTAGGGGCGAGCGCCCTTTTCTGCTACCGGCGATGGCCTGAAACGGCCGTTAACGCTGCAAGTATACCAATCCGGCCCCAAGCAGACCAAATTTACTCATGGTCCGGCACAAATCAGAACGGCAAATCGTCAGCACTGCTGGCCCACGCTTTGTACCACCTGCCACCCGCACTATTTGGCACAAACGGCCGTTTCCCCCATAATAGCCCCCAACGTAGCCAAACCAAACGCAACAGGAAAACACAGCGTGAACCTGCCGTCAAAGTGGAAACCCGTTCTCATACGACTTATTGAAGCCCTGATTCTCATCGTGGGCCTGCTGGCCGCCTGGGTTTTGTGGCTCTGGTATGCCGATGATGGTGGCTTTGAAGCCGTTTATGTAGCCATTGGCATCCTGCTGGCCGGGCTAGTTGCTGCTCGTAGCTGGTTAAAGCAGCGCCGGACAGCGGTAGGCGGCCCAACGGCCGTTGCCAACCAAACCGCCAACTGGCGCCAAACTGCCCCGACCGCCGAGCTAACCACCCTGCGCCGGCAGATAGAGGCCCATTTTAACCTGGACGAACTGCATACCCTGGCCTTTGACCTGGGCATCAACTATGAGAACCTGGCCGGGGAGACGCTCACGCGCAAGGTCCACGCCCTACTTGAACTGTGCCAGCGACACGGCCGTTTGCCCGACCTGATCACCCACTTATGCCAGAACCGGCCCCAGGT
>SLGK01000003.1 GCA_007123775.1 Anaerolineae bacterium | reverse complement strand
CAGCAGTGGCTCTTCGGCGGCGGGGAGGGTATCGGCCGTTTCTGCCCCCAACCAATCATCATCATCAGATAGCAGAATTTCCTGCTCATAGAGGGCCAGTTTGGTTAGCCAGCTTTGCTTTTCTGTTTGTAGCTTCAGGTAGCGGTCTACCAGATCATCCAGCATCAGGCGGCAGTGCATCCGAAAGCGGTTGACGGCCGCCTGCTCTTGGGCCAGCGTAGCCTCGGCCTGGCGTAATTCTTCCTGGGCCATTTGTAGCTCCAGCTTGAGCTGGTTGATTCTGTCGTTATGGAGTATGGTGGGTAACGGCCGTTTGTGCATTGTTAGTCTGGTAGTCTAGTAGTCGTTAGTCTGGTAGTCGTTGGTTTGATAGTCAATTAGTTGTTGGTTGGTTCTTTGACGCCTTGCCAGATTATGGTGGCGACCAGGATCATGCAAAGCCCGGAGAGCGTGGTCAGGCTGGCCAGGCCCGTCTGTTCCAGCAGCAGCGGACCAATGAGGCCAGCGATGGTAGTGCCCATCAGGGCAAAGGCGGCTCCCAATGTTAACATTTTACCTCGCTGCTCAGGAATTTGCTCACTCATTAAGGCCATGTTGCTCACAAATGCGTATTCAAAGCCAAAGCGGGCCAGCAGCAGCCCGGCCAAAACGGGTGGTAGGGCCACGTTGAGCCAGGGCAGCAGCAGAAAACAGAGACCGGCCAGCGCGGCCCCGCCGATAACGCTGCGTCGTTGCCCTAGCCGGTCGCTGGCTACGCTGACCAGCACGCTGCCGACCAGATCTGCTACCCCTAAAAGGAGGGCTACCTGGCCCAGGGCCACTGCACCCAGCCCGTAGTCCTGTTGCAGCCAGCTACCATAGTTGATGAAAAAGTTCATGGCGGCAAACATGATTAGCCCGTTGGCGATGATGCTAAACCAGGCAGAACGGCCGTTTTCACCCAGATTCAGGAATTGGCGCCAGCCAATAATGCGGGTTGGGGCCATTGTGCTGGAACGGGAGGCTTGTTCGATTTGCTCGCTGTGGCTGCGGGCTGGTAAACGGCCGTAAACCCAGGCGGCGATGAGCAGTCCTCCTCCCAACAGCAGCAGTGGCTCGCGCCAACTGGTGGCCTCAATCAGCAGCCCCATCAAAAAGAGACCGCCAATACCGGCTATGGCCCAGGCATATTCCAAGATGCCCAATCCAAGCCCGCGCCGGTTATAGGGCAGGCGGCTGCTCAGATAAGCCACCAGCGTGGGTACAAAAGAAAACGTGCCCAGTCCGGCCAACATCATGCCCACGGCGGCCTGCCACACTGTCTGGCTGAGGCCCACGCCCAGATAGCCCAGCCCGGCCATGAGCAGCCCCAGCCGCATCACAAAGCGATAGCCGCGCCGGTCGGCCAACACGCCAAACAGGGGGCTGCTCATCCCCATAAAGCTGCGTAGGCTGATCAGGCGGCCGATGGTGACGTTGCTGGTATTCAGCCCTTCGGCGATAATTGGTAAGAAGGGGAAAAAGAATTGAACGGCTGTGTCTGTAATCAGGCGCGTAATCACTCCCAGCCCAATCAAGCGACGTATTGAGATGTCAGTGTCAGTTTGCTTTGAATTGGTCATAGGGTAATTGTACTCCACTCTGGTTAATAACTGACAGTTAATTGTTAACCTGTCTGTGACATTTGTCTCGCTTAGTCACGCTATCCGTCACTGCCTGATTAAGGCCACTTTTTCTATCCTTATTAAGGATTAGCTCATGGTCGCGGAGTAGGCTACGAGAGCAAAATCCGGCACCAAAAGATAACAATTAAACCTGGGGCAACTGGCACAACAGTTTTGTGCTGCCCCAACGTAAAGGTCTATGTGAAGGAGAAAAATTCATGAGTACCAAATATGTCTATTTGTTTGACGAGGTAGAAGAGGCTGAAGCGGCCGCCGGTGATTGGGATGGCGTACGCAGCCTGTTGGGTGGCAAGGGTGCCAACCTGGCCGATATGACTCGCCTGGGTGTGCCCGTCCCTCCCGGATTTACCGTGACCACCGTGGCTTGTAATGCCTATTTGGAGGCCGGTGAGAAATTCCCCGAAGGCATGTGGGAGCAAGAATTAGAAGCTGTCAAAGCAATTGAAGAGATGACGGGTAAAGGCTTTGGCGATCCTAGCAACCCGCTGCTCGTTTCCTGTCGTTCCGGGGCCAAATTCTCTATGCCCGGTATGATGGATACCGTTCTCAATATCGGTTTGAATGATGAGGTAGTTGACGGTATGGTCAAGCGTTTTGGTGATGCCCGTTTCGTCTACGACTCCTACCGCCGCCTGGTGCAGATGTTTGGCAGCGTGGTCATGGGCGTGCCCGATGAGGTCTTTGAGCATGTGATCACATTGCGCCGCCAGCGGGCCGGTGTGGAGAGTGATTCCGACCTGACGGCCGCGGATTGGCAGATTGTTACCAACAAGTTTAAGTCAATCTACAATACTTTTACCAACAGTGAGTTCCCCAGCGATCCTTATGAGCAGTTGCGTCTGGCGACCGAAGCCGTCTTTAAGTCGTGGAACGGCAAGCGGGCCATTGACTATCGCAACGCGGCCGGGATTGAGCATGATTTGGGAACGGCCGTAAACATTCAAACGATGGTCTTTGGCAACCTGGGCGACGATTCCGCTACCGGCGTTGCCATGTCGCGCAACGCCGCCACCGGCGAGAAAGAGCTAGAAGGCGACTTCCTGGTTAATGCCCAGGGTGAAGACGTCGTGGCCGGTACGCGCACCACTCAGCCTATCAGCGATCTTAAAGCCCTCATGCCCGGCATGTACGCTGAATTTGAGGACATTGCTAAAAAGCTAGAACAGCATTACCGCAATATGCAAGACATGGAATTTACCGTCGAGCATGGTAAATTGTGGGTATTGCAAACCCGTGACGGCAAGCGCACCGCTCAGGCCGAAGTCCGTATCGCTGTGGATATGGTCGAAGAGGGCTTGATTACCAAAGAAGAGGCGGTCAAGCGCGTCAAACCGGCCCAGGTAGACTTTTTCCTCCATCCCCAACTGTCCCCCGAAGTGCTGCAAAATACGCAGCCTATTGCCAGAGGGCTAGACGTTTCCCCCGGTGCCGCGGTAGGTATTATTGCTTTTGACGCCGATACGGCCGAAAGCTGGGCCAAAGAAGATGGCAAGAAAGTGATCATGGTCCGCCCCGAAACGAAGCCCGATGACGTGCATGGTATGCTGGCCGCTGAAGGTATTTTGACCAGCCGTGGCGGTCGTACCAGCCATGCCGCGCTGGTAGCCCGTCAGTTTGGTAAACCGGCCGTTGTTGGCGTGACTGAGCTAGAAATCGACCTCGACGCCCGCGAAATGCACCTGGGCGAAGACCTGGTGATTAAAGAGGGTGATTGGCTGTCGCTAGATGGTACCAACGGCCGTGTATATTTGGGTAAACTGGACACCTTTATCCCTGACTTTAGCAATCCCTACCTGCTGCAGCTGCTAGGCTGGGCCGACGAAATCCGCACCCTGGGTGTGTGGGCCAACGCCGACTACCCGCGTGATGCCCAACGCGCCAGTGACTACGGGGCCGAAGGGATCGGCCTTTGCCGCACGGAGCATATGTTTTTTGAGCCAGAGCGGATGCCGATTGTCCAGCAGATGATCATGTCCCGCACCACCACCGAGCGGCAGGAGTATCTGGATAAGCTGATGCCTCTACAGCGGGGTGACTTTGAGGGCTTGTTCCGCGTCATGAACGGCCGTCCCGTTATCATCCGCCTGCTCGACCCGCCGCTGCATGAGTTCCTGCCCGCTTTCGAGGACCTGATTCAAGAATTGGCCGACCTCAAGGTGCAGTTGCAGCACTTCCACACCATGAGCGAAATTGATGCGGCCTTAAATGAGATTCGTATCAAAAACCATTACCTGGAGCGCGTCGAAGCGCTGCGTGAACAGAACCCGATGCTGGGTACGCGGGGTGTCCGCCTGGGCATCCTCATCCCTGAACTGACCAGGATGCAGGTACGGGCTATCTTTGAAGCCGCTTGCCGCGTCCAGCGTGAAGGTATCCCGGTCCAGCCGGAAGTGATGATTCCGCTCGTTAGCCATGTCAATGAGTTGCACACACAGCAGGCCGCCCTGGAAAAAGAGGCCAAGCTGGTCATGGAAGAGCAGGAGATGACGGTAAAATATAAGTTTGGCACGATGATTGAGATCCCACGGGCGGCCCTGACGGCGAATGAAATCGCTGAGGTAGCCCAATTCTTTTCCTTTGGCACCAATGACCTGACGCAGATGGTCTTTGGCGTATCCCGTGACGACGCCGAGTCTGGCTTCTTGCTGGCATACCAGCAGCGTCGCATCCTGCGCCAGAATCCGTTTGAGACCATTGATCCGAAGGGTGTAGGGCAGTTGATGGAAATTGCCGTGGAAAACGGCCGTGCTGTCCGTCCTGATTTGGAAATTGGTATCTGTGGTGAGCATGGTGGGGACCCTGAATCCATTGCCTTGTGCCATGCGCTGAATCTGAACTATGTTTCTTGCTCGCCGTTCCGTGTGCCTATCGCCCGGTTAGCTGCGGCTCATGCCGCCTTGGCCGATGGTAAGTAAGAGGCATAAATGGTTATCGGTAGTTTGTTGCGGGTGACCGGTTAGCAGTTAGCCTTTTATCCGATATAAAATCTCCCGGCGGTTGAAAACCGCCGGGAGATTTTTTGTTGCGATGACTGTTTGCAGTGAACCAGCCTAAACGGTTGCCATTTGTTCAGGCAGCCGTTTACTGCTGTCTAATTACCCAACGCCGCTTGTTGGCCGCCGGCCGGCATAGCCCGCTCTGCCTCCAGTTGGGCCTGGCGGGCAAAATCAATAGCCATGGCCAAAATGCGGGCCGCTTCCTGCGGGCTGTGGAAGCCGGTTGAGTTCTCCGAAGAAACAAAGTCCCAGCGCATTGTCGCCCGACGTTGCAGATGCAGGGCATTTTCCAACGAAGCTTCGCTGGCCCCGGCTTCTTGGGCGGCGACAATGGCGTCAATAGCATCTATAATGGCATCTTCAGCCAGGTGTAACAGGTCGGCCGTGCGCGTTTGAATCTCTACTACGCGATTGAACAACGCTTCTTCATCCTGCTGGTGGCAGGTCATGCAGGCGTTCCTTATGTTGGACAGCGGGCTGCGAATCCAATGGTCAGATATCTTGACCGCGCCTTCGCGTGTGTAGGGCATGTGGCAGTCGGCACAGGCTACCCCGGATTGGGCATGGATACTGGTACTCCACAGCTCAAATTCCGGATGCTGAATCTTGATCATCGGCGCGCCTGTCTCCCCGTGAGTCCAGTCGGCGAAGTCGTAGGCATCGAAGTGGGCTTCCATGTCGTCAATGGTCAGGCCATTGCTCCAGGGGAAGGTCAGGATTTTGTCGTCACCGGCAAAGTAATATTCTACATGACATTGGGCACAGACGTAGCTCCGCATTTCCTGGCGCGAGGCCTGTTCAACGTCAATGCCGAGCATCTCTAAGCCGTCGATAAGGGCTGGCCGCGTGATACGCAGCGCCATTGTTTGGGGATCGTGGCAGTCGTTGCAGGAGGTGCCAAAATGGAGCTTATCTTTTAGCTCGTTGTAGGGGGTACGGTTGAACTCAGCCCAGCCCATTTCTTCGATCAGAAGCGGGGTTTCAGCCGCGTGACAGTTGATGCAGGCCCCCGGCTGGCTGGCTACCTGAACCCTCTCGGTTTCGCGCTGGTCGATTTGAGCGTAGTAATGGCCACGCGCATTGTTGTGGTCAATGGCAAAGGCCATACCGGCCCACAGACGCACCATTGCCGGGTAGCGTTCCAGTTTATCGTAAGGCACTGAGCCGCCGTAAGGAGATTGGAAGGTATCCTCTCTGGTCCGCATGAAGGAATCATACTGACGGGGGAAGTTTTGACCCCACACAGCAGGGTCTATTTCTCCTTCGGGAATATTGACGACGCGCAGGGGAAATTCAATCGCTTCGGCTTGACGCTGTTGAATGTTTACCAAGAGGGCACCTAAGCCGGCCATAATGACCAGACCAAGAACAAAGGCGCCGACTAACAACCAGGTAGAACGATTTTCTTTCATATGATCATCTCCAGAATAATTAACGGCCGTGTCCGACCCCACTATGGCAGGACAGACAATCGGTGGGTGAGTCGCTATCGGTATGGCTGATTGGCGTTACCAATGGTCCATGACAAGATAGACAAGTTCCCTGAGTCACTTCGCGGTTCATTTCGTTAATGCGAATGGGGTCAGGAAAGTCGCCCGTTGTAAAGGCTACGCTGTGGTTCCAGCCGTTGATGCCTTTGACGATATAGTTACTAGGGAATGAATGGGGTGTATGGCAATCGTTGCAGGTCGCAACGGCCGTATGACTGCCGTGAATCCAGCCATCATACTGCTCTTGCATAATGTGGCAGTTGATACAGGTTTCCGGGTTGTCAGACAGATAGGAGCCACCCTTGCCGTGAACAAAGGTAAAGCCGCCGAGGCCGATAACCCCACCAAACACGCCGGCCACAAGTAGCCATAGCCATAACGGGCCAGCCATAAACCCCATGAGGGTTGTTTGCCGCTGTGGGGTGGCTGTGGGTTGGTTTTGGGCCATATTTGTTCCTCCAAATAATCGACGATGGCAATGCTGCCCGTTAATACGAGGTAGCCATCTTTTGTCAACGGTGTGAAGGTTATCACAAGCTGCGCTCAGTAACCTTGATATTTATCAAAATACTTGATTTAGATCAAGTTGGCCTCGATTAAACTCGTCCAATTGTGCGGAGTAGGGAGGCGTTAACAATCATTATCCGGTAACGATCAAACTGGATCGCGCCTGCATCCTGAAGCAGGCGCAATGTACGGCTGACGGTTTCGGGCGTGGTGGCCAGATAGCTGGCAATCGCTTTGCGCGTCACCCCAGCCTCCATAAAGGCAGGATTATCCGCTTCTTGTAGCAGAAAGCGGGCCAGTCGCGCCGTCACGCTGTAGAGGGTCAAATCTTCAATCTGGCGGGTAAAGGCACGCACACGACGGGCCATAGAACGGATGACGGCCTGGGCAAAAGCGTTGTTTTCACCGAGCAGTTTGTGGATTGTGGCGCCGGGCAGCAGCCAGATTTTGGCCGGGGTCAAGGTGTCTACCGTTGCCGGATTGCCGTCGTCATCATATACGGCCACATCATTGAATGTGTCGCCCATCCCGGCGATATGCAAAATCTGCTCACTCCCTTCCATGTTGCTCTTGTAAATATTGACCGCGCCGCTTTCGATCCACCAAATGACGACGGCCGTTTCGCCTTCTACCTGTACCGTTTCCTCTGCTGGAAATATAAACAACCGGGCATCGGCGACCAATCGTTTTTGTTGGCTGGCTGTCAAAACGCCAAAACAAGGATGTGCGGCCAACATTTCTGTTAATGGGTACTTTGTTCTATCTACCATGATTCGTCAATTATACCCATCCTTTTTCGGTTGCGCCGAGCATAGCCAGAAATCATGGGATGCAGACCTGAGAAATTGGCAATCACGGCTGGCAGCAAACCTGTCTAAGTGACGTTTGGCTATGACATGGATGCTATCTGTCACTGCGAAAGAAATAGCCGTTACGCCTACAATTGAGAGATGAATTGCGGATTAAAAATTATGAAGGATGAAACGCATCACACAATACGTTTCACGTATCACGTTTTACGTTTGGAGGCTTATCAATGAGAAAAGAAATGATTACTGTAGATGGTAACGAAGCCGCTGCCCTGATTGCCCACCAATTGAGCGACGTCATTGCCATTTACCCCATTACTCCATCCTCTCCGATGGGAGAGTGGGCCGACCAATGGTCGGCTGAGGGTAAGACCAACATCTGGGGGGCTGTGCCCCTTGTGGTCGAAATGCAGTCTGAAGGTGGTGCCGCCGGCGCAGTGCATGGTGCCCTACAAACCGGTGCCTTAACCACCACCTTTACCGCCTCACAAGGGCTGCTGCTGATGATCCCTAACATGTACAAGATTGCCGGAGAGCTGACCAGTACCGTTTTCCACGTCGCCGCCCGTTCGGTCGCGTCCCAGGCCCTCTCTATTTTTGGCGACCATTCTGACGTGATGGCGGTCCGTTCTACCGGCTTTGCCCTGTTGGCGTCTGACTCTGTACAGGCTGTCAGCGACATGGCCCTGATCTCAATGGCCGCTACCCTGAAAGCCCGCATACCATTTATCCACTTCTTCGACGGCTTCCGCACCTCCCATGAGGTTAGCCGCATTGAGGACATCGATCAAAGCGTTATCCGGGCAATGATTGATGACAAACTGGTCATGGCTCATCGTGCCCGTGGTCTGACGCCCGACAATCCCGTCATCCGCGGCACGGCCCAGAACCCCGACGTTTTCTTCCAGGGTCGCGAAAGTGCCAATCCGTACTATGAGGCCACCCCGGCTATTGTCCAGGAAATGATGGACAAGTTTGCCGAATTGACGGGTCGCTCTTACGGCCTGTTTGACTATACCGGCCATCCCGAAGCGGAGCGGGTTATTGTCATTATGGGGTCTGGGGCAGAAACGGCCGAAACCACCGCCGCCTACCTGGCCAACGAGGGCGAAAAAGTAGGCGTGGTCAACGTGCGCCTTTATCGTCCCTTTGACGTGGCGGCATTTGCCAAAGCGTTACCAGTCACCACTAAAGCTATTGCCGTGATGGACCGGACCAAAGAGCCGGGGGCTACCGGCGAGCCAATGTATCAGGATGTGGTAACGGCCGTTAACGAAATCCACGACCTGGAATTGCTTACTGGTTTGGGCCGCCTCCGCATCATTGGCGGTCGCTACGGTTTATCTTCTAAAGAGTTCACCCCGGCTATGGTCAAAGCCGTTTTCGACGAGCTGAACAAAGACAAACCTAAGAACCATTTCACCATTGGTATCCGCGACGACGTCACCCACACCAGCCTGGAATGGGACCCTGGTTTCCGCATCATGGGCGGCAACATCGTCCGCGCCGTCTTCTACGGCCTCGGTTCCGACGGCACGGTCGGGGCTAACAAAAACTCTATCAAAATTATCGGCGAATACGGCGACCGCTACGCCCAGGCTTACTTCGTATACGACTCCAAGAAAGCCGGATCGGTCACGGTTTCCCACCTCCGCTTTGGTGAAAAACCGATCCACGCACCCTACCTCATTCAATCGGCCGACTTTGTGGCCTGCCACCAATTCAACTTTCTGGAACGTTTCGATATGCTCAAGCTGGCCGCGCCCGGCGCTACCTTCCTCCTCAACAGCCCCTTTGGGCCGGATGAGATATGGGACCACCTGCCGCGTCAGGTTCAGCAGACCATCATCGACAAAGAGATAAAGTTTTACGTGGTGGATGGTTACGAGGTGGCTGCCAAGACCGGCATGGGTCGCCGCATCAACACCATCATGCAGACCTGCTTCTTTGCCCTGGCCGGCGTACTGCCAACTGAAGAAGCCATCGACGCCATCAAAAAAGCGATTGACGATACCTACGGCAAACGTGGTGAAGCTGTTGTACGCCAAAACTTCGCCGCCGTTGACGAAGCCCTGGCTCACCTCAACAAAGTAGCTGTGCCCTCAACCGCCACCAGCAATTGGGAACGCGCTCCGGTTGTGCCCGACTACGCGCCTGAATTTGTGCGCTCCGTCACCGCCCGTATCATTGAAGGGCTGGGCGACGATCTGCCGGTCAGCGCCATGCCTGTAGACGGCACCTACCCGGTCGGCACTACCAAATGGGAGAAACGCAACATTGCCACTGAAATTCCTGTCTGGGATGAAGATATCTGTATACAGTGTGGCAAATGTGTGCTGGTTTGCCCCCATGCCGTGCTGCGGATGAAAGTGTACGATCCGACGCTGGCCGCAAACGCCCCCGAAACCTTCAAGTCGGTGCCGGCCCGCTACAAAGAATTCAAGGACATGTCGTTTACGCTACAGGTTGCGCCCGAAGATTGCACCGGCTGTACCCTGTGTGTGGATGTTTGCCCCGTGAAGAACAAGCGGCAGCCGAAGCTCAAGGCCATCAATATGGCCCCGCAGGTGCCGCTGCGCGAAACGGAGCGGGAAAACTGGGACTTTTTCCTCGGCCTGCCTGAAATTGACCGGACCATCATCCCACTTAACCAGGTTAAATACAACCAGCTACTACAGCCGCTCTTTGAGTTCTCTGGCGCGTGTGCTGGCTGTGGTGAAACACCCTATATTAGCTTGCTGACCCGTCTCTTTGGTGACCGCACCCTGGTAGCTAATGCCACCGGCTGCTCCTCCATCTACGGCGGTAATCTGCCCACCACACCCTGGTCTGCCAACGAAGACGGCCGTGGCCCTGCCTGGTCAAACTCTCTCTTCGAAGATAATGCCGAATTTGGTATGGGCATGCGCGTGGCGCTCGATCAGCGGCTCGAAGCGGCCACCGGTTTGCTGCGCCAGTTGCGTGACACAATCGGTGGTGAACTGGCCGACGCCATTCTCTACGCCGATCAAACCGATGAAGCTGAGATTCAGGAGCAGCGCGGGCGTGTCGTGGAATTGAAAGCACGGCTGCAAGAGCTGCTGGCCGCTAACGGTAGCAGTGATCAGCCCAGGATTGCCAACTTGCTGGATATGGCCGATGTCTTTGTCAAGAAATCGGTCTGGATTGTTGGTGGCGACGGTTGGGCCTATGACATTGGCTTTGGCGGTCTGGACCATGTGCTGGCTTCCGGACGGAACATCAACGTGCTGGTGCTAGACACAGAGGTTTACTCTAACACGGGAGGCCAGATGTCTAAGGCGACGCCGCGGGGTGCTGTAGCTAAGTTTGCCGCCGCGGGCAAGCCGCTGCCCAAGAAAGACCTGGGCATGGTGGCTATGAGCTACGGCTCCGTTTATGTGGCTCGCGTTGCCTTTGGGGCCGATGACCGGCAAACTATTAACGCTCTGCTGGAAGCAGAAGCGTATGATGGCCCATCGCTCATTATTGCCTATAGTCACTGTATCGCCCACGGCTATGACTTGCAGTTTGGGCTGCAGCAGCAGCAGGCGGCGGTCAAGAGTGCCTACTGGCCGCTCTACCGCTTTAACCCGGAACGGGCCTTGACGGATCAAAATCCGTTCGTGCTGGATAGCAAACCGCCGCGCGAGTCGCTGGAGAATTACGCCTATCGTGAAGGCCGCTACCGGATGTTGACCCAAAGTCATCCGGAGATGGCTGAAAGGCTAATGGAACTGGCGAAAGAGGATGTGGCCGCCCGCTGGCTGCAATATGAGGAAATGGCAAAAAAGAATGGTGCGTAATTCGCAGTGCGTAGCCGGGTCAGTTAACGCCCGCTACGCACTACGCGACACGCAATACGTGATGGAGGACAAAATGGATTTATCAACAACCTATCTAGGCATGGAATTGAAGAACCCCCTGGTGGCTTCGTCGTCACCGCTGACGCGGGAGATTTCACGGCTGCGGCAGATGGAGGATGCGGGGGCGTCGGCTGTGGTGCTTTACTCGCTCTTTGAAGAGCAGATTCGCATGGAAAGCCACACGTTGAATGAGCATCTCTGGCAGGGGGCCGAGAGTTTTGCCGAGGCGCTGAGCTATTTTCCCGAGGCGGCGGAGTATCATACAGGGCCAGAAGCATACATGGAGCATATTCGGCGGGCCAAAGAAGCGCTGGATATTCCGGTTATCGGTAGTTTAAATGGGGTTTCGACGGGTGGCTGGATTGAGTATGCTCGCCTGATGGAAGAGGCTGGTGCCGATGCCATTGAATTGAACGTTTACTATATCGCTACGGATATGATGATGCCCGGCGAGGCGGTGGAGCAGTTGTATTTGGATGTACTGCGGGATGTGCAAACGGCCGTTTCTATCCCCATCGCCATGAAACTCAGCCCCTACTTTAGCAATATGGCCTACATGGCCAACCAACTGGCCGAGGGCGGCGCCGATGGTCTGGTTCTGTTTAACCGCTTCTATCAGCCCGATCTCGACCTGGAGGAGCTGGCGGTCGTGCCCAACCTCAAGCTGAGTACCTCTGTAGAGCTGCGACTGCCCATGCGCTGGATTGCTATTCTGTACGGCCGTATTCCTACTGATTTAGCCCTGACCAGCGGCGTCCACACCCCCATGGACGTGCTGAAAGGAGTGGCGGCTGGGGCCTCAGTCACGATGCTGGCTTCTGAGCTGTTGCAGAACGGTATCAACCGCTTCCAGATGTTACGCCAGGGCATTGCCAACTGGCTGGAAGAGAATGAGTATGAGTCGCTCGATCAGTTGAAAGGCAGTCTGAGCCAGATTAACTGTGCCGAACCAGCCGCCTTCGAGCGGGCCAATTATATGCGGGTGCTTAGCTCTTATGCCCCTAATGAAGCCTGGCGCTATGGCGCACTCAACGTAGGTCCGCCGGCCCGTTATGGCAACAGATCGTAAAGCGTAAATTCTGTGCAGCGCGATGTGTGATTTCCATCTCGCATCGCGCTGCACATGTTAGCCCCTAAATCCCCAGTAATATTCTCAGACTGTGCGGCACAGAACCAGGTTCTTAGCCGCGTGAACCTCATCAACCCGCTCCACCGGGGCGGTATGCGGGGCCTCGCGCAGCAGGTCGGGATTCTCCCGCGCCTCCTGGCGAATGGCGGCCATCGCCTCGGCAAAGCGGTCTAGCGTTTGCCGTGACTCTGTTTCCGTTGGCTCTACCATCAGGGCCTCGTGTACCTTGAGCGAGGTGTGGGGCGTGCCTAGCGGGAAGTAGTTGGACGGCGGGTGGAAGCCGTAGTCAATCAGCCGCTTGGAAATATCCAGCGCCCGCAGCCCTTCCTCGGCCAGTTTGCCTTCAGCCACAAATTCGTGCATACAGATGCGGTCGTAAGGAATCTGGTAATGCTCGCCAATCTTCACGCGCAGGTAGTTGGCGTTAAGGACCGCGTACTCAGAAACGGCTTTGAGTTCGACCGGGCCGTGGGCCATAAAGTAGGCGTAGGCCCGCACCACCACGCCGAAATTACCGTGAAATGCCTTGAGACGGCCGATACTCTTTTCCGGCATCTCCATCTGGTATTGATCCCCTTCTTTCACCGCAATCGGGCCAGGCAAGAAGGGGGCCAACTTCTCATTAACCGAGACCGGTCCGGAGCCGGGGCCGCCGCCGCCGTGTGGGGTGCTAAACGTCTTGTGCAAATTGTAGTGCATCACGTCGAAGCCGAGGTCGGCCAGGCGGGCAATGCCCATAAGGGCGTTCATGTTGGCCCCGTCGGCATACATCAGGCCGCCGCACTCGTGGACCAGCCGCGATACTTCCAGAATTTGTTCCTCGAACAGCCCCAGCGTGTTGGGAATGGTGATCATCATGGCCGCCACGTGGGGGCCGAGATTTTCCTTGAGCGCGGCCAGGTCCACGTTGCCCCGTTCGTCGCTAGGTAGTTCGACCACGCGGTAGCCGGCCATGCTGCTGGTGGCCGGATTGGTGCCGTGTGCCGAGTCGGGCAGCAGAATAGTGTCGCGTTCCCCTTCGTCCCGGTCCCGGTGGTAGGCGCGGGCCATGAGGATACCGGCGAATTCGCCGTGCGCCCCGGCCGCCGGTTGTAAAGAGGTGGCGGTAAAGCCGTTCAATTCGGCCAGCCAGGTTTGCATTTCGTACATAAGCTGCAAATTGCCCTGAACGCTCGCTTCGGGCTGGAGGGGGTGGCTGTGCAGAAAGCCGGGCAGGCGGGCCATCGCTTCGTTGAGGCGGGGGTTGTATTTCATGGTGCAGGAGCCGAGCGGGTAGAAGGTGGTATCCACGCCCATATTCTGGCGGGATAGTTGGGTGTAATGGCGCACCACGTCCATTTCGCTGACTTCAGGCAGGTTGAGGTCGTCGCGCAGCATCGCTTTGGGTAGTTTGGTGGTCGGGACCTGGGGTTCGGGCATAGCTACGCCGCGCCGGCCGGGGCTGCTCAATTCGTAGATTAACGGTTCTTTGTTCATAGTGGTTGTTCTCCATTCTGACGTAGAGGGGATTCGTCGTAGTGCGTAATGCGTAGTGCGTAATCCTTCCGACTACGCACTACGCATTACGCACTACGCTGCCTCTGCCTCAAATCTCTTGCAAAGCTGCTATCAGTGCATCCATGTCGGCCCGGCTGGTCATTTCGGTGGCGCAGACCAGCAAATGGTGGCCGAGTTCGGGATAATCTTGTCCCAGATCGTAGCCGCCGATGATGTTGTGGTCGGCTAACAGGGCGGCGTTGATTTCGGCTGCCGGCCGGGGACAGGCCACAACGAATTCCTGGAAGAACGGTTTTTCGAGCCAGACGTGGTATTTGTCGAGGGCTTCGATCTGTTCGGCCAGGTAGTGGGCGTTGTGGGTGGTCAATTCAGCCACGCGGCGTAGACCCTGTTTGCCCATAGCAGCCATGTAGATGCCGGCCGCCATGGCCATTAGCCCCTGATTGGAGCAGATGTTGGAGGTGGCTTTAGCGCGGCGGATGTGCTGCTCGCGGGTGGAGAGGGTGAGGGTGAAGCTGCGGTCGCCTTCGGCATCAATCGTTTCGCCCACGAGTCGGCCGGCCATACGGCGCACGTATTTGTCGCGGGTGCAGAAGTAGCCGAGGTAGGGGCCGCCGTAGCTCAGAGGCAGGCCGAGCGGCTGACCTTCGCCACACACGATGTCGGCGCCGTAGTCGCCCGGCGGCTTGAAGAGGGCCATGTGGATCGGTTCGGCCACCACGCAGAACAAGGCACCGGCGTCGTGGATTCTGTCGGCCACGCCGTCCAGCGCTTCAAATTGGCCGAAAAAGTTGGGGGATTGGATAATGACCAGCGCCGTTTTGTCGTCTAGCTGGTCGAGCAGGGCGTTAATGTCGGTGGCGCTTTCTTCGTCGCCAGTGATGGTCAGGTCCATGCCCTGGGTATAGGTGCGAACCACCTGCCGGTATTGGGGATGGACGGTGGGAGCGATGAGGACCTTGTTCCGGTTACGGGTGCTGGATAGGGCCATGATGATGGCTTCGGCCACGGCCGTTGCCCCATCATAATGGCTGGCGTTAGAAACGTCCATGCCGGTGAGGGCGGCCATCATCGTCTGGTACTCGAAAATGCCTTGCAGTGTACCCTGGCTGACTTCGGGCTGGTAGGGGGTGTAGGCGGTCAGGAACTCGCCCCGGCTGATCAGGTGGTCTACCAGAGGCGGGCTGTAGTGGGCGTAGGCGCCGGCACCGAGGAAATTACGGATACGGCCGTTGCCTACCACATTACGCCCTGCCAGGTCAGCTACCGCCCGCTCAATTTCTAGCGGGCTGCGGCCGGGAGGCAGGTCTAGGGTAGGGAAGCGGAGTCGGGCGGGAATGGCCTCAAACAACGCCTCCATCTCTCTGACGCCGACGGCGGCCAGCATATCGCGGCGGTCGTCGGCGGTGTGGGGATAGTAGGTCATAGTGGGTTCTCCTTGTGAAATTACGAAGTAGGAATTACGAATTACGAATTAGGAGTACGTAAATTGGCATGGTTCAAGTCAGCTTGACAATTTACTGACCGATGACGGAGGACGAAGGACCGATGGCCAGGAAAAGCGATGGACCGATAGGCCAAGAGTAACTCCGTCCTTCGTCTTCGGTCTTCCGTCAAAATTTGTAAAGTTGGCTGCCAGGGAGCAGTGAACCGTGCCCGTAAATTACGTCAGATTGAACTCTGCCGTAAAAGTTAGTATAGCGAGATGGTATGGGCGCGGGGAGTGAGCTAGATCATGGAATTGGGTGATCTAAATAATAAAGACCTGACTGGTTTGCCAACCCTGTCAGGTCTCGTACAAAAGTTTCTGAGACGGCTTGACGGCCGTTGCTTCTTACCCTATAATTCAAACCAGATACCCCCCCCCAGGGGGGTTGGGCTTAATACGGAGATACTTATGGACGATACCACAAAAACGGCCGTTACCCGCCGTCTGGCCAGTGCGGCCGGTCATCTCAAAGGCATTGAGCGCATGGTGGCCGATGACACCTATTGCATCGACGTCATTCGCCAGATACAGGCGGTGCAGGCCGCCCTCAACAAAGTCAGCACCATCATGCTCGACAACCACCTCCGCACCTGCATCACCACCGCCGTTCAGGGCGATGACGTCACCGAGCGCGAACGCATGTTAGAAGAGGTAACGAGTGTGTTTGAGGTATCAGGAAAGCTATAGTGCGTATTGCGTAGTGCGTAGGCTTTTTTGCTACGCACTACGCACCACGCAACACGTTTAAGGAGAAACCAATGACAAGCAAAACCATCACCATCCCCAATATTAGCTGTGGCCACTGCACCCAGACCATTGAAATGGAAGTGAGTGAACTGGCCGGCGTCACCAAAGTCCAGGCCAACAAAGATAATAAGCAAGTGCTGATCGAATGGCAAGAGCCGGCCAACTGGCCCCAGATCGAATCCCTGCTGCACGAAATCAACTTCCCGCCAGGGGAGTTGCAGTCGGGTAGTAATGTTCAGTTTATATCTTAAAAGCATAGTGCGTAATGCGTAGTGCGTAGCGACTCTTTCCTACGCACTACGCACTACGATTGAGGTTCAATGTCTGAAAAACAAGTAACTTTACCCGTCCTCGGTATGACCTGCGCCAACTGTGTGGCGTCGGTAGAGCGGAACGCCAAGAAGATTGAGGGCGTAACCGAGGCCGTTGTTAATTTTGCCAGTGAAAGAGTCACGGTCAGCTATGATGAAGCGGCCAATGGTAACGAGTTGGTAACGGCCGTTATCGATCGTGTTCAAAAAGCTGGCTTCAACATCCCTACTGCCGAAATCAGCCTGCCCATCCTGGGCATGACCTGCGCCAACTGCGTGGCCAACGTCGAACGCAGCCTGCAAAAGGTAGACGGCGTGTTAGACGCCACCGTCAACTACGCCAATGAGAAGGCCCTGGTCCGCTACGCGCCGGGCGCGGTGACGCGGGCCGAACTGGTCGCCGCCGTGCGTCGCGGTGGCTATGACGTGGTTGAACCCAAAGCGGGCGAAGAAACGGCCGAACCCGAAGACGCGGAAGCGGCCGCCCGCGAAGCCGAAATCCGGCATCAATACCACCGTTTGATCGTAGGTGCCCTATTCACCATTCCCCTTTTTGTGATCAGCATGGGGCGTGACTTTGACCTGATCGGCCAGTGGGCACACGCCGGCTGGGTCAACTGGCTGCTGCTGGCGTTAGCCACCCCTGTCCAGTTCTACGTGGGCTATGATTATTACACCGGAGCCTACAAAAGCCTGCGTAACGGCAGCGCCAACATGGATGTGCTGGTGGTGATGGGCACGTCGGTCGCCTATTTCTACAGCATCGCCGTCGTCATTGCCCTCAGCCTGGGCAGCCATTTGATCGGCCACCACGTCTACTTTGAAACGGCCGCTGTCATCATCACCCTCATCGTCCTGGGCAAGCTGCTGGAAGCCCGCGCCAAAGGGCGCACCAGTGAGGCCATCAAAAAGCTGATGGGGCTACAGCCCAAAACGGCCCGCGTGGTGCGTGATGGCTCTGAACTAGACATTCCCATTGCCGAGGTGGAAACGGGTGATGTGGTCATCGTGCGGCCGGGTGAGAAGATTCCGGTGGATGGGATGGTGGTAAACGGCCGTACCCACGTAGACGAGAGTATGCTCACCGGCGAAAGCCTGCCCGTCGCCAAAGAAGTCGGCGATAAAGTAATCGGAGCCACCATCAACAAACAAGGGCTGATTCGCTTCGAGGCCACCAAAGTCGGCCGCGACACCGCCCTGGCCCAGATTATCCGGCTGGTAGAGCAGGCCCAGGGCAGCAAAGCCCCCATTCAGCGCATCATTGACCGCGTTACCAACTACTTTGTGCCCGCCGTCGTCCTCTTTGCCCTGATCACCTTTGCCGCCTGGATGCTGGCCGGGCAAGGCTTCGTGCCCGCCCTGCTGCGTATGGTCGCCGTTCTGGTCATCGCCTGCCCCTGCGCCATGGGGCTGGCTACCCCCACCTCCATCATGGTCGGCATCGGTAAAGGGGCCGAAAATGGCATCCTCTTCAAAAATAGTGCCGCGTTAGAGCGCACTCTGAAAATCAAGGCGATTGTGCTGGATAAGACAGGTACGATTACGAAGGGTGAGCCATCGGTCACTGATATAGTTGTCAGTAGTCAGTATGCAGTAGCCAGTAGTCAGAATTCAGTAGCCAGTAGTCAGAATGCAGAGGATGAGGCGGATCATTGGCTGCGGCTGGCGGCTTCGGCCGAGCGTGGCTCGGAGCATCCGTTGGGTGAAGCGATTGTACGCGAGGCCCAGGCACGCGGCCTGAGCCTGAGCGAGCCGGATCAGTTTGAAGGGATTGCCGGGCACGGCATTGCCGCCACCGTGGAAGGCCAAAAGGTGCTGCTGGGCAATCTGCGCCTGATGCAGCGTGAAAATGTGCATCTGAACGGGCTGGAAGCAAAGGCCCAATTGCTGCAACAAGAGGCCAAAACAGCCATGTGGCTGGCTGTTGACGGCCAGGCCACCGCCCTCATTAGCGTGGCCGATACGATCAAGGATGGCTCGAAAGAGGCCGTAACTGCCCTGAAAGATTTGGGGCTGACGGTGGTCATGATGACCGGCGACAATGAGGCCACCGCCCAGGCCATCGCTCGTGAAGTGGGTATTGACAGAGTAATGGCTGAGGTGCTGCCCGGTGATAAGGCCAGCTACGTCAAGCAGTTGCAAGCGGAAGGCTACGCGGTGGCCATGGTGGGCGACGGTATCAATGACGCGCCCGCGTTGGCCCAGGCGGACATTGGCATCGCCATTGGCACGGGCACTGATGTGGCCATGGAAACGGCCGATGTGACCCTGATGCGCGGCGATTTACGCAGCGTGCCCCAGGCCCTCCGCCTTTCCAAAGCCACCATGCGGAATATTCGCCAAAATCTGGGCTGGGCCTTTGGCTACAACGTGGCCTTGCTCCCCGTAGCGGCCGGGGTATTGGCTCCCTTCGCCTGGTCCCCCGACATGCTGCGCGAATTAGACCCGATGTTGGCCGCCGCTGCTATGGTGCTTTCTAGCATTAGCGTTGTCAGCAACGCCCTACGTCTGCGCGGCGTGCGCCTTGAGTAGCCGAGGTATCCTTAACTCGCCTCTGGGGAA
Organism: Anaerolineae bacterium; assembly: GCA_007123775.1. Lineage (GTDB taxonomy): Bacteria > Chloroflexota > Anaerolineae > Promineifilales > Promineifilaceae > SLGK01. Next base: position 3,702 of record SLGK01000003.1, on the reverse strand, counting down.
CGCGGTAAGAAACCGCGGCTACAAAACTGCGTGGCGTAACCCTCGAATAAAAGCTACCTCGCTATTGGGTTGGTAATCGGTCGCTGATGGGCCGATTACCAACCCTGGTCCCAACTGTGAACGAAAATTTAATAAACGGCCGTTTCCGTTGGCATATCCAGGTAAGCACGGCATAATTTGGCCTGGATTTCCCTAGTTGAATAACATCAGGAGACACCATGCGCCGCAGCGCACCAGCAAACGAATGAAAACGGAGCGCCGACTTCCCTGTCGGCCAGTTGCCAGCAAGGATGCTGGCGCTCCATTTAAGAGGAGAGGCAAACATGGCAAAAAAGCAGCGATTGAGTCGTAAAGAACAGCGGTTGCAGCAGGTTGAGCGTGAAAAGCGGATGCGTATGCTCCGAATCTGGCTGCCCGTTACCGTTATTGTCGTTGCCTTTTTGGGTCTAATTTTGGCTCGCCTGTTAGAACCGGACATCGTAGGGGCCGAATTTATTCCCAGCCCGCCGCCTGGTGTCCATGTCGCCGAGCTAGACATTCCTGAAGGTGGTTTGCCCCCGATGGGTGGTCCCCACTACGGGTCATGGCAAAACTGTGGCATTTACGAAACGCCCGTTGATCCGGGCCATGCTATCCACTCCATGGAGCATGGTGCCGTCTGGATTACCTACCACCCCGATTTACCCCAAGACCAGATCGAAAGCCTGCAAAGCCGTGTGCGCGGTCAGTCCTATCTGCTCTTAAGCCCTTACCCGGCCCAATCCAGCCCCATTGCCCTGACGGTGTGGGATGGGCAGCTTGTGGTTGAATCGGCCGACGATGAGCGCATTGACCAGTTTATTCGCCGCTACCGCAATACGCGTGGCCCGGAGCAGGGAGCAAGCTGTACTGGTGGGGTGGGTGTGCCGCGTGGCTAACACATAAAGGCAGAAGGTAGAAGCCAGAAGGTAGAAGGAAGAAGGACTTGACAATACCATGATGAAGGAAAACCCATCGTCTATGGTCCATCGTCTATCGTCTATTTTTTGAAGGAGAAAAGAGAAATGCGTCGAGCGCCCAAGCGAACAAAACCAACAGAGTTTGTTCAAGATAAAACGATGCGGAACTATGTCTTGATAGGAACGGCCGTTATCGCTGTCATTGGTCTTATTTACGTACTTTTCCTCAACATTCGTGGCCCGCAGCCGCTTGCGGGCGTGGTCATGCACCCCGGCATGTCACGTGCCCATGATAACGATCTGCGCTATGAGTTTGGCGGCCTGCCCCCGCCCGGTGGTGTTCACCATGCTGTCTGGCAGAATTGTGGTATTTACGATGAGCCGGTACGGCCTGAACACGCTATTCACTCGCTGGAGCATGGGGCCGTCTGGATTACCTATCATCCTGACTTGCCCCAAGATCAGGTGAACCAACTGCAAAACATGGTGCGCGGTCAGACTTATATCTTGCTCAGCCCTTACCCCGACCAGGATGCGCCTATTGCGCTAACGGCCTGGGGCGTGCAATTGACGGTCGAATCGGCCAACGACAATCGCGTTTCTCGCTTCATCGATCGCTATCGCCTCGGCCCGCAAACGCCAGAACGTGGGGGGACCTGCGCCGGCGGCATTGGTACGCCTATTGGCTAAACAGTTGATTAAGCATGTTAGACCAATCGTCGCAGTTGGTCTAACCTCATGTGTATGAAGACCTGGTTAGTACGTACGGGATTGGCCTTTCTTGTTATGTCGCTGCTGCTGGCGGCGCAAGGTAAGGCCACTTTGTGTGGACGGGCTGTGTTGGCCGTAACGGCCGATTTTAACAGCACGGCCCCCCACGATCCCTGCGTTCTGCTTCAGATTTTGACTGAGTTTTCCACCGCCAGTAGTTTGATCAGTGTGACAACGGCCGTTTTACCCACAACCGACACATTACCGAATTTGCTCCCCCTCACCGGCCTGGCCCTCCTCCTCCTTGACCGCCGCGCCACCCCCATTATCAGCCCCCCTACACCCCCCCCTCGTTAGCAGTAGTCAGTAGCCAGTAGTCAGAATTTGACATGGTTCACTGCTCTCTGGCAGATGACTTTACAAATTTTGACGGAGGACCGAAGACGAAGGACGGAATTGCTCTGGCTATCGGTCTTTCGTCCCCCGTCTTCGGTCAACGAATTGTCAAGCTAACTTGAACCATGCCAGCAATTCTCAATTTGGAAAACGGGTTGACAAAAAGGGTAAAAGAGGTAATTAGTTGTCTTTATGATAAAAAGATTCCCTTTACAAAAGTTTTTCAAGGCAAGTCAAACGGACTGGGCTAACTTACCGGATCATCGTAAGCCCAGCCCCAACACAAAGTATGCTCTGTCAGATGCGGTCAACAGCGCCATGAGCCTGTTCTTTATGCAATCGCAGTCATTTTTGGCCTATCATCAAGCCATGAGCAAGAAAAAGCGAGGGAAACGAAACCTGCAAACCTTGTTCGAGGTGAAAAATGTACCCTCCGACAATCAGATACGTAACCTGTTAGACCCCCTTGAACCAACAGAGTTTGCCCCACAGTATGCGTGGATTTGGCAACAATTGTCCCGTTTGGGGGGACTGGCAGCCTACAAAACCAGTCTTAAAACGCGCCTCATTGCTCTGGATGGGATGGTCTATCATTCATCGACTGAAATTTCGTGCCCCTGCTGCTCAACTCGTCAGGACCGTAACGGGAAAACCCATTATTATCATGCCGCTCTGTTGCCGTTGATGGTGCAACCGGGATTGGAACATGTACTGGCCTGTTTTCCCGAGATGATAACACCGCAGGATGGGGCAGAAAAACAGGATTGTGAACGGAATGCTGCTAAAAGGTGGTTAAGCCGTTGGTCACACCTGTTTGCCTCCCACACGATTACTTACCTGGGCGATGACCTATTCTGCAACCAACCGATGTGTGAAGAGGTAATAGCTCGAAATCAGTACTTCCTCTTTGTATGCAAACCAGATTCCCATGTTGAATTATATCGGTGGCTGGCCTCTCTTACTCTTCATGAACAGTCGGAGCGACGCTGGAATGGCCAACATGGTGAGATTTGGCGCTGGCAATGGGTAAATCAAGTGCCCATCCGAGGTGGTGATGATGCTTTGTTAGTCAACTGGTGTGAGGTGCAGGTCATCCACGAAGAGAGTGGCAAAGTCTTGTATCACAATAGTTGGGCCACCAACCATGCCCTCTCGGTAGGTAATATTGAAGATGTTTGTCACTATGGACGTACCCGCTGGAAGATTGAGAATGAAGGCATCAACATCTTAAAGCGTAAGGGATATCATGTCGAACACAATTTCGGACATGGGTCCCAGCATTTGGCCCAGGTTTTTCTAGTGCTTAATCTGTTGGCTTTTCTTCTGCATACCGCTCTACACTTGGTCGACGACCTCTACCAATTTTTGCGACAAGCCTTACATACACGAGTTACTTTTTTCAATGACCTGCGGGCTTTATGCCGTTATCATACTTTCCCCGACTGGGAAGCTCTCTGGTTATTCATGATCAGATCGCTTGAAGAAGATGCGGTTCCTCAAAACATTGCTGCTCTTATTTCAAATTGAGAATTGCTGAAATACCAATGGCTTTTTTGGCGTTTAAGGGCCTGACAACTTGTATTGCGTATTTCGTGTTGTGTAACCGGTGAGCGCTACGAGATATGCACTACGCACTCCGATACTATGGACATCCGCT
>SLGK01000120.1 GCA_007123775.1 Anaerolineae bacterium | reverse complement strand
TCGGCCAGTTCGACAATGCGCGGCAGGCCGCCTTCAATCAATCGAGTTACTTCCTGGACCATATTGCGATAGGCAGCAATCGGGCCGCCGTAAGGGTCACTGATGCTGTAGTGGTAGCCGACCATCTCGCTGAGCAGGAAAATTTTATGGGCAAATTGGGGGAACTCAACCTTCAGCGCTTCCGCGTGACCGCTTTCCATGCAAAGAACCAGATCGGCCGTTTTTAGGCGGTCTTCATCGACCATAGCTGCGGCGTGATTAGAAATATCTAGTCCCTTTTCGGCCATTAGCTCGGTGCTAAAGCGAGATGCCTGGCGGGCAACGATAGCCCAGGTACCAGCCGAGCTGACCGTCCAATCGGTCAGGCCAGCCTGGTGCAGCCGGTCACGCAATACCGCCTCCGCCACTGGTGAGCGGCAGATGTTGGCTGTGCAAACGACTAAGATGTGTGCCATAAAACTGTGCCTCAAGAATATCAAATGCCCGACAATACGGTCCGGGCAGAAAAAGAGGCAAACAGTGGGCTATACGGCCGTTCATAGACGGTTAGCCCAAGACTGTTAGGGGCGGGCACGGATTGTGATTAACCCGTACCCGCTCACCGTTATAGTCACCACTGCTTGCCTTTCAAGGAATGTCCCTAATGGGGCCACACGTGGCCTTTCTAAGGACTGTAGTTGTTAGCTCACTTCAGGTTGCAACAGGCCATAGTCGCCATCGTTCCGCCGGTATACGACGTTAATCGAATTTTCCTGAGCATTAAAGAAGACGAAGAAATCGTGACCAAGCAGTTCCATCTGGTCCGCGGCCTCTTCGGCTAACATGGGACGTAACGAGAAGCGTTTCTGCCGCACAATTCTGGGTTCTACCGTTTCCTGTTCCTCCTCTTCATACGGAAAAGGCAGTGGATCGCCAATAAAAGGTTCGGTTTCAGTGGTTGCGTTGCCGGTTGGCCGATGCTTGCGCCGTCGCCGTCCGCGATAGCGCTCAATCTGCCGATATAGTTTGTCGACCACGGCATCAATGGCGGTGAACATGTCATTGCTGCTCTCTTCAGCCCGTAGAATAGTACCTCGTGTGTCTCGAATGGTTATCTGAGCTACCTGCCGCTCCACGGCACTCTTGGCGTTAACGGCCGATAAGTCTACGCGCCGTTCGACCAGATTAGGCATGTAGCGGTCCAAACGTTCTGTTTTCTTTTCCACGTATTCGTACAAACGAGGAGTAACTTCCATATTATGTCCGTTCACTAAGAGTTCCATGTTCCTTCTCCCTAAGACTATGTGGTGTGTAAAGTAATAGGCTGCAGCCGCTGCCAGCCACCGCAACGGCTACAAAAGCGGATATTAAGATATTGTTGTCAGCAACTCAGCCCGATCTTGATAGCGCATGGCCCGTGCCGCACAATAGCCCCACACAAATTTAGCGCCTGCCTCTAATAGAGTTTGGGTAGCGGCCGTTAAGGTTGAGCCGGTCGTAAACACGTCATCAAGCAGCAAAACACGCTGGCCGTCAAATGAGCAGTCACCGACAACAAAAGCCCCAGTCACGTTGCGCTGCCGCTCAGCCAGACTCAGGCCTACCTGTGGCGGCGTATGCCGGCTGCGCCGCAACCCGTTTTCGGCTACAGGCAGGTTCCATTGTTGTCCCAAATGGTGGGCCAGCAAAGCTGCCTGGTTATAGCCACGTTTTTTCTGACGTTTTTCATGAAGTGGTATGGGCACTAACAGATCAATGTTGTCCACGATCTCCGGCCAGGCGTCGACCATCAATTCCGCGATTGGTTCAGCCAACGCAAAAAAGCCATTGTATTTCAATTGGTGAATAATGCCAGAAAGTGGCTCTTCGAAGAAAAAAGGTGTTCGCAATTGCTGTAGCAGTAGGGGCTGGCGGGCACATCGCTGGCAGTAGGCGTCTGCCTGGCTGGCCAGGGAGCGGCCACAGCGGGTACAGAGCGCGACGGTGATTCGGGGCAAAGTGGACCGGCAGTCAGAACACAACAGGTCGCCGGCCTGCTTACAGACGGCACAGGTGGGGGGCAAAATGAGTCTTGCTAACGAATTAGCTGCTTGCTGGATGTATGAGCGCCAGGAAGCAGAGATGGCCTGCCTGATATAAGTCATACCTTTTGCAAATCAGGTAAAGCGTTAAAGTTAACGTTGTAACGGCCGTGTTATTTAACCGCCAAATACACCCGCCAGGGCCTCGTTGCGTATCAATTGTAACCCGGCCGGTCCCAGCAGGACGATAAAAATCGAAGGGAAAATCAAGAAAACCATTGGGAACAGCATCTTGACCGGGGCCTGCTGTGCTTTTTCCTCAGCACGCTGCCGGCGGCGAATTCGCATCTGCTCAGCCTGGATACGCAACACCTTACCAATGCCCACACCCAGTTGGTCAGCTTGCAAAACGGCGGCAATAAAGCTGGTCACGTCGGGCACTTCCATGCGGTCTACCATGTCGCGCAGTGCCTGACGCCGGGATTTGCCCAACTGCATTTCATAAATAACACGCCCAAACTCTTTGGCCAGCGGGTCATCCCACTTGTCATCCACTTTTTGCATGGCGGCGTTGAACGTCAGGCCGGCATCCACACAAATTGTCATCAGGTCCAGAGCATCGGGCAATTTCTTGATGATGGCCTCTTTGCGTCGGTCAATTTTAGAGCGAAGCAGCATGGCGGGTAGTATAAAGCCGAGTGCGCCACCACCCAAAATGTAGAGAAAAGCGCGGCCGGCACCGCTATCGCTGTTGGTTGCCAGCAAAAAGCCCAGGCCCGCCAGCAAAAAAGTCAGGCCACCGCGAATCGCCCAAAAGTTAGCCGCAGACAGATTGCTGGGATTGCCCGCCAATTCTATCTGGCGTTTTGTGGTTTCTAGCGTGGTTTGTGGCGTCAGCCGCACCACAAAGTCACTGATACTGCGTAAGATGGGAACAAATACGCGGTCGGCAAACGAGAGCGTTAGCTCAATCTCTTCGATGGAGACAGCTTCTTCACGGGCCGCAAATTCATCAATACGGGCGGCCAATGGGTCTTCCTCAGACCGGCGCAACAGAATAATGCTGCCGATAATGGCAATCATTGCCACCAGAAGAATGATTACAGGGATGGTCATGTCTATTCTCCGCTTTGGTCTAAGGCTGGCTATACTTCAATATCGACAATTTTGCGAATGGCCAGACCGCCAATAAGGATCATCAACAAGCCAGCACCGATTACCAGCCAGCCGCACGGAAATACCTGTGGGATAATGAAAGGCTCTTCCATGACCCATAGCTCAGAGACGTACGCAGAATTGATCAGATAGAGCAAAAAACCTAAGGCAATAGGCAGTAGGCTGATAATAGTGCCCGAAATGCGACCCTGGGCGGTTAGTGTTTGAATCTCGCCTTTAATTCGTACGCGCTCGCGGATTGTGAAGCTAATGTTGTCGAGGACTTCGGCCAGATTACCGCCAACCTCACGCTGAATATTAACGGCCGTGATCACCAGGTCCAGGTCATCACTGGGTACGCGGCGCAGCATATTGTCCAATGATTGTTCCACGCTCAGCCCCAGCCGCACTTCCTGCACCACCCGTTCAAACTCCTTAGAAACTGGCGGAGGCAATTCGGTCGCTATCGTTTCCATTGCTTGCAGTACACTATAACCAGATTTCAAGGCGTTTACCCACAGGTTTAGCGTATCACCAAGCTGACCGTTGAAGGTGTTAATGCGTCTGGATGCAGCAACGTTGATATAGATTGGCAGCACGCGCGTACCGACGACAAACCCAATCGCCCCCATGACGAAATTCTGGTCAAACAGATAATAGCCGAGTATGCCACCACCCAGCCCCAGCAAGATCATCAGCACGATATACTCCGCTACGCGGAGCTTTACGTCTGATCTGGAGATGCGCGTACGAATTGTCGTAAAGAAGTCCCGGCTAGACATCATGTTATCTAACCGGTCGGCCATGTCGGGACTACTCTCGCCAAACTCTAAATCAGTTTCAACCGTTTCAACAAGGGTTGCTGAACCAGCATATTGTTCTAGCCGATTATCTATCTGTTGTCCGCCACCAGTAAAGATGGCCAGACTAGCACCAACAATCAGCAGAAATGCCACACCAACGATAATGCCTAACAGTAATGGGTCCACAGCTTTTTCCCTTAGACAGCTACCAAACTAAGTTTTCCTAGCGACGACGAGAGCCAATGCCAAAGATGGAGGGTGGTAGCATGATGCCCGCATCATGAATCTTCCACATAAATTTAGGCCGCAACCCCGTCGGACGTAAACGGCCGATCACTTTACCATTCTCCATACCCGTCTGCTCAAAACGGAAAATTTCAGAGGTGGTAATCACATCACCTTCCATCCCCTGAATCTCGCTGATAGATGTAACCTTGCGCGTTCCGTCGCGCATACGGTCTTGATGAACAACCAGATTAACGGCCGAGGCGATCTGCTCACGGATGGCCCGATGGGGCAAATCCATACCCGCCATCAGCACCATCGTTTCCAGACGGGTTAACATGTCGCGCGTGCTGTTAGCATGGCCAGTAGCCAGGCTACCATCATGACCCGTATTCATTGCCTGGAGCATGTCCAACGCCTCGCCGCCGCGTACCTCACCCACAATAATGCGGTCAGGCCGCATACGCAGCGCGTTAATCACCAAGTCCTGAATAGAAACTTCACCTCGGCCTTCAACATTGGCCGCCCGCGACTCTAGCGTTACCACGTGTTCCTGGCGCAGTTGCAATTCGGCCGCATTCTCAATTGTGACAATGCGTTCTCCATCAGGAATAAAGCTTGACAAAATGTTGAGCAGGGTTGTTTTACCAGAACCAGTACCACCAGAAATAAAGATGTTGAGCTTAGAGACAACACACGCTTTCAAGAACTCAACCGATTCAGGGGTCAAGGTGCCAAAATCAATCAGGTTTTCTACCGTAAACGGAATCTTGGCAAAGACACGAATCGTTAATGTTGGGCCGTTCAAAGCAATGGGTGGCACAACCGCATTGACACGAGAGCCATCAGGTAGACGAGCGTCCACCATCGGTGAGCCTTCGTCAATGCGACGGCCGAGCGGCGCAACGATGCGGTCAATGATACGCATCAGGTGGTCATCATCTTCAAAGTGAACACCGACCCGCTGGAGCTTGCCTGACCGCTCGATAAAGACGTCTTTGTGACCATTCACCATAATTTCGGTAACGCCTTCCATACCCAGGAATTGTTCTAAAGGACCATATCCCAGGATTTCGGCCACAATCGACTCAAACAGCCGTTGTTTCTCTTTCCGTGTCAGCACAATGCTTTCTTCGGCCAGCATAGCCTCATACATTTCCTCAATGGTAGACCGTACCTGCGAGGTCTGGGTAATGTCCATGCTGGGATCAAGCTCAGAGATGAGTCGCTGCTGAATGCGGTTTTTCAGGTCCACGTAAGCATCACGCGAGCCAGTCGTCGGTGACGCCCGTTTCACGCGCAGCTCCTGCAGCCGTGACGGCTCAGTTGTGTTAGGTTCTTGATTACGTTCAATACGCTTTAGTAGAGACACAATTATCCTCCGGCCTCAGGTCGGCCAAACAACCAGCCGAACAATCCCTTTTTATCGTCCGCGACAGGGTCCGTCACTGGTGTGTTCCGCCCTTCTTGACCAAGTCTTTCGGCCAACTGCAACAAGGCCAACCCCACCGGCTGTTTCTGTCCGGGACCTGATACAACAGGAATGCCTTCATTGGCTGCGGCGTTACAGACCAGATCGTTAGACGGAATTGTTACCATGACAGGCCGCTTGAGGGTGTTTTCAATATCTTTTACCGATATGCCCTGTTTGCTCGTGGCACGGTTGACAATCATCCATACTTTTTGTGGTGAGTAGGCCAGACTATTGCTCAGGTCAAAAAAGCGGCTGATATTCTTCAAGCTGGGTAGGTTTTGCTGTGTAATGAGCAGAATCCTATCTGACGTATCTAAAATGGTCAGGGCAACGTCATTCAAAGCAGAGCTTGTATCAATAATGACAAAGTTATACAGGTCGCGCAGCATCTCCAGCAGGGTTTTCATGTGTTCTTCGGTGACCACATCGGCCATTTCGGGGCGAGGCGGAGCCAACAGAACGTGTAAACCACTGTTGTGTACCTGAACAACGCTGCTAATGAAATCCGCGTCTAGCTCGTTGATGCGTTCGACTACGTCGACCAGCGTCGTAATAGTTTTCAGGTTAAGCATGACCGCTACGTCACCGAATTGCAGGCTACCGTCTATTAACAGGGTGCGATAGCCCTGGTTGGCCAAAGATACGGCGAGATTGACGCTGATGGTGGTACAGCCGCTGCCGCCCTTCGGACTAAACACGGCGATGAGCTTGCCCTCATCAGGCGGCTGGCCGTTGTCGCCAGGGTCAACCGCTTTTGAGCCGCCTCTACCCGGTTTTGTGGCCGCAACGGCCGGCCGTTTGGCGTGAACGCGCCGTATGGCGTTGATCAATTCGTCACCGCTAAACGGCTTTGTCAAAAAGTCTCTGGCCCCGGCCAGCATAGCCCGTCGCAAGTAGTCGGCATCACTTTGTACCGACATGATGATGATCTGAGAATGGGGGACTAGCTCGGAGATGGTTTGGCTGGCTCCAATACCATCTACACCCGGCATGTTGATATCCATCAGGATAATATCCGGGCTTAACTCCTGGGCCATCTCAATAGCTTGTTCACCTGACCCTGCCTGGCCGATTACCTCAAATTCCGGCTCGAACTGCAATAGTTTACGGACATTTTCCCTCGTTTCAGGAAGGTCATCAACAATTAAGATGTGGATCTTCTTTTCTGACATCAATTATCCATCTTGTCCAATACGTCGGGCGTATAGGAGTAAGGGCCTTGTTTCAATGAGGCCTGATTGGTTATATACTATTCTTGGGCAGAGCCATCTGAGTTTACGTGTGAGTCCACTGAAAAAACCGAGTTTTTTGCTAAAACGCATCACAATCACCAGAGTGGTTGGCCTTGAAAAACTTGGCCTCGAAAATCTCGATTTTTGGACCTTTTTTCAGTAGAGTAACGTGTGCATTTAGGCCTTGCAGACCTTGTACACATTTATCAACAATTGTTTTTGTCATCATCATACTATGATCCACAACAATGTCAAGGCGCGAAGTGGGCGACGATGGCAAATTTATGTAAAACAATAAAGCCCTATCATGCAGGGCTTTACAGATCCAAAAGCACCATACCAATCATAGAGGCACGTCAGTAAATTACCAATAGGAGAGTAGTAACTCTAAGCAGGGTATTCTTTGGCTATGGGTATGGTGAACTCGGCCCGTGTGCCCTGCCCCGCGCCACTTTGTATTTGAAGTTGGCCGCCCAGCATTTCGATGCGTTCGCGCAGAGTAGCCAGGCCGATGGTAACAACTCCTTCATCGTAGGCGTCCTCAACGTTGAAGCCACGGCCGTTATCCTCGACGACCGCCTGTACCTGTTGATCACCCATATCGAGTGACACTTGAATCTGAGTTGCCTGGGCGTGGGTGAGTGCATTATTTAATAGCTCTTGAACGCCACGGAAAACGGTAACCTCGATGTGGCTTTCGAGCCGCCGCTCGATGCCAGTGACGGTAATGGGCACGGACAGCCCCAGTTTCTCCTGGAAAGATTCCACGTAGCGTCGCAGTGTGGGGACAACACCGAGGTCGTCGAGCATCATGGGGCGTAGATCGAAAATAAAATCCTTGATGTAGTTGAAAGTCGAATTGGCTGCGCCTTTCAGACCGTTCAGTTCGGCGCGGGCACGGTCCGGGTCAACGTCAAAGAATCGCTGGCAGATCTCCGCCTGCAAAATAAAGTTGCTGAGCGAAGAAGCCGGACCATCGTGCATTTTACGTACCAGGCTTTGACGAGCCGATTCCTCTGTTTGAATGAGGCGAATGACGCTCGAGTAGTCTCTTTCGCTGGGGGCAGCACGGTTGAGCCGTCTGGGGGTGACAGGACCAAACCCTTCAGATAGATCAAGTAATCGTCGCTGAAATTCAGCCAATCGCTCCAGATTACGCTGATCGCTTTGCAGCTTTTCTAACTGTCCGCGCATGGTAAAGAGTTTTTGCTGAGCCGTGTTTAATCCTTCGTAGGCTTCGCGGATGTCTTCGCGTGGAAGCGTGTCGAAGTTGTTCTGAAGCTGCTTTACATAATTAGCGTTTTGCGCGTTGCGCTGGGCCAGCCGTTCTACTTCGGCCGCGCTCTGTTTGATAAGAATGTCTATCTCTTTGAGATCGCGCTGTGTTTGCTCGTAATCTTTGTGTGCCTCTTCCAGAAAGCTTTGGAAGGTGAAGTCTTCGTCCAGCGCAGTAGCGGTTGTGTCTGGCATTAGGTCGTTCCTTTGTGATTGGCGTTCGGTACTGAACTGAGGCTGCTTTTAACCGCGCGGCCCTTCAAGCCGAACCCAGCCATGATGCAGGGCGTAAACGGCCGCTTGGGTACGATCGTCTACGCGCAGTTTACGTAAGATAGCGGTCATGTGATTCTTGACCGTTTGGTGACTGATGCCCAGTTTATAGGCAATTTCTTTGTTGCTAAGGCCACGTGTCACGTGTTCCAATATCTCCATCTCACGTGGAGACAGCGGTATGAAGATTTCGTCGGAATCTGTAACCAGTGGACCGCCAAAACGGCCGATTTTCTGCTCAATCCACTTTACCATGTCTTCATAAGACATGGTCTTCTCATTGACAACGTAACTACCCTGATTAACGTCCTCGATAATTCTGGTCAGCGCTTCCGGGGTAATATCTTTGGGGCAATAGGCTGAGGCACCAGCCCGAAATGCGTGAAAAACTTGTTCAGCGTCGTCGTAACCGGTGATCATGACGACGGCGACATCGGGCATATCTTGCTTGATGCGACGCGTAACTTGCAGGCCATTGACCGTGGGCAGGTTAATGTCCATCAAAATTACGTCGGGCTGTAGCTCAAGTGCCTGAGCTACCGCTATTTCTCCATCAGCCGCTTCTCCCACGACTTCCATGTTCGGTTCAGCATCTAATACGTCGCACAATCCTTGTCGGAAAACGGGGTGGTCATCTACGATTAACAACTTGATTTTCTCAGACACAGAGGCCTCCTTGTATTACGCGCAGGATAAATGATGATAGCTTGTCATAAAAAGTATACCATTGACTGGTCAAATGGCAAGAGTGTAGAGTGTAGAGATAGAGTGTAGAGATAGAGTGTAGGGTGTAGGGTGTAGAGCTGGAGGACTCTACACCCTACACTCTGTACTCTACCTCAAGCGGTAGACGGCCATGTTGTTGAAGCCGCTAAGTTGGGTCCATTCGTAGTTGGTGGTAAAAACCAGGGTAGCGGCGTTGCTTTCGGTTATCTCAGGGTAGGGCCAGCCGGGGGCGGTGACCAGATAGTCGGCGTCGCTGGCCAGGATGTAGCGGGCCAGGGCGGCTTCGTCGGAGAGCAGGGGGATGATTTCGGGGGTGATAAGGCCGGCCAGATCGAGCAACGGCCGTTCCGCAAAGTAACCAATCGCCCCAATGTCATGGGAGGCAATGATGGCGTCTGGCTCGGTGTTTTCGGCCAGCCAGTGGGCCACTGCTACCATTTCCCCTTCGATGAAGGCCACGTCGGTGGCGTAAGCCTGTGCCCCTAGCAGCAGAAAGAGGGCCATTATGGCCGCAAAAGAGAGGGCGGCTACCCGGCGCAGCAGCGTACCAATCTCATCCTGAAAGAGGAGCAGGAGGGCTATCGACCCGGCCAGCCCGTAGAGTGCCCAGATGGGCATGGCGGCCATGATGTAACGGCCGTGTTGGTACGTTACCGGCAGCCGCCAGGCATAGAGCAGCACATGGCCGCCCGCCCACAGCAGAGGCAGCGTGCGCCACAACTGTTTTTGCGCCCAATCGGCTTGCAACGCCCGCCAACCAGCCCAGACCAGCCCCGGCAGCAGCAATAAATGGGGGCTAGACATCCCTTGCCAGCCCTGCGGCGGTCCGCCCAGGCTCAGGTAGAGCAGGCTGCTAATCCGTTCCCACAAAGGCAGGGCCAGGACCAGCGCGTATTCCTCTTGTTTGGCGTACATGGTGTTGGGCCAGAGCGTACCGCTGAGCCAGTAGTTGAGGCCAAAATAGGGCAGGATGAGCAGCAAGGCCACGCCAGCCCAGATAGCGGCTTGTTTGAATTGGGTGAAAAACGGCCGTTTTGCCACTTCCCCACTACCACTACCCAGCAGCAGCCCCACGCCCACCAGCAGCAGCACCACCACCCCATCCGGCCGGGTCAAAATCAAAAGCCCCGCCAACACTCCCATTACCACCAAAGAGCGATACCCCCCGCCCGCCATCTGCCCACTGACTACTGCCTCCTGGCTGCTGCCTACTGAATACTGGCTACTGTCTACTGCCCCCCGCTGCCCATACAAAACCACCAACTGCAACCCCAGCGCGGCAAACAGCAGCGTCTCCATGCCGCTGGCGGCGGCCCAAACTAGCGGCCACAAACTCACCAGCAGCAGACCGGCTACCCAGTGCAGATCGGCCCGTTCCGGCCAGAGTTGCTGCCAGAGGGTCATGCCGCTGCGGGCCAGCCAGTAGAGGGTGAGACCGCCCTGCAGGTAGGCCCACAGCAGGTAGGGCATATGGAGCAGGTAGCCCAGGGCCAGCAGCAGTGTCCAGAGGGGTGCGGTTGAACCGGCGCTGGGGATGCCGGGCACAAATTCCCAGGCTCCGCTGCGGATCAGGTTGCGGGCGTAAGTCTGGTGTATCCAGCCGTCGTCCAGGGGGAAGCCTAACCCACCGGTAAGCCAGGTGAGGCCAAGAAAGCCGAGGAGGAACAGGGGAACGGCCGTTGCCGGCAGCCACTCTTTTTTCATAAGGGTTATTTAGTCACAAGTGCGTAAAACGTGAAACGTGAAACGTAAAACGTAAAACGTAATAGGTTGTCGTCACCCGCAGTGCGCTTTAGCGTACTTTCTGTAGCGCAAACATCCCTGTTTGCGCGGTCAAGCAGGGATGCTTGACCTACATTTGCAGAGGAAGCGAGTGGCGAATGGTCAGAGCATATACTCGCCACCCGCTACTCGCCACCCAACTCATACAAGCGCAAATTATCAATTTCGGCCGTTAGCTGGATGGCCGTGCTGATTATTGTACCATGATATAAGTCAGCCAGCGCGGGCGGGGGGCTGCTGTCCAGCAGTAGGTGGGTAGCTTGGTAGCGGCGCGCCATCGCTAACAGCACGTCGGGTGGCTCGTTGGGGGCAGACAGGGCGGGCAGGCCGGTATGGTAATGCAAAGCCGGCGCATCACCGGCAAAGACAACGGCCGTTTCTGGCAGCAGCTCCCTAATTTCCCCATACACCTCCGCTTCTGAGGCCACCACGCCGGGACCGCGTGATAGACCCACCAGCCCACTCAGCCCAAAGGCAGCCAGCACAAAAATACCGGCATAGACGCGCCGCGCCTCCTCCGGGCGCCAGTTGCGGCGGCGCAAGGCCAGCCAAGCAACCGCCCGATCCAGGCCAATGGCGGCCAGGGCCATACACCAGGGCCAGAGCGCGGTCGAGGAGTGGAACAAACCGCCGTTGCTGCCGGGCAGGGTAAAAAGCAGGCTCATCGCCAGCAGCAAGGCCAGGGCGTACCAGCTCATAGGGGCCAGCCGCGCTCCCTTTTGCCGGGCGACGTACAGCCAGCCCCAGATAACGAAGGGGGTCAGTACAATGTAGCCGCTGACGGCCACAAAGGTTTGCAGGGCCACTGACAGCCCATCCAGCCGGGAGCGGATAATTTCGGGCCAGCCCCAGGCCAATAAATGGGCCAGGTCGAAGGAACGGCCGTAGGCAAAAATATCGGCATAGCTGGTCAGAAAAATCGTTTGTGTGCCGCTGGTAGGTAGGGGTGTGCCTAACACCAGCCCGTTCCGCAGCAGCCAGCCGCCCATGACCAGGCCATAACCAATCAACAGGGCGGCCAAAGCCCCGCCGCTGCGCCACTGTCTAAGCCAGATGAGGCCGCCAACGGCCAGCAGCAGCAGCCCATCGGCCCGTGTTAGATGGGCTAATCCGGCGAGTAGTCCGGCGAGGAGCCACCATTTTAGACCTGACAGGTTGGCAAGCTGCGCTTGCTTGAAACCTGTCAGGTCTCGATTAGCGATGGCCAACGCCAGCAAACAGCCCCCGCCGGCCCAGGCAAAGGGGGCAAAGGTGCTGGGCTGGCTGAGGAAATGGGCGTAAAAGCCGCCCGCCGCCGTGAGCAGTCCGGCCAGCCAAAACTGCCAGCGCTGGCCGCCCAGCCAGACCACAATGGCTGCCGTGAGCAGGGGCAGCAGTCCGGCCAGCAGCCAGAAGAAGAGCTGCGCCCCGCGAAAGGAGTCATGGATCAGATAACCCGCCGCCGCCAGCAGGG
The DNA here is from genome assembly GCA_007123775.1 of Anaerolineae bacterium. Taxonomy (GTDB): domain Bacteria; phylum Chloroflexota; class Anaerolineae; order Promineifilales; family Promineifilaceae; genus SLGK01. The sequence goes on along the minus strand of SLGK01000120.1, from coordinate 42,565 downwards.
AGGCCAGGGGCATCCAGTAGGTGTGGCTGGGGGTGGGCAGTCCGGCCGGGTCGTCGAGGTAGACCCAGATGATCTGCTCGGTGAAGCCGTAGCCCTGGGCCAGCCGTTGGCCGTTGGTGGCGTAGTAGTAGGCGTCGGTGTAGCTAGGGTAGTCGAGTTGGAGTGCCCAAAAGCCCTGTACCAGCAGCCCAACCAGGGCCAGCCAGAGCCAGTCGGACCGAGGACGAAGGAGGGCAGACGGGGTAGGTTTTGCCGTCGTCGTTCGTCGGTCGTTCGTCTTTTTACTGGCGAATGAAGATTTGGGCGATGTCATCCTGGTAAATGGTGTCCCATTGATCGTCGAGGGTGAGAACGGCCGTTAACGGACTAAACGGTTCAATCAGCACATAGACCACGTTATGCTCATCGAGCGGCTGCCGCCAGTTGGGCTGCACCTCGAACGTTTGCCGGTAATAGAATAGAAACTCGTCGCCGTAGACGTCGGCCCGGCCATCGACAAAAACGGGCAGGCCGCGCCAGATCAGATAACCGCCCCAGTTGTAGCTGTTATAACCGGGCGCGTCGGCCAGCCCTTCTGCCTCCAAAAAGTCTACGGCCGCAACGGGATACCATTCAGATACGGCCGTTTCATTTTCCACAATCACACTCGCCGTCCAAACCACAACCCCCAATACCGCCAGCCCCACCAACAACCAATTCAACCACACCAACCCCGACGGCAGCACCAATCCCTCCTTATCTCTATCTCTATCTCCATCTCCTCTAGCTCTCGCTCTAGCTCTAGCTTCCGCCAAAATCGCTTCCCAGTGGCGGCACACAATCGGCGTGACCACCACCGCAAACAGGGGAATGTGGCGGGCCGAGACCAGCCCGGCAAAGGCGGTGCCGCAAAAAAGCAGCAGCTCGGTCCAGGTGGGCCGCTGCGGGCTAAAGGCCCAACCAATACCGCCCAGGGCCATCAGCGCGGCAAAGGGCCAGAAGTAGGTCAGGTGAAAGTTGGGGGAGTGCCATTCTTGAATGTAGCTCTGCATGGCTGGGCTGCCCAGCGTCTCAAAAGGGTAGAGCCAGAGGCCCGGCCCACTGGGGTTAACGGCCGCTAACAAAAAGCTGGCCACAACCACCAGCGACATCTGGCGCAGGCGGGCGCGGTCAAAGGAGCGGTCATCGGCCAGGCCCAGATAATGTTCCAGCCCGCCGCCGACCGTGTAGGTAGCCAGCAGCACCACGCCCAGCAAAAAGCCGCTGTGCAGGTTGGCCCAGACCAGGGTCACGAAGGGGAGTGCCCACAGCCAGCGCGGGTCTAGCTGGTCATCTTTTACCCGCTCGACTACGTAGACAAATAGAGCAGCCAGCAGGATATTAAAGATTTGCGGCCGCACGCCCCAGACGATGGCGGAGGCGATGGCGGCTAGCAGTACCACAAAGGCGGCCAGATAGGGTTGTCCGGCGCTGCATTTATAGATCAGCCAATAGGAAACGGCCGTTAGCAGGGCAAAAACCACAATCAGCCCCGCCCAGCCGCCCGCCAGATAAATCAGCCACATCAGAAGCTGCGACAGCCATTCATGCGTCACCCATTCATGATGGGGTACGGTAAAGGAGAAAATATCTTGGCGGGGAATGCCACTCTGCCAGATGACCTCGCCGGTGCGTAAATGCCACCACATGTCAGGGTCTAGCGTAGCCCGCATGGGCATAGCGATAAGGGCCAGGGCAAACAGGGTAGTGAAAAGACGACGTATAGTCATGGTATATATAGAATGGTGCGAAGTGGGCCTCTTGCAACGCACTACGCACTACGGACTATGTTTTAAGCCTCTTCCGTGCATATACAGTAAATAAATCGCCAAAATTGACGGGAACGGCCGTTTCGCTCAGGTTTAGCCGGTCTACACCCCATTCTGCCAGGCGACCCAGCGAGCCATGCAGCCCGCTCAGGCGAGAGGCCAGGTAGCCCAGGCGTAAATAGCGACCCTGTGCCCCTGACCAGACAACTTCAAAACCAACCTTTTGTAGCACATAAGCCATGCTTTGCTGGCTGAAATAATGCAGGTGCATGTCCATCAGCCAGGGCCAGCGCGACCCCATCAGCCGGGCCATCGGGCTGTGTACGTCCATGGTATGTATTACCAGCCAGCCGCCCGGCTTGAGCAGTTGATACGACTTTTCTATCTCGGCCACCGGTTCGGCCACATGCTCGATCACATCCCACATCGTGATGACATCAAACTGGCGGTCTTGCAAGGCGGCGGCATCTTGCGTGCCCTGGATGACGTCGAGGCCGTGCTTTTGGGCTTCGGCGGCGGCCCAGGCCGAGGGTTCAACGCCGCAGGCCTGCCAGCCGGCCGCCTGAGCCACCTCGACAAACACACCGATATAAGCCCCCACATCCAGCAGGGAGCGGCCGTTGGCCGGCCCCACGTGCTGCTCTAAAGCGGCCAGATGTTTGTCAAAAGTCAGCTCACGCCCGCTGCGTTCGGTGACGTAGGTTTCATCTTCAACGGCCGTATACGCTGCTACAACTTCAGCTTCGGACCAGCGGGGATTGGCATACACATGGCCACAATGGTCACAGGCAACAATCTGGGGATGCTGGCCATAGCCAAGACTGGTACAGCGAAAAGCGTCTACATCCACTGCCTGGCCATTGGCCATTGTTGCCGGATATAATACCCGCCAGTCCCTTTTACCACATAAATTACAACAAACTGTTATCATAGCGTGAAACAGGGACGGTCGGCTGACGCGGTTCTTTGCGCCGTAGCCGTCGTAAAAAAAGACGCAGTACGGTATACTGTGCCTTGAGAATTTCCTGGCGTGATATTTTGGTTTGACCTTTGCGCCGGTCTTCGAACAAAATAGGCACCTCGCCAATTTGCCAGCCGCGCCGCTGGCACATAAAGAGCATTTCCACTAAGAATGAGTAGCCGCTGGAAAAAATGCTTTCCAGCGGAATAGAGGCTAATACTTCGCGCCGGTACAGCCGAAAACCGGCCGTGGTGTCTCTGGCTTTTAGCCCCAGCAGGCCACGCGCTACCATATTGGCCATGCGGCTCAACCAGACGCGCTTCCAGGTACAGTTGAGCGAACCGCCCCCGGGTACATAGCGCGAGCCGATAACCAGATGCTTGTACTCACTCATGGCCAGCATGTCGGGGATGTAGCGGGGGTTGTGTGAAAAATCGGCGTCCATGGTCATGATGCGTTTGGCCGCTAACTCATGCAGGGCCTTTTGGAAACCGGCAATATAGGCTGTGCCCAACCCCATTTTGTCGGGGCGATGGATGACGTGGACGCGCTCTGGTTCGGCTGTGGCCCAGGCGTCGGCCATCTGGCCGGTGCCATCGGGTGAATTGTCGTCAACGACGATGACGCCCAGAGGCGCGGGCAGGGCCAGCAATTGGGTGATCAAATCATCCAGATTATCGGCCTCATTATAGGTTGGAACGATAACAAAGGTGTCAACATTAGACATAACATTTTCCGCAAGACCTGACAGGTTATTGAGGTGTATCAGACAGGCATTACGCTGGTAGAGACCTGTCAGGTCTTCTATGGGCGTGAACGGTTTACATTTTGCCCGAATCGAGGGGTGATTGTAACGGCATTGATTTTTTAGGTCAACGTAGGGTTATGGTATGAGAATTGGGGTTCTTTCGCGCAATGGTACGCTATACAGCACGCGGCGGTTGATGGAGGCCGGCCGTCGGCGCGGGCACACGATGCTGTTAATTGATACATTGGGTGTCGTTGTTGAAATGGGGCAGGACGGTCGCGACAGTAACCTAAAAAGGGTCAGCACCCAGGCTGCGGTCGGTGGCCTGGCTTATCCGCACGTGCAGCTACCGAGAGTAGACGCCATTGTGCCTCGCATCGGGGCGTCGATCACGACGTATGGTCTGGCGGTGGTGCGGCAGTTTGAGGTAGCAGGGGTGATCACAATAGCTTCGTCCCTGGGAATTGGCAGCTCTCGGGATAAGCTGCACAGTTTGCAGTTGATGAGCCAGGCGGGGCTGCCGGTACCGAAAACGGCCGTTTTAGCCCAGCCCCATCTCTATTTTTCGGCCGTGCGGTCAGTGGGTGGCCCGCCGGTGATTATCAAGCTCAATCGCAGCACGCAAGGGCGCGGCGTCATTCTGGCACCCAACTACCGCACGGTCGAGGCGGTGTTGAGCCGGCTTCGTCGCCTCAAACAGCTTGTGCTGGCGCAGGAGTTTGTGGCCGAAGCGGAAGGCAGCGATACACGGGTGATCGTAGTGGGCGGGCGCTGTGTGGCGGCCATGCAGAGGACGGCCTCGGTTGGCGAATATCGCTCTAATTTGCACCGGGGTGGAACGGCCGTTGCTGTTCCCATTGACCCGGAGATAAGCCACCTGGCTTGTCGGGCGGCTCAGGTCCATCAACTGGATGTGGCTGGTGTGGACATTATTCAGTCACATCGGGGGCCATTGGTGCTGGAGGTAAACTCCTCACCCGGGCTGGAAGGAATTGAGCAAGCTACGCAGATAGACGTAGCGTCGGCCATTATTGAGCAGCTAGAACGAAAGGCGGGCCGGTAACTGGACCGGTCGAACTTATTCTTCGTCAGATTCCGCCGCTGCTGCATCACCCAATGAAAGTAGCCCCTGTTTGAGTGCTTCTTCGTAGGAAATGCCGCTGCCAACGCTTTCCGGGGTCGTGACGGCCTCTTCCCAAAAGCTGTCCAGGTCAACGGCCGTGGCGTCTTCATCCAGGTTAAGCACAGAGAGCAGCGCATCCAGGTCGGTCTCGTCCTCTGGCGTCTCGGTCAGCTCTGACCATGAGGGAACCTCGTCAATCAGCGCCCGTTCCGCATCGTAATCAATCTCATCTTCAGTGTCAGCAGCTACAGCGGGCTGCGCTGAGCTAGTTGCTGGCGCAGTAACCGTTGGCTCAGTGGGGATTTCTGTGGGCAGAGCGGCCGGCGGGGGTGATGGCGTTGGTTCGGCCGCTGCTGTAGGGGCTGGCCTGGCCACTGACAAAAGTTGGAGCAGGTCCTTAATAGCCCGTTGGGTGAAAATCCAGATAGTACCAATCCGTCCACGCCGGGCCGTGACGTCAAAATACATGGTGATGAAGTAATGACGGCCGATATTGGCGTTGTACAGTTCATACGTGTTACCGGCGTGGTATTGAATGGTAAAAGGCACCTCACTGCCGAGGGATTCAGCCAGGTGAAAACCGTTTTCGATGTTACGGGCTACCACCGCTACCAGATTGTTCAGGTCGATGGGCACACGCTGGCTGCCGATTTCGTGTAATATCTCGCCGTCCATGTTGGCCAGAGCCAGGCCGGTGGCGCCGGTGTCGGCTCGCAGGCTCTCTAAACGCTGCTGAATGCGGAAGTAGGCGGGTTTGGCGGCTGGTCTGGGGGCTACGGCTGGTTGGCCTGGTGTTTCGTCTGCAGTGCCGTGAAGAAGGGTGTTAACGGCCGTTAGCATCGTTTCCGTATCTAGCGGTTTGGTAAAATAACGGTAAACATTGAGCGACTCCGCTTCTTGCCTGCCCTGCGGTGAGGAGTAAGCGGTAAGAATAATGACCGCTATATCCGGTCGAAACCGTCGTGCTCGCCGAATCAGGTCAAAACCGCTCATACCCGGCAGGCGAATGTCCGTTATCAGCAGATCGAAATTCGTTCGCTGTAGCTCCAATAACCCTTCTTCGGCTGACGGAACCGCCAGAACTTCATACTCATGGCCTGACAACTCCAGCATTGAGCGCAGAAATTCCAGCATTTCAAAACGATCATCAACGACCAAAATATGTTTTGCTCTTGCCATCTTTATTCACTACTGGCTGTCGGTAATCTGCAAACCGTAACCTGTTTACCGTTTACCAATTATCGAAAACCGCTCACTAGCCACTGGCTCAATCGATCACGCTAATGCTCGATGCCGCCACCTTGTCCGGTGTGATCTTGCTGGCCCCAGGTTCATTCCTTTCTAAAAGCCAGCACGCGGCAAAATGCTCGTTGCCATAATCCTTAAACGGTGGTTCTTCCACGCGGCACTTGTCAAAAACCAGGGGGCAGCGCGTGTGGAACCGGCAACCTGCGGGCGGATTTAGTGGACTGGGTACGTCTCCTTGCAGCAAAATGCGCTGCCGTTTTAGCGTGGGGTCCGGCACCGGAATAGCCGACATCAGAGCCTGCGTATAAGGATGCAGGGGGTCACGATACAAATCTTCACGGGTGGCCATTTCAACCATTTTACCCAGATACATCACCCCCACCCGGTCACTAAAATGCTCTACAACGCTCAGGTTGTGGGCGATAAAAAGATAAGTCAGACCAAAATCGTCCTGTAAATCGTGCAGGATATTGAGTACCTGTGCCTGTATGGACACGTCTAAAGCCGAGACCGGCTCGTCGCACACGATGAATTTAGGCCGCAGGGCCAAAGCACGCGCAATACCAATTCGCTGCCGCTGCCCCCCTGAAAATTCGTGAGGGTAGCGCTGGGCATGTTCCGGCCGTAGCCCCACGCGACCCAGCATTTCTGCCACAATATCCTGTCGCTCTCGCCCTGTTTTGCCGGTATGCACGCGCAAGCCTTCGGCGATGCTTTCGCCCACCGGCATACGGGGGTCTAGTGACGAGTAAGGGTCCTGGAAAATGATCTGGATTTCACGCCGCATTTTTTTGAGCTGTGAGGCGTTCAGGTCAAATAGGTCTTTGCCGTCAAAGATAACGTTACCGCTGGTGGCCGGCAGCAGCCGCAGCAGCGTCCGACCGATGGTGGTTTTGCCGCAGCCTGATTCACCCACCAGGCCAAAGGTTTCGCCTTCGTAAATGTGAAAGCTCACGTCGTCAACTGCTTTGACCCAACCGACGATCCGTTGCAGCAGCCCTGAGCGCACGGGGAAGTATTTCACCAGATTTTGTACTTGAACCAGGGGTCTGACAGCTTTGGCGTTTGGTTGTCCCTGGCCATCACTTTTTGGGGTAGTGGCGGGGACACTATTGTTGTTGGCCATAATTACTCTCTACAGATTCGTCGTATAACCAGCAGCGGACCCAATGATCGGGCGCCACCTTTTTTAATTCAGGTTCTTCTTCGGTGCAAATTTCTAGCTGGTTGTCAATGCGGGCACGGCAGCGAGAGGCAAAGCGACAGCCGGGTACCAGATTAACCAGATTGGGTACGGTTCCGGGTATGGTGGTAAGCTCTTTGTCCGCCTGCCCCAAAACCGGTGTGGAGCCAATCAGAGCTATCGTGTAGGGGTGGCGCGGCTCTCTAAAGAGGCTTTCCACGTTGGCCTGTTCCATAATAGAACCAGCGTACATGACGTTGACCCGATCACACATTTCGGCCACTACGCCCAAGTCGTGGGTGATCAAAATAATGGCTGTTTCCATTTGGGAGCGTAAATTGCGCATCAAATCCAGGATTTGAGCTTGAATGGTGACGTCCAGGGCAGTGGTTGGCTCGTCGGCGATGAGTAGTTCAGGCACACAGGCCAGGGCCATAGCGATCATGACGCGCTGGGCCATGCCCCCGGACAGCTCGTGCGGAAAGGCCTTTACACGGGCACCCGGTTCGGGGATACCGACCATACCTAATAGCTCCACAGAGCGTTTGCGGGCAGCTTCACTGCTCATCTTCTGGTGAATTTTTAGCACTTCGCTCAGTTGGTCGCCAACGCGAAAGACGGGATTGAGGCTGCTTTGGGGCTGCTGAAAAATCATGGAAATGCGATTGCCGCGCAGCCGTCGCAACTGGGATTCAGGCATGGTGATCAGGTTTTGGCCGTGAAAAAGGATTTCGCCCTCGACGATGCGGCCAGGGTGCCCAATCAGGCGCATGATGGAGAGGGAGGTGACACTTTTACCGCAGCCTGATTCACCGACAATGCCGACGACTTCACCGGCCTTGACGTCAAAGTCGATGCCGTCTACGGCTTTGACAACGCCAGAATCCGTGAAGAACTGAGTTTTGAGGCTTTTGACTTCCAGGATAGTTTTTTTCATGGTGCTAAACTAATCTCGTATAGATTATGTAGGGCAGATGGCTGGGTTGGATCAGGTCTGAAATTAACAACCTCTGGCCGCGTCACGCTGACGCTGAGACGGGGAAAGAGGGGCATGACGGGTAGCTGATCGGCAAACAGAACGATAGCTTCCTGGTGGCTGCTGTGATAAACGGCCGTTCCCGGCAGTGTCGTTATGGCTTGCTCACAGGTTGTGTCGTAGGCCTCATTTATCCATCCAGTGTAATTATTACCGCTCCAATCGCCAAATGTACTGCCTTCCCGGTAATGGTCCGGGTTGATTTCATCAGCCGGACCGGGCACATTATCGCTCATAAATAGATAACAGGCTAGATTATGGTCAATTGGCCAGCCCATTGCCACCAGATCAAAGCGACGGCCAAAAACAGGCCCTTCCGGCCCGCTTTCAAATAGCTCAGCGGCCGGCAGCAGTAAGCGTTCCACGCCAATACCACAGTCACTCAGATTTTGCTGGAGTAGCTGTGTCAAGCGCTGGCGGAGCTCGTTGCCTTGTGTGGTAGCCAGCCGCAGGCGAAATGGCTCGCCAGCAAATTCTCCATTAGGGCCGCCAGGATAGGTCCGCAGGCCGTTGCGGTCTGGCGTGTAGCCCAATTTGTCCAGCAGGGCGTTGGCCGCGTTGGGGTCGTAAGGCCATTGGGGTAGCGTAACGGGCGCCAACGGATGGTCGTCGGGGACGTAGCTGTGTAATAAAGGCGCCCGGCCAAACAGTAGCTGCTCGACCATTTCTTGACGATTGGTACACATGGTGATGGCCTGACGTACCCGCTCATCCTCAAACCAGTCTGGCCGGCCGATATTGTCGCCATAACCGCCGTAACTGTTGATGCCAAAGCCGATATGTTCGTAAATTATACCTATCTGGAAGTGAGGTACCAGGAGTCCGCTGGCCTCGGCTTCCAGGAGGAGGGTGGATTGGGCCAGCAGCGTGTTGTGTTCGGGCACGATGTCACATTGCCCGGCCAGCAGCGCGTCTAACAACTGCTCATCGGCCAAAAAGCGGAAGGTGAGCCGTTCTAGCAAAGGGAAGCCTTCGCCGGCTCGATAGTAGGCCTCGTTGCGGCGCAGTTCTATCCACTCGCCGGGCCGCCAGGCGTCGATGGTGAATGGCCCGTCGCCGATGATGAGGCGGTTGGTGGCGGCGGCCGTTGGTAAATCGGCGGGACTTAGCGCCGACCAGTCGTGGCGGGGCAGGGGTCGCCAGATGTTCAAAAAGTAGGTCTCGTCGTAAAAGCCGGGCAGCCCGATCCAGCGCAGCGAGAGGCGACCGGTGGCCTGGTAGTCGGCGGTGCGGGCCAGGACGGGGTCGTCCACGGCCGTTTCGGCCACCATTGCCAATTCAAAGCTAAACACAGAGTCAACGGCCGTAACCGCCCGGCCATCTGACCAGATGCGCGGCTTGAGGGTAAAATCTACCGTCAATTGCTCCATGACCACCGGCTCACCGGCAAAGACCACCACCTCTCCGGCGGCGTTGCGTAGTTCCACACCAATCTCTAGCTCAACCACGCGGCCGGCGGCGTCGACGATCAGTTCGCCCGCGGTGACCGTGATCGTTTCCAGGCGGGCATCGCCGTCGTCGAGACTGGGCAGCTTCTCTATGCCGTGCGCCTGGTAGCCAAAGTTGCGCTGGGTGATGTTGTTTTCAAAAATAGCGTGATGGATCGGGGCCGCCCCCACCTGGTCGGTGGCGTAGGGGAAAAGGGAGGCCGGTTCTTCGGTCAGGCAAACAACCAGGTGCTCCGGCCCGGTTTTCGGTTCGGGGGTGGCGACCAGGACTTCAACCGTTTCGACCAGGACCTCGACGATGGTGGTGGTGGCTACTGCTTCCTGTGTGGCTGCGATTGCAGCAGGGGGCATGATTGCGCTGGTGGGCGCGGCCTGTTCGGGTGTGGTCTGCTCGTTGGCCGGAAGGTTGGCTCCGGTGCTGGTTGGGCTTGATTGACAGCCGGTTAGGAAAACGGCCGTTAACAACAGCCCACCTAATAAATATTCCAAAAGCGGCAGACACCGGGCATGTTTGGCAGTCATAACTCTCTACGGGGCAATTGGGATTAAATGATGCCGGTTTGAGCCTGCGCAATAAATGGCTCATAGGCAGACACATCGGCCCCCCGCTGGCGCAGGGTGAAGTAATCCTGGGTTATCTGGGCCTGCTGCTCACGATTAAAGTCGCGGTAGGTACGGCCGTTTTGGTATGCTTTTTGTAGGCCATTAGCCGCGCCATAGTTGTAACAATCCCGCCTGGTTTTGATGAGCATATAGATCGCCTCACCCAAATAGCGCGTGCCCACCTGTTCATATTGGTAGACATGGGTCAGCTCATGGACCAGAATGGCGCGGTTGGCGCGGGTGTGGCCGCCTTCTCGTGGCATGTTGACGGTGTGCCAGGTGGCGAAGGCCAGGTTGCCGTTCAGTTTGAAGATGAAGTCAAACAGGCCGCCTTCGGCCACGCGAATGTCTTCGTAACGGAGCGCGTTGGGTCCTAGCACAGCGCTGATGTCGGCAATTTCTTCGCCGGTCAGGGGCGTGGTACGGGTGATCAGGTGCATAACGAATTGGGCCGCTTCCGGGCCGCCCAGCAGGTCGAAAATCTGGGTCAACAGCCGGTGCAGCCAGCCACCCAGCCGTTCGGCCGTTTGTCCCAGCCAGAGCCGAAATTGACCAGCCTGAGCCGCCGCCAACAGAGCCGGCCAGACGAGAACAATCCCTCCAAACCCGTGCCATACCGTCCGCGCCAGCCGGATCAGGCGGGTGGGCAAGTCGCGGATAAGATTAACGGGCCATTGGGCCACATCGCGCAGCCGCTCGCTCAGCCAATGGAAAACGGCCGTTATAAAATCCTGCTGTTGGGCCATCTCGCCTCCTGTGCGATGTAGGTCAAGCATCCCTGCTTGACCACGCAAACAGGGATGTTTGCGCTACAGTTTTCATTCGTTCTCTTACGCTACCGCTCCGGTAAGTGGCTGGTATGATACCGTAGAAATAATTAATTGCTAAATTGTTGAATTGTTGAATGGTTAATGGGCTGCTTCCTGTCCACACACCCTTAACTATCTCGCAATGCGGCAATAATTTTCTGGTCGGTGACGGCAAAGGCGTAATTGTCCAGGTCGGGCAGGCGCACCCAGGCGTGGTCTTTGACGGCCAGGTGTTGGGGACGGCCGTTCAGATGCCGGGCATGGTAGGCGTGCAGGGTGATACGAAAGTGGGTATAGGCGTGGTTGACCTTTGTCAAAAAACGGCCGACTTCAATCGCCATTCCCAACTCTTCCATGATCTCCCGTTGCAGCGTTTGCGGCAGCGATTCGCCCGGTTCCTGCTTGCCGCCGGGGAATTCCCACAGACCGCCCAGCAGCCCATCTAACGGCCGTTGGGCAATCAAAAAGCGACTGCCCGGCTGCTGCGGCTTGTCATCTTTGTGCCAGATGATAGCGGCAGCCACGTCATAATGGGGCGTGCGTTTACGGGGCGGGCGCACCGGCCGCTCTAACTGCGTACCCCGCTGTCGCGCCCGGCAGTCGCTTTGCAGCGGGCAGAGCAGGCAGCGCGGCTCGCTGCTCAGGCAAATGGTCTGGCCCAATTCCATGAGCGCCTGGTTGTAGTCGCCCGGCCGCTCGTTGGGAACCAGGTCGGCGGCGATTTGCCACAGATGGTTTTTGGTGGCCGTTTGGGCTACATCGTCGGCAATGTCAAACAGGCGGGTGAGGACGCGGATGACGTTGCCGTCGAGGACGGGGGCGGGCTGGTCGAAGGCAATCGAAGCAATGGCCCCTGCGGTGTAACGGCCGATTCCCTTCAGTTCCATCAATGCAGCCACCGTTTGCGGCAGTCGGCCGTCATACTGGGCCATCACTGTCTGCGCCGCCGCGTGTAAGTTACGGGCGCGACTGTAATAGCCCAGCCCCTCCCACAATTTCAGCACCTCGTCCAGCGGCGCGGCAGCCAGCGCCTCCACGGTGGGAAAGCGTTCCAGCCAGCGTTCGTAGTAGGGGATAACGGTATTGATCTGGGTCTGCTGTAACATAATCTCAGAGACCCAGATGGCGTAGGGATCGGCCGTTTTGCGCCAGGGTAAATCGGCGTGATCGGCATCCCACCAGGCAAGCAGTGGGGCAGCGATTTGAGTGGATTTTGGCATGGTTTTTTGGGTTTGACGGAGGACCGAAGACGGAGGACGGAGGGGGCTTGTTCCGTCTTTCGTCCTCCGTCTTCCGTCCATTAGGCCCGCTGATAACGCACCACTGGATGGCTGGTAGCGGCGATTTCGTCCAGGTTGGCGGCAATCAGTTCGCCGCGCTGGTAGAGGTACTCGAGGTGGGCGCCCGTCTCTTCCAGGGCCAGCAGGATGTGGTAGCTTTGGACCGGACCGAACAGTTCCAGGCTGGCTTCGGCAATCGAGTGTGGTTCCTGGCAGATGGTCAGCAGTTTGTCCAGCCGTTCTTCGTGAGATTGTTTGATTTGGCGGATACGGCCGTCTACATCCTCCATCGGCTCTTCATGCCCACCCAGCGCCAGGCTGATGCCGGGCAGCCCTTCCATCTTGGTCAGCGCGTCCAGGTAATGGCTCAGCCCCATGTGGGTGGTGATGCTTTCCGGGGCCTGGTGGGGCGTGGTACGGGAGAGGATATGATCGGCCGTTAGCAGCAGATCATCCACCTGCAAACAGACCTGGCCGGGGCAGTGGCCGGGCGTGTGGTAGACGCGAATATCGCCCACTGTCGGCGCGGCCTCATCCAGCAAAAAGTGGATGGGCATGGAGGTGTAATAGGTTTTGCCAAAGAGGTAGATCGACATCAGTCCTTCCCGATTTTTCGGAGGCACGCCCGCCTCTTCCAGAAAGCTTTCCAGGCGGCGGGCGGCAAAAACGACCCGTTCCTCATGGTTAGAGACGACGCGCCGGTCCAGGACGTGGATGCCCACCGGGGCATCGGTGAACTGGCGCACAAAGGGCAGGCCGCCAAAATGGTCGATGTGGCCGTGGGTCAGCAGAATGGTGTCAATATCTTCCAGGCGGATGGTTTCGGCGAATTGGTCAGAAACGGCCGTAAAGCCCGCCGCTAAATCCTTGTTGGCCATGTCCATGCCAGAGCCGGTATCAACCAGAATCAACCGGCTGCCGTCGCTGATCACATAGCAGTTGGTTACCAAGCCGGGGAAAGAGCGGACGGGGACGGCATAGATGATACGGCCGTTGTTGGTCGGAAAGCGGTGTACGGTTTTCATGGGCCGGATTATAGCACCAGTTTAGATAGATGCCTGTCTCCGGGCCACAAAGAGCAGCAGGGCCAGCAGGGCCAGCAGCGTGCCCAGACCCAGTTGCAGCCATGGCGCCCTGGTCATCGGGGCGGGATCAGGGGTAATGTCGGTGGGGGGAACGGCCGTTACTGCCACCTCTGTCCCTATGGTAATCGTTCGAGTAACGAGATCGCTATCAACAGTCGCCGTCTCCGTCAAAGAAGTAGCGGCCGGTTCAGATGGCGCAGAGGGCACCGTCTCATCTTCCTCCACCGGGTAAGGCTCACTATCCGGCACAGCCAGGATAGCCCCATCGTCCGCCGGGGCCGATTCGGGCATAATTTCCTCTTCGGCATTCTCGGCCGTCATCCGGAACGTCTCCATCTCCTCCGTGATCGTTTCCGTAACAACTTCGACGGAGCGTTCCATGAGGGCCACTTCTTCCTGGGCGGCCATGTCAGCTTCAAACATGGCCGTCTGCGGCAGCCCCGGTGTCGTCCAATCCAATGCCAGCATGATGACGAAGAGAACGGCCGTTAACACCGTGGCCACGCGCAAAACAGGTTGGGCTTGCAGGAGGGGTTGGCGAGCGGGACGGCCGTATTCAGCCGGGTCTAGTGTAAAATTGCGCGGCACACGGCGGCGCGGCACCGCCGCCATCAACTGCTGCATTCGCCGAATCGAATTTACCTGCGCCCGCAATTCAGCATCATGGGCCAGCCGCGCCTCAAAATCAGCCCGTTCTGACGGCGACAACGCATTATCTATATAGGCATGGAGCATTTCTTGCTCTTTTTCTGCCTTTGATTTCCTGAGATTGCGCCAAAAATCAAACATAGTACCTTATAGACGATACGAGGCCGGTAAAAGTTCCGCAAACCCCTGTAAGCAATCCCTCAGCTTTGACCGCGCCCGGCTAATGCGCGACTTGACCGTACCCAACGACACGCCCATGATTTCCGCCATTTCGTTGTAATCATGATCCTCAATGTCACACAAAATGGCCGCCAAGCGCTGCTCCTCCGGCAGCGTCTCCAGACAAGATTCGACCGCCGCCGCCAGCTCCATGCGCTGCTGGTGGGCTTCCGGTCCCTCATTATCGCTGACCATAAAGGCCACGCCCTCATGCTCTTCCGTTACTTCATCAATGGAGGTTTGGGGACGCCGTTTGTGGCGGCGCAGCTCATCGTAGCAGCGGTTGGTTACAATCCGCAGCAGCCACGCCTTAAAATTGCCGCCGCGAAACTTGTTGAGCGACTTGTACGCCCGCACAAACGCATCCTGCGTCATATCTTCGGCCGTTTGCGGGTCTTTCATTAGCCGCACGGCCACGTTAAAAGCCAACTCCTGGTAATGCAGAACCAGCCGGTTGTAGGCCGGCACGTCGCCACGTTGCGCTTTTTCGATTAGGGCCGCTTCGTCCATCGGTAGATTAGAGACCTGACAGGTTTCGCAAACCTGTCAGGTCTAAATTGACAGAAATGACTGCTTGTTTTATACTTCACGCTGCCTTGAGACCAGCCGAAGTGGCGGAACTGGCAGACGCGCACGACTCAAAATCGTGTTCCTTCGGGAGTGTGGGTTCGATTCCCACCTTCGGCATACATGTAAACTAAACGCTAAGAATTATAGGTCCCACACGGGAACAGAGCAAATGAGGGTAGCCCCGCACAGTGGGTATACCCTTTTTTATTTGGACGATATGAAACGTTGGTTGAAACATCTGGCCTGGCTGGCGCCGGGGTTGGCTATGGGGGCGGCATTAGGCCTTTATTACGGTTGGGTAGCGGCCCCCACGGAGTTTAACAACGCTAATCCAGCCATGATGCAGACGCACCATCAGCAAGATTACATGCTGATGATTGCTGCTGCTTATGATCACACCGGCGATCTGGCAACGGCCGAACGCCGACTCAACAAACTTGGCCCTGCGGCCGACGCCGATCTGTTTGCTCTTATGCTTGACCAGATTTTGCGGGATGAGGATGAGCAGCGCATTCGCCAACTGGTCTATCTGGTAGCCGATCTGGACGCCGGGTATTCACCAGCGATGGATTTCTATCTGGATAGTCGAGGAGGGTCATAATGGGTCGTCGCCGCCAACGTTCACCAGAAACGGCCGAACCCGTCAGCCGTATCTCTGCCACCGGCCTGGTCTTGCTGGGGCTGATCCTCGGCCTGGCGGGCAGCCTTTACTACGCCTGGATTATTGACCCGATTGTTTTTGTCAACGCCAGTCCCGCCCGCCTGGCCCCCAACGAGCAGGAAGAATACATCATCATGGTGGCCCAGAGCTACGCCGTAGACGGCAACTGGCCCCTGGCCCAGCAGCGGCTGGACGCCCTCAATAACGCCGATCTGCCGGCGACATTGGATCAGCTGCTAGAACGCTTTGTGCGCGAGGGCCGGCCGCCAAATTTGCTGCGCGATGTAGCCCAGGTAGCCCAGCAGGCGGGCAGTGACAGCCGGGCGGTGGCCCTGTTTGCCCCCACGCCGCTGCCGGGGGCACAGCCAACGGCCACACCCACCCCGCCCCTGGTGCCTGTTTTACCCACAGCGACGGCCACGGTAACGGCCGTTGCTCCCCCCGAATCGGATACGCCTACACCCACGCCTACGCTATTGGCAGAATTACCCACCCCTCAGCCCAGCCCTACCACCCGCCCCAACTACCGGCTGCTGACCCAGGAGCGCGTCTGTGGCGAGCAACCAGCCCCGCGCCTCGAAGTGCTGAGCTGGGACGCTTTCCTCAACCCGGAGCCGGGCGTAGAGGTGATTGTGCGCTGGCAGGGGGGCGAAGACCGCTTTTTCACCGGTTTCCAGCCCGACCGGGGGCTTGACTATGGTGATTTCACCATGCAGCCCGACATCTCCTACTCGGTGCAGTTAGCGGCCGGCAGCCCCGAAATAACCGGCTTGCGCCTGGAACCATGCGACGATGGCCAGCCCGGCGGTTGGCGGCTGACGTTCCAGAACTTGCGTATCAACCCCACCCCAACGCCCACCGACGGTGATTAAAACGCCTGTAAGTGGAATTTACAGCCTGAAAGCAACTACCTTTTCCAGACTACTGGAAAAAGAAATAATTAATCGTTGAACTGTTGAACTGCTGAATTGTTAATGATCGCGGCCAGTAATGCCATTAATAATTCACAAATTCACGAATTCACCAATTAATATTTATCGACAATTTTTGGTCGATGTTGGCTTTTGGGGATTAGAGAGAGAGTCAGTTGCCGGCCGTAATGGCTGCGCTGTTCATAATGGCGGTGGCCTGGGTCATCAGTTCGCCATTGACCCAGATTTCTAGCGAATACTCACCATTGCGGAAGCCGGACGGGGGGGCGTAGAAGATATAACCGGGGCCATCTGTACCATAGGCCCAGCGTTCATTATTGCCATCAACCACCTGGCCGTTGTGACGCCAGACCCAGGACCAGGCCATGCCGTCGGCCATGCCATCGTAAGAGAAGGTAGCGTATAGACGGTAGCGTCCTTCGCCAAAAATGAAGCGGGGTTCGATAGCGTTGTAGTTACTATCTACTTCCGTGGAAAAGAAGATCTGGCCCAGAGCGGTATCTTCGTTGAGTTCGGCCGACGGCCGTACCCGACTATATTGCTCAGGTAGTTCTGTTACGGCTAATGCCCCACGTCCTTCACTGACCATCGTTAGCCCGGTGGCCGCGTCAAACAAATCACCAGCCGCATTCTCTGCGAACAGATCGCCAACAGTCACGGCATTTAGTTGATTAGCAGCAGCATCTTGGGCAAACAACTGGATGATTTCGGCTTTAGGGGGTTTGGTATTAGAGAGGATGGCAACACGCAGGGTTGTATCTGTTTCAGGTTGTTGCCAGGTGTAGAGAGCGAGAACGGCCGTAACAAGCAGGAAGACGACGCTTTTTGCGGCGTAGCTTTGTAGCTGTTTTTCAGCCTGACGCCGCATAAAGAAGTATGGCGAGCGCTTCATATCGCGCCACGCCTTAATCATTAATGTCAGAACCAGCAAGCTAAGCAGGGCAGAAATACCCAGCAGCCAGGGTCCAATCGTATCACCTATCAAGAACAAATCCTCTTCCCGTAAGACTTTTCTTAAGCATTGATAGTATCCAGACCTTGCCAAATCGTCAAGTCTAAGCGTGCTTTACGGCTGCACCTGTCGAGAAATGCCACCGAACTGACGCCATTTTGACCACTTTATAGGACCGCAGTACTATGTACAAGCTATTTGTATCATACAGATAACAATTATCCAATATGGTACCTGGTCTACCACCATGTGCCGCTCATCAAACATCTTACTACGGCTCAAGGTTGGCCTGCCTGTCTCTGCCTAATCAAGCGCTATCAGTATGAGTCTGATGACGTGCTGCGTCAAGCCGTTCTCATCTTAGGCTATGAAGTTAGCTGCGCTGCTTGCCGTTATTGAGGGAAAGTCTACAATAGCAGTCCATGATTAGAGTCGAGGGATTGATCAAACAATATGGCCTCAATCCGGTACTGAGAGGCATTAACTTACATGTCCGGGCCGGTGAATTTGTGACGCTGGTTGGTCCCAACGGGGCCGGTAAGAGTACGCTCATGCGGATTGTAGCCACTTTGTTGCGCCCTGATCAGGGAGATGTTGAAGTGGGTGGCTGGCCCCTGTCAAGCCATGCCCACATGGTGCGCCGCCATATTGGGTTGGTTTCGCACCAGTCACTGCTGTATCAGGACTTAACCGCAGCCGAGAATTTGACCTTTTTTGCCCGCCTTTATGGGCTGGACAACGGGGAAGAGCGCGTACAACAGGCACTAAAGGTGGTTGGTCTGCGGGCACGCCAGCGGGACCCGGTGAGTAGTTTTTCACGCGGCATGACGCAGCGATTAACCATTGCCCGCGCCACGCTCCACGAACCAGAGGTGCTGCTGCTGGATGAGCCGTACACCGGCCTGGACCAGGATGCGGTTGCTTTGCTGGACCGGCTGCTGTTACGCGAAAAGGAGCAGGGGCGCACTGTGTTGATGATCACCCATGATCTGACACATAGTCTGACGGTTAGTGATCGTATTTTGTTTTTGCACAACGGCCGTATTGCTCATGAAGTATCCGCCGGGATCAGCGGCAATGAGCTGGTAGCCTTGTATCGCCAATTCACGGGCAGAGCAGGCCGCAACTGACTGGTTGCCCGGTTACTATTTTATGGAACAGACTTCATTCAGAACGGCCGTTTGGGCCATTATTTGGAAAGATTTACGCATCGAGCGGCATACCTGGCAAACCCTTAGCATCATGACCATGTTTTCGCTGGTCACTGTTGTTATGTTCAACTTTGCCCTGGAAACTGACCTGGCCGCCGCACGGGCCGTCTCTACCGGTTTGCTTTGGGCTACCATTGTGCTGGCCGTTATTCTGGGTCTGAACCGCTCTCTGAGCATCGAACGCGAAAATCAGACAATGGATGCCCTGTTGATGGCTCCAATCGAGCGCAGCGTTATCTACGTGGGTAAGGTGGCCAGCGTCACCCTTTTTTCGTTGACGCTCGAAGCTATCCTGGTTGTCATTTTCATTGTCTTTTTCAATAAGCCGTATTGGCGACCGCCGGTGCTGCTTATTCTTGCCCTGGGTACGTTGGGCTACGTGTCGGCCGGGGTGTTGATCACCTCAATGACCATCCAGGCCCGCACCCGCGACGTACTGCTGCCCGCACTGCTGCTGCCTTTGTCTTTGCCGTTGGTGCTGCCGGCGGCAACGGCCGTTGCCGCTTATGTGGTGCCTGAACCACCGCCCTGGGTCAACGTGCAGAGCAGCGTGTCGTTGGTGGGCGCTTATACGCTGCTTATGTTGATCATTGGCTTTTTTTCGTATAATTATGTATTAGAATAGGGAATACCTATGGCTTATGGTTCTTTAGGAACTTGCCGAAAGGCAATTGACAAAGCATATTTCGTATTGCGTAACTTAGAGAGAACTGCGTAATAGGCATTACGACATGAGGTTAACGATGGAATTGGCAAAAACAAACCGCACAGTCCGTATTTTGAATTGGTCAGCCGTCATTGTGCTGCTGGTAGCGCTCGTAGCCGTGTTCTTCTACGCGCCGGTAGAGCGCTCAATGGGCAACGTGCAGCGTATTTTCTACTTTCACGTAGGGTCGGCCTGGGTTGGCTCGGTGGCCTTTTTTGTGGCCCTCATTTCAGGCGTGCTTTATTTACGCCGCCGCCACGCTAAATATGACACGTATGCTGTTGCCTCGGTCGAGATTGGACTGGTCTTTTTAACCATGGCTATTGTCAGTGGCTCGGTCTGGGGCAGACCAGCCTGGAACACCTGGTGGATTTGGAGTCCGCGTCTGACGCTGGTGACGGTGGCCTGGCTCAGCTATGCGGCCTATTTTATGCTGCGCGGCGCAATTGATGATCCCGATAAACGTCGCCGATTTTCGGCCGTTTACGTTATCGTGGCCTTTGTAACCGTCATCCTATCCTACCTGAGTGTGCGTTTCTTACGCGACATTCATCCCGTCGTGTTTGGCGGCACGCTGGAATCGGCCCAGGGTGCCGCCGAAGGTTTGCAAGAGTTTGACGGACCTGGTGTTGAGGCTCAGATGCGCTCGGTGCTGATATTAAACGTGGTCGCCTTTTCACTCCTATATTCTGCCTGGCTGGTCAATCGCGTCCGGCTGCAAAAGCTGATGGACCGCGCCGATTTACTCAAAAGTCAGGTGCTGCAACGGCTGCAAGGAGGATCTACCTGATGATTGCTCTATTTGCCACTATGGCCGCCTTTTTGTTGCAGACCATGCCGGCCGAAGCGAACCGCTTTAATGATTACTTAATATTGGCCTACATAGTGATGTGGGTCGTTGGTATGATCTACGTCCTCAGTCTGGTCGTGCGCCAGCGCAACCTGCTCCAAGACATTCGTCTAATGCAGCAAGTGCTGCAAGATGAGCAGAATGATGAGCAAGAATAGGGCGTAACGGGTAAGAACAGCTTGCTTCGTACCATCTATCAAAGTGAACGCAAGCAACTTTCTTAACCGGAGACAGGTATGACTGACTTAAAATTACCAGAACCACTACGCGCCCTTTCTCTAACGCAGCGTTTGCTGCTGGCGGTAGCTGTCGCGGTTGTTCTGATCATTGTTATTGGCTCTCTGTTTCAGCCGGATACCGGCAGTAGCAGTGCCTTTGTGGTAGGTATTCAGACCCAACCCTTTGCGATTCTGGCCATTTTGGCCTTTGCCGCCGGGATACTAAGTTTTGTCTCCCCTTGCACCCTGCCTGTTTTGACCGCCTACTTCGCTTTTGCCTTTCAAAGCGACCGTTCCCGCATAGCTGCCAATACCATCGCTTTTATGGCCGGCATGGGCGTTACTTTTAGCCTGTTTGGTGCGGTTGGCTTTGCTTTGGGGCGAGTATTACTGCAAAACCAACAGCTTATTCTGCTGATCGGCGGCAGCTTTATCCTCATTTTTGGTGTGATGATGCTGTTGGGCGTCGGTTTTGCTGGCATGGCCCAAAACAGCCTGGTGCCTCAAAGCGCAACCGTACGCGGCTCGTTTGCTTTTGGTCTTACTTTTTCGGTGGGCTGGACCGGTTGCATTGGCCCTATTCTGGGTTCGGTGATGGGGCTGGCGGCACAGACTGGCTCGGCTTTACAGGGTATGTTTTTGCTCTTTATCTATACGCTGGGGCTGGGGTTGCCTTTGCTGTTAGTTTCGGTCTGGTTTGGTCGCAGCAGCCGTGACAGTTGGTTCTGGCGTGTGCTGCGGGGCAAGGGCTGGCAATGGGATACGCATATGTTTGTGGTGGCGCTGGTGTGGGCGCTGGCTGCGTGGCGCATTTTGGCGGCGGCGACCCAGTATGCCTACTGGAATTTTGCCATGTTTGACGGGCTTCGCTATACGGCCGTTCAAGAAATCGGTCTCCTGGCCTTTGCGGTTTTAGGGGCGGCCCTGTGGACCCTCACCAGTAGCAAGGAGCGGCGGCAGACCGTTTACCTGCACAGCACCCAATTGATCAGTGGTGCGCTCTTTATCATCATCGGCATTCTGATGCTTGAAGCACAGATGGCCTACTTCAACAACCTGATCCCTGATTGGCTTTATGAATATATCGCTGTTGCCGAATCTTACTTGATTGGTTTGTTTGGCAATTAGTGGCGTGATGCGTAAAACGTAAGACGTAAAACATAACCAGAGAGACCTTACGCATTACGTTTTACGGTAAACCCCGCGAACTTCTGAACCCTATGAATGATTTAATTGAGAACGAGATCGAGGAAAGCTTGTCTGACGAGCCTGAAAGTGGCGGCAATCCGCTGCTGATGTTGCTGGGGTTTGTGGCCCTGGGCTTGGCCTTGGCGATGTTTCTTTTTGGGGGCAGCCTGTTTGACCAACTGCTTGACAGGAATCAAGAGACAACGCTGCAACAGGTGCCCCAATTTGGCGCACCGGCGCAGTCGGCCCTGGCCCCACTGGCCGAAGGACAAGGCCCTTTACAGATTGGCGACATGGCTTATGATTTTTTCGCGCCTGATTTGAGCGGTAATGTGGCGACGCTGGCTGATTTTCGCGGCCGGCCGGTCATTATCAATTTCTGGGCCACCTGGTGCCCACCCTGCCGCGTAGAAATGCCAGAGCTACAAGCGGCTTATGAAGAATATCAGGATGAAGATTTGGTGATTTTGGCGGTCAATTTTCAGGAATCGCCGGAGTTGGTGAGCCGCTTCTTCTATGACCAGATGGGTCTGTCTTTTACGCCGTTGCTGGATGAAAACGGCCGTATTGCCCGGCAATATGGCGTTTCTAACTTCCCTACAACCTACTTTATTGATCGGGAGGGTGCGGTAGCGGCCGTTCACTTCGGCCTGATGACCCGTAGCCAGATTGACGACTATCTGGCCCAGACGCTTAACTGATGTCGGATAACAAAGCCATAGAGTGGAAATCACCGGGTTGTGTGCTTATTTTTTGTTTCTCCACGTAACCTGCTCTTTCATTGCCTGCCCTCCCTAGAGTATGATAAGATTAGCCTATGATGCTCGTCATTGAGTTAGGCAATTTTAGTCTGAGCAGCGTTACGCCGCTGGCTGACCTGCTCTGGTTTATTGGGGGGCTATTATTGCTGGCCGGTTCGACCATGCTGGTGCTATGGTATACGCGCCGTTCCAGTGCGGATCCGTTTGCGTAAACTAGTAGCGGGTGGCGAGTAGCGAGTAACGAGCAAAACGCCACCTGCTACCCGCCACCCGCAACCATAAAATTCAACGTTAGGAGAAAACCATGATCGATGTTAATCAATTACGCCGGGGCACGACCTTTTTGCAGGACGGCGAACTGTATAAGGTGACAGAATATAGCCACAGTAAACCGGGCCGGGGCAAGGCTACGATCCGGGTCAGCGTGCGTAACGTGCGCACCGGCTCCAATTTGCAAATGACCTTTAGCTCCGGTGACCGGGTGGAGGATGTGCGTTTGGAGAGCCAGACCTTCCAATATTTGTATGATGACGGCCGTTTCTACGTCTTCATGGATACCGATACCTACGAGCAGAAATTTGTCAGCCACGACACCTTTGCCGGCCAGGAAAAATACCTGCGCGAAAATATGGAACTAGACCTACTCCTATACGAAGGCGAGGTGCTGGATTATGAACTGCCGCTGACAATGGAGTTTGATGTGGTCGAGGCTGAGAACGCCGTCGCCGGTGACACGGCTACCGGGGCAACCAAAGAGATCATTACGGACACCGGCCTCAAGGTCAAGACCCCCCTCTTTGTCCAGGAAGGCGACCGGATCAAGGTTAACACCAGTTCTGGCGAATACATTACCCGCGTTTGATTCGCGTTTTCTAAAGAGCGTTTAGCCCGCGTTTGCTTTTTTTCATTTGCTGTTGGACTCTCGCTAACAACGAGAGTATGGTTGTTGCTCGCAGATGGCAACCCAACAACGGCCGATTTCTTCAGTGGCTACGGCCGTATACTTTGCCAACGTTGTTGATCTGGATCATAGTTGCCTGTTCCTCCGCGAGACAGGATACCATAGGTCGGGGTGAGGGGCAAAATTTACTGGCGACCCCAATAAACGGCCGTTCGCAACGCCATTGCATACGGTTCCAGTTCCGACATCGCCATCTCCGCTGCCAGGGCAATAGCCCGTTCGATATTGTAGGGTAGATACACAGAGCGCGTCGGTACAGGCGACTATAAGAGAGTTGCTTCGCTTTCGGCTCAATTGTCATGGGTGAACGCGGCTGCGGGTGTACTGCAGCCGCCAATTGCATGGCTTGCCTGACGATAGTCTAGCACAATATGACGCTGGCAGAAACAGGTCTGGTCTCTTCACAGAAGAAGCAGTATTATCAGACGTATTCATTAATTGTTATGCGGAGTTACTCAGAGAAAAGCGGAGAAGAAGTTGTGCGAGTGATCTGGTTGTTGTTGCTGTCTATTTTGGGGCTGAGCCTGGCCGTGGTGGCCTGCCAGACGGCCGTTGACATCCCCGAAATGCCGCGCCAGACTCAGGTGGGGCCAATTGAAACGGCCGTTATCGACGAACCTTACCCCACGCTGGATACGGCCGTAGCCCTCACCCTCACCCTGCAAACCGGCCAGCTCAATCTCAGCAGCGGGGCCGACCGGCTCATTACCGGCACCGTCCGCTACAATGTGGCCGAATGGGAACCCACCATTAGCCGCAGCGACGACGGCAGCCGGTTGACCATCGCCCAGGAGCGGCTGCCCGACCACATCATCCCCTCCGAATGGGCGGTCAACGATTGGGACCTGGGGCTGGGCCAGTTCCCGCTGTGGTTGACCATTCAGGGCGGCAACCAGCACAGCTACCTCGACCTCAGCGGCGTACCTTTGCAGCGGTTGACCATCCGCGAAGGTCCGGCCGATTCTGACATTAAATTTACCAGCCTTAACCCTGTTTTAATGGAGCAGTTGACCTATAATACGGGCGGCTCGACTGTGCGGCTGGATGGCCTGGGCTACGCCAACTTCACCCGCTTCGATTTTGTGGGCGGTGCGGGCACCTTTTTGCTCAATTTCAATGGGCCGCTGCAGCAGGACGCCCACGTCAATCTCCGGGCCGGCCTCAGCAGCGTGCGCCTGGTCATTCCCGAAGAAACGGCCGTGCGCGTCATCTTCAACCACGACCTGGACGACCTGATGACCGTCGGTGAATGGGAACAAATGGGCCGTATCTACGCCGCCCCCGGCAGCGGCCCCCTGCTCACCATTCAAATTGATATGGAAATCGGGTCTGTTACCCTGGTACGAGAATAGCACGTAGTGCGTATTCCGTATTGCGTAGCTGGAAACCCCTTACGCACTACGCAATACGCAATACGTGATACGCAACACGCAACACGCAATATGCAACCCATCCACGGACTCAGCGAACAAGAAGTATTAGCCCGCCGTGCCGCCGGGCAGGGCAATGATGCCCCGCTGCACACCAGCCGCTCCTACGCCCAGATTCTGCGCGAAAACGTCTTTACCTTTATCAACTACGTTCTGTTTGGCCTGGGCACCGCCCTTATCCTCATGGGGCGGGTGTCCGATGCGCTGGTGTCGGTGGGGGTGGTGCTGGCCAATACGCTGGTAGGTGTGGTACAGGAGGTACGGGCCAAACGCACGCTGGACCGTATCGCCATTCTGACGCGGCCCAAAGCGCTGGTGGTGCGGGAGGGGCAGGAGCGCACCATCGACCCCTCCGAGATTGTGGTGGGGGATATTTTGCGCGTGGGGCCGGGGGATCAGGTGGTGGTTGATGGCGAACTGGTGGGCAACGGCCGTATCGAAGTCGACGAATCTCTGCTGACCGGCGAATCTGATCTGGTGGGCAAACAGGCCGGCGATCCCGTCTACTCTGGCAGCTTTGTGGTTACAGGCACCGCCCTCTACGAAGCCCAAAAAGTGGGGGCCGACAGCCTGGCCTACGAAATTACCGAAGGGGCGCGGGCCTTCCGTCGCGTCTACACGCCGCTGCAAAAGCAGATCAACCTGGTTATCCGGCTGCTGCTGGTCATCGCCTTCTACTTCCAGATGCTGATGCTGGTCACGGCCGCCGTGCGCGACATTACCCTGGTGGAACTGGTGCAGATGTCGGTGGTCATTGTGGGCCTCATCCCCAACGGGCTGTTTTTGACCATCGCCGTAGCCTACGCCATTGGCGCGGTGCGGATGGTGGGCCAGGGGGCGCTGGTGCAGCAGGCCAACGCCGTCGAGCTGTTGAGCAACGTGGATGTCCTCTGCCTGGACAAGACGGGCACGCTGACGGCCAACCGGATCGAACTGAACCAGATACGGCCGTTGCCCTACACCGACGAAGAAAGTCTACGCCAGACGTTAGCCGTCTACGCTGCCAGCACCCCCGCCGGCAACCGCACCACCGAAGCCCTGGCCGAGGCCCTGCCCGCCGATCCCCAACCGATTCTGGCCGAAGTCCCCTTCTCCTCGGAGCGGAAATGGAGCGCGCTGGCCCTGGCCCATAATCCCCACCCCCAAGCCTACGTCCTGGGCGCGCCGGAAATGTTACAGCCCCATCTGAACGAAACGGCCGTTTCTGCCACAACCGATCTGCTGCAAGAATGGAGCGCCGAGGGCTTGCGCGTCCTCTACTTCGCCCGCGCCCCCTATCAGGAAAACGCGTTCAGCCGTAACGGACAGGCCCAACTACCGCCCAATCTGGAATTGATGGGCGTGGTCAGTTTTAGCGACGTGCTGCGCCCTGACACCCGCGAAACGCTTGACAGCTTCGCCGCCACCGGCATCGAACTGAAGGTCATTTCTGGCGACAATCCGGACACGGTAGCCGCGCTGGTGCGACAGGCGGGCATCCCCACCGGCGACTATCTGGTCTCCGGCCCGGAACTGGAGCGCATGTCGGAAGCGGAGCGCAATCAGGCAGCGGTAGAAGCCTCGATATTCGGCCGTATCAGCCCCCACCAGAAAGAAGAGTTGGTCAAACTGTTGCAGGCAAACGGCCGTTTTGTGGCTATGATCGGCGATGGCGTGAACGACGTGCTGGCCCTCAAGCGGGCCGATCTGGGCATCGCTATGGAGAGCGGCAGCCAGGCGGCTCGCGGCGTAGCCGATATTGTGCTGCTGAAAGATGCGTTCAGCGCCCTGCCCCACGCCTTTAAGGAAGGGCAGCGCATCATCAACGGGATGCAGGGCGTACTCAAGCTGTTCCTGACGCGGGTGCTGTACGCGGCGCTACTGATTATTACTACGGCCGTTGCTGCCGGTTTCCCCTTCACGCCCAAACACAACGCCATGCTCACCTTGTGGACGGTGGGCATTCCGGCCTTTGCCCTGGCGGCCTGGGCGCGGCCCGGTATGCCGCCCCATCGGGACCGGTTGGTGCGCCAGCTCATCCATTTTGTGGTGCCGGCCGCTCTGTCGCTGGGCACGGTGGCCCTGGGCGTTTACCTGGTTTACTTCCTCTATGCCCACCAGGCGTTCATGGTGCGCGATCTGCTGATTGGGCAGCCGGGCATCCCGGCCAATCCGCTGATTGTGGCCCAGGCCGCCCTGACGACGTTTATCATCTTTTGCGGCCTGCTGCTGGTGCCGTTTGTGGAGCCGCCCAATGAATGGTGGACGGGTGGTAGCAGCTTGAGTGGTGATAAACGGCCGTTTCGTCTGGCCGTGGTCTTGGGCATTGCCTTCCTGGTCGTCCTGTCCCTCGCCGACTTACGCAGCTTCTTCGACCTCATCCCCCTCGCGATTGTCGATTACCTCTTTTTAGGCTCCGTGGCCGTCTTCTGGGCCTGGCTCCTGCGCTACATATGGCGGGCCAACATCTTGGAGCGCTTCCTGGCTTTAGACCAGACACCCTGAAAAAGTAACATGCTAAAAAGGTGACTTTTGTCGCTTGTTTGTGTGCCCAGGATAGGTATGCTTTATATTGGGCAAAGCGGCGTGCTGGTTTCCTAGCCGGACTGCCGCCAGCAAGGCTGCTGGCACTCCAGTGGCCGAGGAGTTCCGATGACCATAACCTTCGTTATCTTAATTCTCACCATCCTGCTCTTTATTCACGGCAAGCTGCGTTCCGACCTGGTGGCGGTGATGTCGCTGCTGGCCCTCTTTCTGGCCGGTATACTAACGGCCGATCAGGCCCTGGCCGGTTTTAGCGATTCCACCGTTATCTTGATTGCGGCCCTGTTTGTGGTGGGCGAAGGGTTGTCACGCACGGGCGTGACGGCCTGGATGGGCAACCAGGTGTTGCAACTGGCCGGCAGCAGTAAAGTTCGTTTGCTGGTGGTGTTGATGGGGGGAACGGCCGTGCTTTCCGGTTTCATTAGCAATACCGGCACCGTCGCTACCCTGCTGCCCGCCGTCGTGGCCGCCTCCTGGCGCATCGGCAGCGTCCCCTCCAAATTCCTGATGCCGCTTGCCTTCGCCGCCAACACCGGCGGTCTGCTGACTCTAACCGGTACGCCACCCAACATCGTCGTCGCCAACGCCCTCGACAGCGCGGGCTACCGGCCCTTCGGCTACTTTGAGTACGCCTACATTGGCCTCCCGCTACTGCTGTGTACCGTCGCCTACATGAGCTTCATCGGGCGCAAACTGCTGCCCCAGCGCAACGCCGACCAGCGCCCCGTTGATCTGACCCAATCTATGGGCGAATTTGCCACCACGTTTAGCCTGCCTGAAAATCTGTTTTACCTGCGCGTGCGGCAGGCTTCACCATTGGTGGGCAAAACATTGGAAGAAGCCGCGCTGGGCCGTGATTACAACATAGCCGTGCTGCGGATAGACCGGGGCCAGGGTGTTGAGCCGGATGAGCCTGCCAGTGGCGGACGCCTACGCACGATTCGCCAGCAAATAGGCCAGTTACAGCCTGAAAGCGGTCCGACACCGGTCCCCGGTGCCCATACGGTGATTCGCAGCCAGGATCGGCTGCTGGTCAAGGGCAACAGCTTGAACATACGGCGGCTATCCATCAAGTATAATCTGGGCGTACAAGAGGTGGAGGAAGGGAGTGAAGCCCTATCCCATGAGCTACTTTCTACGGAGATAGGCGTGGCCGAGGTTTTGCTGACACCGCGTTCCCAATATATCGGCCGTTCTTTGGCCGAGGTCCGCTTTGCCGAAAAGTTCAAGGTACAGGTACTCAGCATTTGGCGCGGCGACAAGGCAATCATGGGGTCCAACGTCAAGCTAAAATTTGGGGATATGATGCTGATACGCGGCCGTTGGGACGACATCGACCTGCTGCGAAATGAGTCCCGTAACTTTGTGGTCACGGGCAGCCCTGAATCCCTGTCAAGGCAGATTGTGGAACTCAGCCCCCGCTCCTTTTTTGCCATCCTGGTGCTGGTCGGCATGGTCACGATGATGGTCACAGGCGTTGTGCCCACGGTAATGGCTGCCATCATTGCCGCTGTAGCGATGGTGCTGGGCGGCTGCCTGTCAGTGGGCCAGGTTTACCGTTCCATCGGCTGGCAAAGCGTGGTCCTGATTGCGGCCATGATTCCCATGAGTACCGCCCTAAACGTCACCGGCGGGGCCGAATTGATGGCTTCGGGATTGGTAGCTACTTTAGGAGCCATTAGCCCGTTGGCGCTGATGGCCGGCGTTTTTGTCTTGACCGCCTCGTTCAGCCAGGTCATCAACAATACGGCCACCTCTGTTTTGGTGGCTCCCATCGTGCTGCAAGCGGCGCTAGAAATGGGCATTGCTCCCCATCCGCTGCTGATGGTAGTGGCCGTCAGTGCCTCCACCGCCTTCCTGACCCCTATTGGCACGACCACCAACCTGATGGTTCTGACGGCCGGCGGCTACAAATTTACCGACTATATGAAGGTCGGCGGGCCGCTGATGCTGCTCTTTTTGATCATCAGCCTGATACTGGTCCCAATCATCTGGCCCTTCTAACTTGTGACCGAGGACGAAGGACGGAAGACGGAAGACGTTTGGTCGGTCCTTCGTCTTCGGTCCTCCGTCCTCAACGGTGCCAATTGGCTACTTGCTGCCGGATCGGTTTGAGGCGCAGCAGCAGCAGCGCGGCCAAAACAGCGGCAAAGAGCAGCGGTTGGGCATAGTCGGCCTTCACCAGCCAGAGGTAATGGACCACCGCTAAAATACCGGCCAGGTAGACCAGCCGGTGCAGTCGCTTCCAATTCTTACCCAGCTTTCGCATGGCCCAGCGGCTAGACGTGGCCGCCAGCGGCACCAGCAGTAGAAAAGCGGCAAAGCCGGCCAGGGCATACCGCTTCTCAAACAAATCTTCGCGCAGCAGGTCCCAGTTGAAGCCGTAATCAATGGCCACAAAGATGCTCAAGTGGAGGCAAACGTACATGAAGGCATACAGCCCCAACGGTTTGCGTAAGGGAAGCAACTGTTTCCAGCCAAAGAGCGTGTTGAGCGGCGTACAGGCCAGCGAGAGGACCAACAGCACCAGCGCCGGTTTGCCCGTTCGCAAAATCGCCTCACGAATCGGGTCGGCGCTCAGGTAGCCCCACCAGAAATCCCACAGCAGCAGCGCCAGCGGCAGCAACGCGCCAATGTGGACCACGAGTTGAAGAGCTTGTTTTGTCATAGATTAAGGAGAATAATTAACTGGTGAATTGGTGAATTACTGAATGGTTAATGGGTGGCTGGTCGGTTTCATTAGCCATTCAACAATTCAGCAATTCAGAAATTAATCATTTAGAAGTTTTCGCGCAGGTCCATATCGGCGTACAGGTGGGCTACCTGCTCCTCGTAGCCGTTGAACATGAGGGTGTCGCGCCGGCCGAGTTCGCCAATGCGCCGTTCGGAGCGCTGAGACCAGCGGGGGTGGCTGACGCTGGGGTTGACGTTGGCGTAAAAGCCGTACTCGTGCGGGGCGGCGGCCATCCAGAGGGAGGTGGGCTGCTCGGCTACTAGTTCGATCTTGACGATGGATTTGATGCTCTTGAAGCCATATTTCCAGGGCACAACCAGGCGGATGGGGGCACCGTTCTGGGGGAGGAGGGAACGGCCGTATAACCCCGTAGACAAAATAGTCAGATCGTGCATCGCCTCATCCAGACGCAATCCTTCGACATAGGGCCACTCATAGGTGCCGCGCCGCTGGCCGGGCATCTGGGCCGCGTCGTAGAGCGTTTCAAAGCGGACGTAACGGGCGGCGCTGGTCGGTTCTACCCGTTCCAGCAGCTTGCTCAGGGGAAAACCTAGCCAGGGAATGACCATCGACCAGGCTTCCACGCAGCGCAGACGGTAGATGCGTTCCTCTTCGTCAAAGAGGCGAAGCAAATCATCCACATCATAGACGCCGGGATTGTTTACCAGACCACCCACTTCAATTTCCCAGGGGGAGGTTTGTAAAGCGGCGGACATGCCGGCCACGCCAGTTTTATCCGTCGTGAACTCGTAAAAATTGTTGTAGGTTATGATTTCCCAGAAATTAGTCAACTCATCACCCAGTTCATCACTGGCGGCGCCGACCGATCCCGGCTCAATCGCCTCCAAATCGGCCACCGGGGCGCGGCCGCGGGGGGCATTGCCGCCCGGCCGGCAGGCAGCCAGGCCGGCCAGCAGTCCCAGCGCGGCGGCCCCTTTCATAAACTGCCGCCGCGACCGGTACAGATGCTCCGGGGTGATTTCAGAGGATGGTATTTCTAGCCCGCTTTTCTTTTTGATCAACATGGGTTTACTCCAACGTGTTGCGTATTTCGTATTGCGTAGTGCGTGGTACGTGGAAAGTTGCGTTACGCACTACGCACTACGCGCCATTTGTATGTGGTTTTCAGTATAGAGTATAGCGGGAGAAGATAACAGAAGGATGAAAAAGTTATTATCAGAAGATTACAAAAGGGATGCCGGCATCCCTTTTGTAGTCTTCTATTCGCGTGTGACCCGGATGGTGTAGGGTTCGCCCACGTAGTTACTGTCCTTGACCACAATGAGGCGCAGGAAGTAGTCGCCGGGGGGCAGGCCGGCCGCGTGGAACATCTCCAGCGTGCCGTTGACGACGGGGGTGTTGTGGGTATCGCCCAGCGTCACCCAGTTGATCTCGTTAGAGCCTTCCTGGGGAATACCCAGCTCAATTTTGTAGAACTCGACTTCGGCCGGGTTGAAACTGGCCGTGCCTACAATGGGAATGACCCCATCTACCTTGTCGCCATGCTTGGGGCTGGTAATGCGGTAGATGGCCACATCGCTGATGGTTTGGGCTGCGGCCAGAATCTCTTCGGTACAGCTTTCGGTGGGCAGAATGGCCAGGTCGTTGGCCTGGGCGAACTCGTGGGCGGCCTTGAGGCTTTGCGGGTTGCGCGGCGGGGCCAGGAATAGTTGCAGCTCAGTTTCGGGAGGTAGGAGGTCAACGGCCGTTCCCTGTGCAAAGTGACAGAACAATTGGGGCGGCGGCGCGTCATCATCCCGGTCCAGGGCAGCGATCAATTCCGGCTCAGGCGGGGCCAGGGCCACAGCCGGCATCCGCCAGACGGCTGGTTCCAGCTGCTCCCAGGCAACGCTGTCGGGGGCGACGGTGGGCGTGGGCGTCACGCCCTCGTCTGCTTCCAGGAACCATTCCTGGCCGCCGGGGGTGCATTCGGTAGCCCCGATGGTGATGTTGTTGAGGTTGCAAATCGGCCGTCGCTCCAGGCCGAGCGGCGGGTCAAACGTCTCCGGCAGCAGGCCAGGGTCTAGCCCCAGCGTTTGCACCAGATCGCGGCTGTTGTAGACGGCGATCATATAATCCGACCAGAGCGGGGCGGCCCCATCCAGGCCGCTGATGTTGATCATCTCACTGTTGTCGGTGTTGCCCGTCCAGACGCCGACGACCAGGCTGGGTGTGTAGCCGACCGTCCAGTTGTCGCGGAAGTCGTTGGTCGTGCCCGTTTTGACGGCGGCGGGGAAGGGCAGGGCCAGCGGATTGTCGCGCCCCATAGCCGGGACGCGGGCGTTGTCGTCGTCGAGGATGTCGCTAATGAGGAAGGCGACGCGGGGGTCAATCACTTCGACGGCTGCTTCGGGCTGATGCTCATACAGCAGTTCGCCATTGGCCCGCGTTACGCGCAAAATGGAGACGGGCGGGACGCGCTGCCCCTCATTGGCCAGGACGGCGTAGGCGGCCGTTAACTCCAGCGGCGTCAATTCCCCACCCCCCAGCGTCAGGGCCAGGCCGTAGCGGTCAGCGTCGCGGAAGGATTGCACCCCCATCTGGCGGGAGACTTCGATCAGCCGGTTGACGCCAATATCTTGCAGCAGCAGAACGGCGGGCACGTTGTAGCTGTTGGCCAGGGCGCTGCGGACGCGCACCGGGCCGCGAAAACCGCGGTCGTAGTTGCGCGGGGCATAGGTCTGGCCGTCCAGTTGAGGATACTCTACTTCGACATCCCACAAAATATCGGCGGCGGTCCAGGCCGGTTCGGCATCAGGCCGGGGGGAGAGAGCGGCGGCGTAGGTCAGCGGCTTGATGGCGCTGCCCGGCTGCTGCTGGGAGAGGGTGACGTTGACACGGCCGTCTATGCTATCATCCTGGTAATCGACGCTGCCCAACATGGCTAAAATCTCGCCGGTGCGCGGCTGCATGGCGACCAGGGCGGCGTTGGTCATGTTGTGTTCGGGGCCAACGGCATCAATATGCTGACGGGCCAGTTGCTCAGCCAGCCGTTGGTAGCGCAGGTCGAGGCTGGTGGTGACGCGCAGGCCGCCGTTGGCTACCATGTCGGCCCCAAACTGCTGCTCAAGCTGCTGGCGCACGTAGACGGCAAAGTGGGGGGCGACCAGGCTGACTTCCGGCTGCACCAGTTCCAGCGGCTCCTGGAAAACTTCCATGATCTGCTCGCGGGTGGCGTAACCTTTGTTGGCCATCAGATTCAGCACCAGCCATTGGCGGGATTTGGCCCCTTCAAAGTTGGTGTAGGGGTTGAGATCCACCGGGCTTTGGGGCAGCGCGGCCAAAAAGCTGGCTTCGGCCAGGGTCAGGTCAACGGCCGATTTGCCAAAGTAGGTTTCGGCGGCGGCTTCGATACCGTAGGCCAGGTTGCCGTAGTAGATTTCGTTGAGATACAGCGCCATGATTTCGTCTTTGCTGTATTCCCGGTTCATCATCCAGGCCAGGATGATTTCTTTGGTTTTGCGCTCGTAGGAAACGGCCGTTCGTTCCTCATAATCAAACACGATGTGGCGCACCAACTGCTGCGTGATGGTGCTACCGCCCATCGGCCGCTGGTCGGGGTTGCGTAGATTGGCAATGAGGGCGGCCACCAGCGAGGGGGCATCCAGGCCGATGTTCTCGTAAAAGGTGCCGTCTTCCACGGCGACGGTGGCCTGAATCAGATGAGGGGGGATGCGTTCCAGGGGAACGGCCGTTCGTTTGCCTTCGCCGAAAATTTCCCAGAGCAGGTCGCCGTTGCGGTCCAGGATGCGTGTTGTTTCAAACGTTTCCCGGTCGCGGGCCTGCTCCAGGGTGGCGATACCCTCTTCGATTTCGGCGGAGAAGGTGGCGTAGAGGTAGGTGCCGGCCGCGACCGTGCCGCCAAAACCGAGCATAACCAGCAGCAAAATGCCCAGCAGAATGGCGCGACCCAGGCAGCCACCGCAGCCGCTCCCTTTTTGGGGGGCGGCGGGGGCCGGGCCGGCCGGGCCGACGTAGCTCACAGGGCGATTGGGGCGGGTATCGTGTTGCTCGTTCATGCCCCTAGTGTACCTGAAAGCAACGGCCGTATCTGTGCGCCTAAGTAACGGTTAAGTTACGTTTACACCACGCAGCAGGCTTTTCACTTAAGGTATTGGGCTGGTGTAAAAACGGGTAGTGTTGATTTGTCTCGAAAATGGCGGGCATTCCAGCTAACGAAACAAACTGCTTGTGGCGTGCGTTCTGCCAGATTGAGAATCAGCGAATCCATGAAAGGCATATTCACGGCACGCATCCGGGCAAAGGGCCTGGTAAAAATTTCATCCCGAAATGTCGCCGTGCTGAGAGGCGTGTCAGGTTGCGCCGGCCAGATAACGGTAAGCCGGTAGGCATCGAGCAGCCAGGAAGGCCAGGCATCCAACTGCTCTGCGGACAGGTTGAAAGACAACTTTCCCAGTAGTTCCATCAGGGTATATATCGTGATGGCTGGTGAATCGGCTTGCACCTCTTGCAAAAAGCGTGCGTTGGTTTCTTGCCGTTGGTCATTATGAAAAGCGAATGCCAGCAGTAATACATCCGTATCTATGATGACCATCAACGCCCTCGTAAAGAAGCCATTACTTCTTCTAACGAGCCATCTAGCTTGTCCCGCAGTTGCTGGCGCACCTCAGCGGCCAGCGCCAGCCCCTGCTGTTGGGCCTCTTGCGAATCGTCCGGCGGCACGAGATGTGGCTGCCGGGATTTTGCCTCTATTTGCATGAGTTGTTTATAGCGATGATAGCTCACGATAGCGGCTCGTGGCTCACCATATCGTTCCACAATAACATCGTTTTCAAACATTGCCTGGTCAATGACACGACCAAAGTTTTGCTGAACTTCACTGGATTTAAGTGTAACTGACATCCTGACGCTCCTTGAAGTAGTTTGTCTTATCTATTTTAGATAACATTCTATCATAAAGGGAATGGATCAAGTAACTTTTTCCGTATTTCGTATTCCGTATTGCGTATTCCGTAGTTCTCTCAGGTTACGCAATACGGCGTTACTCCGCAAAGTTTGCGCCATATGGTCACGCTGTGGGTTAATTTTTGACGCAGAGGAGCAGAGGAGCAAAGAAACAGAGTTTTTCTCCGCTTTTCTCCGTGAAACTCTGCGGTCCTCCTTCGGCGTTGCTCAGGACAGGTCTGTGTCACTCCGCGTAACTGCTTATGGTATACTAGCCAATATGACGCATCCGGACAGCCTCAAATGGAACAAACGGTACGCCGAGGAGGGGCAGCGGTGGCTCGACAGCCCGCCGCGAGACCTGCTGCTGGCTTATCTGTCCCACCTGCCCAGCAGCGGGCTGGCGCTGGATGGGGCGGCCGGGGTGGGCGTCAACGGGCTGGTTTTGGCGCGGCGCGGGCTGCACGTGGTGGCCCTGGACATTGCCGAAGTGGGGCTGCGCCTGGCGCGGACGCAGGCGTTGCAGGAGGGGGTAGGGTTGGAAACGGCCGTTTACGATCTATCCCAGCCCTGGTTCCCACCCCACAGTTTTGACGTCATTCTCAATTTCCGCTTTTTAGAGCGGGCCACCTTCCCCATCTACCGGCAGGCGCTCAAGCCAGGTGGCTGGCTGCTCTTTGAAACCTTCATCCGCACGCCGGGCACCGAGAGTGAGGCTGACTATTACCTGCTGCCGGGTGAGTTAGAGGCTGCTTTTGTCGATTTTGAGTTGGTTCACAGTGAGGAGACAACTGGAGTCAAACCAACAGCCAGCCTGGTAGCTCGAAAGGGGCCGGTTTAACACACGTTCGTAATCACCGACGCCGGTCACGCCCTGGGTTCTGATTCTGGCCTGCGGCGGATAGCTGAAGCGATAGCCCAGGAACTCATTTCCATACGTTTACCAGCCATCATCCCGGTCAAAGAGGAATAGGGCGTGGGTATACCAGCTCATATCCTCTGTGGCTGCGGTCGCTGCCAGAAAGCGACCATCCGGCGACAAACGATACCAGGTCCGAACAAACGTATGGAACGGGGCAACTGACCACTGGCCAATGATCTCTCCTTCAGGAAAAGTCTGCCACGTTACTTGCTGGAATTCACTTATCACTATCTCGGTGCCGTCGTCGTTCCAACTATAGCCGCCGATCATGCCATCGGCCGGCAACTGCCACTCTCCATCTACGTCAGTCACCCGTCGCGTCCACAAATCATTACTATCTCTTTCATACAGCAACAGCCATTGGCCGTCGGGTGAAAAGGGCGGCCAGGCAGAGCGATAATAGGGTAAGGTTTCGACCAGGCCACTGCTGGCGTGATAGAGCTGTATCTGGGCAGTAAGAGAGGGGTTGCTGAGCAGCAGTAGATAAAAACTGTCTGGTGTGGGGCCTGGCATAGCCGCTATGCCGCGGTCAGATGCTGGCCGCACCCGGCCAAACAGGTCAATCTGAACGTTACTGACCTGCCCTGGCCGGTTGGTATCCAGCAGCAGGGGGCCATCCTCAGTGTGGTGGATCAGGAATTGGGTAGGGCTTAGCCACTCGCCGCCCGGATTGCCTTCCTCGAAGCTGCCCTGGATGCGCCAGCTAACGGCCGTTACTTCCACCCCCGCCTCATCCCGTATTGTCGTCAACATCGTGTGCCAATGGTCGGCTTCTTCGTCTACCAGTTCAAGCGTGACCTGAAAACGGCCGTCGGGCGATACCCGTCTCGACTCGTAGGGGTCAGCCGGTGGGGGTGGCGGTTCGGCCAACTGCACAAAAGAATCGGGCTGGCAGGGCTGGCCCTGCCACTGCACCTCGTTTTCTCTATCCCGGACAATCAGGCTGTTGTCCTCGTCCCAGGCCAGGTCCATCTGGCCGCCGGGGGTACGTTGGAATTGGGTCAGGGCGCAGCTTTCCTTGCTGCCGCTGTGGAGCAGGTGCAGCGTCCCGCCGGGGTTGGTGTAGGCATCCAGATCGGCCAGGTCCTCAACGGTGGAGAGCCAGTAGGGCAGCCATTGGCTGTCGGGCGACCAATTGCCAACGCTGATGTGTGCCCCTGTGACATAGAGGTGGGGAATGACGGGCGTGGCCGTGGCTGTGGGGGTAGGTATTGGCGTACCCGTAGCTGTCGGCAGGGGCGTGGGCGTGTGGGTGGCCGTGGGCGGCACGGCCGTATGGGTGGGTAAAATGGTGGGTGTAACCTGGGCAACGGCTGTTTCGGCCACCATTTCTTCTTCCTGAGCGCGGCAGCCCGCCAGCATCAGCAACGCAACAGCCAAAAAGCAGATAGTGATAGAAAATTTGGTAAACGTCATATGGCTTGCTCCCATGTGAAGAAGACGGAAGACGAAGGACGGAGGACGGAGGACGGAAGGGTACGATTCGTCATTCGTCATCCGTCTTCGGTCCTTGGTCCTCCGTCCTCCGTCATTTTCAACGATACCCCTGAGTACCCCAAAAAATGAAGTGTCTTTTGGATTTCGCGGGGTAGGGGCAGACCCACGTGTCTGCCCTCTCTGGGCGAACACATGGGTTCGCCCCTACATTGGTCAGAACCCTCTGAATTCCCAAAGAGCCAAAATGAATTGACATTCTACACTTTCATTCTAAACCAAAGCAACCCGGCTAACTGTACGCCAGGCTGAGGCTAAGGCAACGATAAACCTACGGAGCGTAAGTCGTAAAACGTAAAACGTAATTGCCTCTCCTTACGCTTTACGTTTTACGCCTTACGTTTTACGCTTTTAGACGAAGCCACCAAGACCGGCTACAATCAAGCCGCTATGGATTCGATTCGATTGACGCGCACGCAAACGCTGGCGGTGTTAGTACTGGTGCTGCTGGTAACGGCCGTATTACGCCTGCCCAACCTGCCCACCATCCCCCCTGGTCTGCACTTTGACGAAGCGGCCAACGCCATCCTGACGGGCGACATCGCCTTTCGCGGCTACCGGCCCGTTTTCATCAGCAGCTACACCGGCAAAGAGGTTCTCTTTTTCTACCTGGCGGCCGGGGTGATGGCCGGGGTTGGCGAATCGGTCTTTGCCCTGCGCCTGACGGCCGCTTTTATCGGCCTGCTCACCGTGGCCGCCACCTACTGGGCCGGCTGCGAGCTGCTGCGCGACCGGCGCGTGGCCCTGCTGGCGGCGACCATTCTGGCCGTCAGCTTCTGGCACGTTTTGTTTAGCCGCCTGGGATTTCGGGCCATCAGCCAGCCGTTGTTGCAGGCTTTGATGGTAGCCATGCTGCTGCGCGGCCTGCGCCGGGAGGATTGGCGCTGGCTGGCCGGGGCGGGGGTAATGCTGGGGCTGGCCGCCTATACCTATCTGGCGGTGCGCCTGTTCCCCGTGCTGCTTTTGCTGGCTTGTTTGCCGCTGCTGTGGTACGGCCGTCGTCGCTGGGCGCAGTTGGGGCTGGTCGGGGGGATCGGGCTGCTGGTAGCCGCGCCGCTGCTGCTCCACTTTGCCCAGAACCCCGACGCCTTTTGGGTGCGGATTGGCCAGGTGTCCCCCGGCGCAGAAACCCTGACGGTAGGTGAAGCCTATTGGCGCTCGCTGCAAATGTTTTTTGTGCAGGGTGATCCCTATATTCGCTTTAACTGGCCGTTACGGCCGTTGTTCGGCTCGTTTTTGGGGCTGATGCTGATCACGGGCTGGCTAGGTGTGGTGCATCGTTTGATCAATAGACCTGACAGGTTGGTAATCGAGGATTACTCAAAACCTGTCAGGTCTGCGCCGCGACTGCTCGACTGGCAAACCACCAGCCTGCTCCTCCTGCTGCTGGCTCCCTTCCTCATGATTTTGCCGACGGCCCTGGCCACCAGCGAGATTGTGCCGAGCAACCTGCGGGCCATTGGCCTGATCCCCTTCATTTTTTACCTGCCGGCCCTGGGGCTGATCCTGGTTCTGGATCAACTATACGCCATTTTTCTTACCGCCAAGCCCCCAGAATCGCCAGGTTTTTTTGCTACTGCTTTGCGCTCTTTGCGTCTTGGCGGTGAGATTTTTCCCTTTACCATGCTGCTGGCGCTGGGGCTGCTTTTGGGCGGCAGCCTCATGACCAATCGGCTCTATTTTGAGCAGTGGGCGGTGCAATCTGAGCTTTTTTTTGAGGCGGATGGGGATTTGGTGGCAGCAGCGGCTTATTTGAATGAACGGGAACTGGGGGATACGGTCGTTTACGTGGCCGCCCTCCATTACCAACACCCCACCATGGCCTTCCTCAGCCGCCACTACAGCCGGATCAAATGGCTGCCCAACAGCCAGGCCGTTGCCTTCCCCGCCGAGGGTCCGGTCCTCTACGTCTATCCCTTCAACAGCCCGCTGCCCGTCTGGGCCGCCCCCTTCTTCGACCAGGAACCGGATGACCCCCTGGCCGCGCTGCTGCCTTTCAACGTCTATGAGCTGGCACGGCCGCCAACACTCAACCCAGCCCACAGAGCCGAGGCCAACTTTGGCCACACCATCCAACTGACCGGCTATGACCTGGCCGCGGCTCCAGTTGGCAGCAGCCTGCCCCTGACCCTCTACTGGGAAGTGACGGGCCAACCGCGGGCCGACGTGATCCCCTTTGTCCACCTGGAGGACCAGTGGCGCAGCCGTTGGGCGCAGGCTGACACCTTTGCCTATCCGTCCGCACAGTGGACCGAGGGGGAGCGGATTGTGCAGCGAGTTGAGGTGCCGCTGCCGCCGGGAACGCCGCCGGGCCAGTACCGGCTGCGGGTGGGGCTGTTTGCGCCTGATTCAGGTGAGCGGCTGCCGCGGTTGGATGAAAACGGCCGTTACGCCGGAGATGCTTTTGCCATCGAAAACGTGTCCGTCGTGGCCGCCGGGGAACTACCGCCGCAGCGTCCCGAACCGCCCCAGCCCATTTACGAAGAAGTGCGTCCCGGCCTGCTGCTGCTCGGCTACCAGCCCGGTCCGGAGCGCGTGCCCACCGGCGAACTGCTGGGGCTGCGTCTCTGGTGGCAGGCCACTGAGCCACAGCCGCCCCTGTTGGCCCGCCTGGAACTGATGCGCCCCGACGGAACCGGTCGCATTTTGGGCGATACACAGCCGGTGGGCGGTAGCTACCCGTTCAGCCAGTGGCAGACCCCAATTTTCCTCATTGATCCGGTGCAGATACGGCCGTCTGACAGCACCCCACCCGGCCAATACCGCCTCCATTTACGCATCCTGTCGCTGGACACCGGCCGATCAATCTACGATACGTCGCTTGGTCCCATTATCATCGAAGAAACCGAGCGCACCTTTGGCCCCCCACCGCTCGATCATCTACTAGATGCCCGTTTTGGCAACGAGATTCAACTGTTGGGCTACAATCTGGAAGAGGTGGCAGGGGACCAGTACCGGCTGACGCTGGCCTGGCAAGCCCTACGCCAGCCCCAGGAAAACTACACCGTCTTTGTCCATCTGATGCAGCCTGACGGCACCTGCTGCGTCTGGCAGCAAGACGCCATGCCGCGCCAAAACCAGTACCCCACAAGCCGCTGGCTGGGCGATCAGGTCGTAATAGACAGCTATGAGATTGACTTAACCGGGGTGGAATCAGGCCGCTATCCGCTGGCCGTCGGCCTTTACCTGGCGGAAACCGGCCAACGGCTAGGTGTCACCGGCACGGCTACCGGTGCCGATGATGCGGTTTTCTTACGTTCTATTCAGCGATAAATATCGACCGTAATGCGTAATGAGTAAAACGTAACCAGAGAGACATTACGTTTTACGCCAAACTCCACGAAATCCCGAAGACCCAATAAAGGTTAGTATTAACCGTTACCCTGTCCAGCAGCGACAATAGCCAAGAAATCTGTAGCAGTTACGATAGATATGCCTTCATAGCTGCCGATTGGCAACAAATGACGGCGGTCACCAGACACAATGTAATCAGCCTGAGCAACCAAAGCACACTCTAAAACGACGTCATCATCCGGATCATTGACTATAAACTTTAGCTCACCGGGAACTTTCACCAAACTCAAAAAAGCAAGGTAATCAACAATTGTTTCAGCCACCATCTCTTCTGAAAAGTTGAGCTTTGACCTCAGTTTATCGGCCAGTTCATCCATCAATTCAGGACAGGTGACACCTTCAACAAGACCACTGCGGGCTAGTTCTACGCAGCGATAGGGATTACCCTGCCAACCAACAGCCGAAAACAAAATATTGGTGTCAAAAACGACAGTTGGCACAATCAGCCCTCATGGAGAAGGTCATCAACAAAAATCTCGCGATCTTCGTCAGACATCATATCCCAATTCAGGCCGCGTTGCTTTGCTGAGTAACGTAGTTGGCTTTCAGCATGGCTCATGCGTACCTCCCGCTGACGTGTGGCTCCCTCGGCCAACAGAAAGAGAGCTGCCCGCTTTTCTTCTGGTGGCAACTGCTTTACTAGATCAACAACCTGATGATTGGTTAAAGTCATTGTTGGCATTAGTTTCTCTCCCGTAGCAGCCTATCATATTAAAAACCATTATATCACGTTTCACGCTTCACGTTTCACGTACAACGTTCGTGTGGGGTAAGCAAACTCAATGCCTTCCGCCTTAAAGCGGCGCATCAGGCTGAGGTTAAGCTGCTGCTGCACATCGGCGTAGATGGCGAAGTCGGGCGATAGGACGAAGTAGACAACCTCAAAGTCCAATGAGAAATCGCCAAAGGCAAGAAAGTGGGCGCGGTCGAAGCGGGCCATCGGTTCTTGTTCAACAATTTCTCGCACCATCTCTCCGATCTGCTCTAATTTCTCAACGGGCGTTTCATACAAAACGCCAAAATTGAACGCGATGCGCCGCTCTTCCATTCGCTTGAAGTTGTTGATACGGCTTTGCAGCAGGTCGTTGTTGGCAAAGACGAGTTGTTCACCAGACAGGCTGCGAACACGGGTCGTTTTCAGCCCTATCTTTTCAACTGTACCTCGCTGATC
The DNA here is from genome assembly GCA_007123775.1 of Anaerolineae bacterium. GTDB lineage: Bacteria > Chloroflexota > Anaerolineae > Promineifilales > Promineifilaceae > SLGK01. The sequence continues at coordinate 844 of SLGK01000120.1, read as the reverse complement.
GCCGACGACGATGAAATCGCCAATGACAAACGGCTTGTCCAGCACAATGGAAAGGGAGGCGAACAGGTCACTTAAGATATTCTGCACGGCCAGGGCGACGGCGATACCGGTAATGCCCAGCCCGGCTACCAGCGAGGTCACTTCAATGCCGATGTTGTCCAGAATGAGCAGCAGAACAATGACCCACAGCACCAGCCGGCCGACAAAAACAAGGGCCGACATGACCGTAACGCTGCCTGCATCTTCTTCTAATCGCTGCTGGCGGTAGATGCTTTGGCTAAAGGTAATGGCACTGGTGGCCCACACACCGGCCTGAATGAAGAGGGCTATGAAAAAAAGGTGGCCCAAGCCTGTCTCAATGGTTTGAGGCAGGTTCAAGAAGAGGGAGGCCGTGGCCAGGGCGACAACAAGCATGAACAGCCGGTGCGTGCGCTTGAGGATATGGGCCACAATGTCGTCGGCATAGGTCAGCGTCGTTCGGGAAAAGATTTTGAAGCGTTTGACGGCAATACGCTTAAAGAGGAGTAGAAAGAGGTAAACGGCCGTGCCTACAATAGCAGCCACAAGCCAGTTACGGATGGGGTTGTACCAAAAAATAAAGTCGAGAAATTCCATAAACTGTCCTAAGTTGTGCGTAGTTCGTAGTGCATAATGCGTAATGCGTAAAACGTAAGGCGTAACCTTTTGCTCGTTACGTTTTACGTTTCACGTTTTTTAGTTCAGTCCGCTGCCTCTTTGTCAAACTAGCCACCACCAGGTCATAAGAGCTGTCGATTAGCTGCTGCACCAGGTCGTCGGGCAGCGAGCCGTCGAGGCGGATGCTGTTCCAATGCTTTTTGTTCAT
>SLGK01000150.1 GCA_007123775.1 Anaerolineae bacterium | reverse complement strand
GGTGTTGGGCTATCTGCCGCAAGATTTCGGCGTCTATCCCAACCTGAACGCCGTCGAATTCCTCACCTATCTGGCGGCGGTCAAGGGGCTGAACCAGAAAGAGGCGCGGCAGCGCATTGACACCCTCATCCAACTGGTTAATCTGAACGAGGCGGCCTACCGGCCCATTGGCGGTTTTTCGGGCGGGATGCGGCAGCGGGTGGGCATTGCCCAGGCGCTGCTGAATGATCCCCATCTGCTCATTGTAGACGAGCCGACCGTCGGCCTGGACCCGGAAGAGCGAGTGCGCTTTCGCCACCTAATTTCCGACCTGTCGGGCGAGCGGCTGGTGCTGCTCTCAACCCACATCGTCTCGGACGTGGAAGCGACGGCCACCAGTATTGCCCTGATCAACAACGGCCGTCTCCTCCATCACGCCCTGCCCGAAGCGTTGTTGCAGGCGGTAGAGGGTAAGGTATGGGGCTGGCTGGTGTCGAGCCAGGCGTTAACGGCCGTTAAAAGCCAGCATCTCATCGCCAATACCACCCGCCGCAGCGACGGCGTGTTAGCCCGCATCGTCAGCGACACGCCCCCCGACACCGCTGCCGAACCGCTGCCGGCCACGCTGGAAGACGCCTATCTCTACTTCATCGCCGGGCGGCAGGAGGCAGCCTGATGAACGCCATCACCCACCTGGCCCTGGCCGATTTCCGCGAGCGGGTGCGCCGCTTTAGCTTTCTGGTGATTGTGGCCCTGGCTGTCTTCCTGGGCTACCAGGTCATCAGCGGCTTTTTTGAACTGCGGTTAGGCAGCTATCGTGGCCTGCTCAACGCCGCCTGGATCGGCACGCTGATGGCCCTGACCCTCTCCTTTTTCCTCTCCATCATCGGCTTTTACCTGGTGCGCGGCAACATCCAGCAGGACCGGCAGACGGGGGTGGGCCAGATTTTGGCAGCCACCCCCATGAGCAAGCTGGCTTACGTGACGGGGAAATTTGTGAGCAACACGGCCGTTCTTCTGGTCGTCGTGGCCGTTTTGGCGCTGGCGGCCCTGGTCATGCTCCTGATTCACGGTGAAGACCGGACGCTCGATTTGGCCCAACTGCTGCTGCCCTTTCTTGTTTTTACGGTGCCGGTGGCGCTGCTGGTGACGGCCACGGCCGTTTTCTTTGAAGCGACCCCCGCGCTGCGCCAATCGGGCGGCAACGTCATTTACTTCTTCGTTTGGCTCTTCACGATTCCGTTTGTGGGCGGCCATTTGCTCGCTTTTGACGCGATAGAACAGGGTATGACGGTAGCGCTCCAGGCGCAGGGGGCCGACTACCGGGGCGGCATTGTCCTGGGCGCGACCGGGGCGGCCGACATGCAGACCTTTCTCTGGACCGGCTTTGACTGGCTGCCCGTGGCTGCCTCCCGCCTGATTTACGTCTTCCTGGCTCTGCTGATAGCGGCCCTGGCCGCCCTTCCCTTCGACCGCTTCGATGCTGCCCAGAAACGGCCGTTGCGCTCTATCGTAAAACGATTTGGAAAATCGTTCGACCGCTTGAAGTCCGTAGTGCGTAGTGCGTATTCCGTAACCGAAACCAAATACGCACTACGCACTACGCCCTACGCCCTAACTCCCGTCACCCCCGCTACCAACCCCCTCCACCTCTTCCTCACCCTGGTCACGGCCGAACTGAAGCTGCTGCTCAAGGGACGCGCCTTCCTCTGGTACGCCGGGGCGGCCGGGCTGTTCCTGGCCTCGCTGCTCTCCCCGTTAGAGACGGTGCGCGGGCTGCTGCCCTACATCTGGCTCTGGCCGCTGCTGCTCTGGTCGGAATTGGGCATGCGCGAATCGCGCTACCGGGTGGACCAACTGCTCTTTAGCGCACCCGCCCCGCTGTGGCGGCAGCTACCGGCCACCTGGACGGCCGCGGTTTTGCTGGCTTTCATTTTGGGCAGTGGGGCTTTCGTCCGCCTGCTGGCCGAACCAACCTTATTGCCCGGCTTTGTGGCCGGGATGCTGTTCATTCCTTCGCTGGCGCTGTTGTTGGGGGTGGTGGCAGGTACGGAACGGCCGTTGCAAATCATCTTGCTCATTACCTGGTATCTCGGCCCGCTGAACGGGTTGGCCCCGCTGGATATGACGGGCGTGACGGAAACGGCCGTAGCGCAGGGCATCTCCTGGTTTTACATCGCCGCCAGCCCGCTGCTGTTTGGCCTGGCCCTGCTGGCCCGGCAGCGACAGTTGGCCTGAGCAGCACGCTCTAGGCGATTGACGTCAGGCATATTTGTAAAGCACCCTTGACAAATTGCGGTTGATGTGTAAAATAAGCATTACGTAATGTAAAATAAACTTTACACAGCACCGGAGGTTACATGAGTCAAAAGAAAGTACACGGAACCTACATGCGCCAATTTGTCATTGCCATGGGGTCTTACGTCGTTTTGCTGGTAGCTGTTTCTACCCTGGTTGTCTATCTGCCCCAAACCAACTGGAACATTCTACTGGCTATCATTCCCGCCCTGCCCCTGATTTACGGCATGTGGGCTTACAGCCACTACCTGTCTGGCATTGACGAGATGCAGCGGCTTATCCATAACAGAGCCATTGCGCTGGCCGCCGGGGTAACAGGTATTGGCACATTCACCTACGGCCTGCTGCAATCCTTTGCCGATTTTCCACCGCTCAATCTGGTCTGGATTTTTCCCATCCTGATTGTCGTTTGGAGCTTCGGCTTGAGTTTCTACGGGCGACAGTATAATGAATAACCGGCTGAAAGTGCTGCGGGCCGAGCGGGATTGGTCCCAGGCCGATCTGGCCGACCGGTTAGACGTATCGCGCCAGACGATCAACGCCATTGAGCGGGGTAAATATGACCCCAGCCTCCCCCTGGCCTTTAAGATTGCCCGACTCTTTGAGCAGCCGATTGAGGCGATTTTTGTACCCGATGAGGCTGATTTGTGAGCGCCGTAGTTGCAACAAATGTACGGCCGTTGCCGTAATGATCAGTAATGAGCCTACCTAACCAGGTAAAGGATGTAACCCATGTCTACCGTATCTATTCAAAATATCAGCAAGAGTTATGGGCCGGTAAAAGCCCTGCGCGATGTTTCATTTGAAGTTTTTCCCGGCGAAGTATTTGGCCTGCTCGGCCCCAACGGCGCGGGCAAGACGACCGCCATCCGTATTATGATGGACATTTTTAAGCCGGATTCCGGCCAGGTATCCCTCTTTGGCGGTAGCATGGATGCGGCCAAAAAGCGGCGCATCGGCTATATGCCGGAGGAGCGCGGGCTGTACAAAGATTTGAAGCTGGAGCCGACGCTCATCTTTCTGGCCACGCTCAAAGGGTTGAGTGAGGCCGAGGCGCGGGAGCGGCTGGTCCCCTGGTTGCAGCGGCTGGACCTGTACGATCATCGCCAGAAAAAGGTGCAGGAGCTAAGCAAGGGGATGCAGCAAAAGGCGCAGTTGATCGCCACGCTGCTCCACGAGCCAGATTTGATCGTGGTCGATGAGCCGTTCTCCGGCCTGGACCCGGTCAATACGCGGCTGGTGAAGGAGATCATGGAGGAGCAGCGGGACGCGGGCAAGAGTATCATCATGTCTACCCACCAGATGTACCAGGTGGAAGCGTTGTGTAACCGGATTGCTCTGATCAACAACGGCCGTTCCGTTCTCTACGGTGAGGTGCGCGACATTAAACGCAGCTTCGCCGGTAATGCCGTCCTCGTTGCCGGCGACGGCAGCTTTGAGAATATCCCTGGCGTCCTGGAAAGCCGTCCTGAAAACGGGTTCTGGCACCTGGCGCTGGCGGCCGAGACCGAGCCCCAGGCCGTATTCCGCTACCTGGCCGGTCGTGATGACGTAGCAGTCGGCCGTTTTGAAGTCGCCGAACCGTCACTTGACGACATCTTTATCAGCGTGGTTAAAGAAGGCCGGGCGCAACTGGAGGCGGATCATGCATAACTTCTGGTTAATTGTCCGCCACGAATACCGCAAAATGACCGGTACACGCTCTTTCAAGGCCACCACCGCCGGTGTACCTATACTCATTCTCGTCATCATCGGCATTGGCGTTCTGGCCGGCTTGATGGGGCGGAACACCCAACCCATTGGTTACGTGGACCATGCCGGCATTCTAGCGCCCGACGTCGCCCCACCCGCCAACGACAACCTGCTGGAAATCATTGCCTTCCCGGATGCGGCCGCGGCCGAAATTGCCCTGGCCCAGGGTGAAATCCAAGCCTTCTACGTCATACCGGCCGACTTTCCCCAAGACCGGCAAATCGCGCTGTATTATTGGGAAGATAGCCCCGGTGGTAACGCCATGCGTACTCTAAACGCCTACCTGCGGGCCAATCTGGTCGCCGGGATGTCGGCCGAGGTGCAGACCCGTCTCATTGAAGGGGCCGACGTGGCCGTTCGTTCGGTTGACGGCAGCCGGGAGCTAAGCAGCGCCAATGCGGCCAACATTTTCCTCCCCTTTGTGGCTGCTTTTCTGTTCATCTTTGCCGTTATCAGCTCGGCCGGTTACTTGATTCAGGTGGTGGCTGATGAAAAAGAGAACCGGACGATGGAAATTATGATTACGTCTATCTCCCCGCTGGAACTGATCGGCGGTAAGGCGCTGGGCCTGATGGCCGTATCGCTGACGCAGATTGGCATCTGGGTGCTGACCGTGGTGGTTGCCGTGGTAGTTGGAGCTAACTACATCGAGTTCTTACAGACCATTACCATTCCCTGGTCGCTGCTGCTGGTAGTCATTCTGTACTTCTTGCCGGCCTACGCGTTGGTAGCCGGTTTGATGACGGCTATCGGCGGCGCGGTGACAGAGGTCACCCAGGGGCAGCAGATTGGCGGTATTTTGAATCTGTTGTTCCTGTTTCCCCTCTTCTTAGCCGTTCTGTTTTTCAGCGACCCCAACAGCCCGATTGTGGTAGCCATGACGCTGTTCCCCACCACTTCCTTTCTGACGGTGACGATGCGCTGGGGACTGACGTCTATCCCACTGTGGCAACTGGTGCTTAGCTGGCTGATCTTGACGGGAACGGCCGTTTTCACCGTCTGGGCCGCCGCTCGCATTTTCCGGGCCGGTATGCTCCACTACGGCCAGCCACTCAGCCTGAAAGCGACACTGGCGGCACTATCTCGTAGTGCATAGTGCGTATTGCGTATTCCGTATTGCGTAGAAGAAACGCACTACGCAATACGGAATACGCAATAATTCAAACAGGAAACATCTACCATGCGAAACTCACTGTTAGTCATTAAATACGAAATCATCAACACCCTCAGCAAACCCTCCTTCTGGCTGATGGCCTTCCTGTTCCCCGTCTTCATTTTGCTGGTAAGCGTAGGTCCCCAGTTTTTGGTGCAGGATATGGGGCCAGGAGAGCAACTAACCCTGCCGGGGCTAACCGGGCCGGACCAGGCGGCCGAAGCAACTGGCCCGGCACCGGTCATTGGCTTCGTCGATGAGGCCAATCTGATCACCACGCTGCCGGCCGCTTTTCCGCCGGAGATGCTGCGCCGCTTTGCTGATGAAACGGCCGCTCTGGCTGCCCTGAACGCCGGTGAAATCAACGAATATTATCTGGTGCCGGCCGACTATGTGGCCTCCGGCCAGCTTTACGTGGTCAGCCAGGAGACGACCATCTTTGGCACGACCAGTCAGGGCATTTTTGAGTATGTACTAAACAGTAATCTGGCGGGGGATGAGGCGGTAACGGCCGTTCTCTTCCAGCCCGCCATCATTAGCCAGAGCCTGGCCCTGGCCGAAACGTCCCCGGCCGCAGCCAGTCCCGGCTCGCCCATGATGGGTATGGCCTTTTTGGTGCCCTTTGCCGTCATGTTCGTCTTCTTTTTCCTGATCACGATGACCAGCAGCTACATGCTACAAAGCGTCTCCCGCGAGAAAGAGAACCGCACCGTCGAGGTGCTGCTGGTGAGCCTGGAGCCACGCCAGTTGATGCTGGGCAAGATGATTGGTCTGAGCGCGGTGGCCCTGCTGCAAATGGGTATCTGGGCCGGGGCCGGACTGCTGATTGCCCGGCAAAGAAGCGGCGACCTGCTGGCCGGCCTGAGCGAAACCGGGCTGTCAACCGGCTTCTTCGTCTGGGCACTCCTCTTCTTCCTGTTGGGCTACCTGATGTACGCCTCGTTAATGGGGGCCATCGGGGCGCTGGTTCCCACGGCGCGCGAAGGGGCGCAGTTTACTTTCTTTGTGCTGGTGCCCTTGTTGATCCCCATCTGGCTCAACTTTATTTTTATCAACACGCCCGACGCTCCCCTGGCCGTTGGCCTGAGCATCTTCCCGCTGACGGCACCGGTGGCTATGATTACGCGGATGGTGGCTACCACTGTCCCCTTCTGGCAGTTGGCTGCCAGCCTGCTGGCCCAGGGCATAACCGCCTATCTCTTTGTGCTGCTGGCAGCCCACTTCTTCCGGGCCGATACGCTGCTGTCACATACGGCCGTTTCCTGGCGACGTATTTTTTCAATGGTCCGTTCCTAGACATGAGCCAGGCCCAGAGTGGAGATACAGCACGGTTTGGCTATCTTCGGCACGGAAAACCATCCTGGGTCGTGGTTATGGCTGAAATAGGGCTGAGTGGTATTGGTTCATGATCAGCCGATGTATACTTGTACCTGGTCGCCATCATCGTCATCAACGGCGATATAGAGCGGTTCATCCTGTTCGCCCAAAGCCGCTAACAACTCTGAGGCGGTGAAAAGGTTGGCCGCATTGTCTTCACCCACGTAACGACCGGCAAAGCGCAGCACAAACTGAATAATGATGATGGGCAGCGGCAGGCTGATGGCGATGCGCGTTCCCTTTTTCTCGCGGATACGGACGTGGAGCCAGTAGGCGTATTGGCTCCAAAAGCTGAGCAGTACCGCCAGCAGTGCCAACGCCACCAGGGGCACCAGGCACAGCACGCCAAAGAAAGCGCCTAGCCCCGATGCCGTCTGCCACACCGACCACAGTCCCCAGCCGCTTAGCAGCAAAATGGTCAGCGAGACGAAAAAGGGGATTTGCCAGAAGCTGCGGAACCAATCCAGATCGGGTGTCTGGTCAGAAGCGATCACCTCGCCGTCCGGCGTCACAATCGTACTGGCCGTTTCCGGTCCGGCGTACTCATTTATATCATCCGTTGCATCACTGGCCTGCTCGGCCGACAGCGTTTCCAGCAGTTTCGCCGCTTCGGCGCTGGTCAGAATGCCATCCTGTACCATTTGCAATATCTTTTCTTCTACTTCTGACATGTTTCACCTCACAAGGAAACGGCCGTAGCCCAACCAGGCAGCTACGAAATACGCTATACGCAATATTGGTTGTCAATCCCTGAAATCTTAAAGACTCATTCCGTCCGCCATACTATACGTCAATCAACCGTTCTGAAAGACTTACCCAAATGTTCCCATACCTCGACTGCGCTCAGTACAGATTTGGTACTTTCTTCCTGCTTCACAGAATCGCTAACGCGACCTCTCCACAGG
>SLGK01000188.1 GCA_007123775.1 Anaerolineae bacterium | reverse complement strand
TACTTGATAATTGATTGGTGCAGGTGTTTTGAGATTTTGATTTTTGTTCATAGACTAATCTTCTCTCAAAACGCCTGTTTTTTCATCCCCAAATTACATTTGGGTTAGGGAAAACTAAAGATTTATTGTTTATTTTCATTGGAACCCTCGTAGTTCATGTACTTTTTGCCGCAGTGTATCCGGTTGGAAGTTGTCTGCCGGCCGTTCACGCACCACAGCCGCCTGATAGACCAGACCGCCCCTGGCTTGCTGAAAATCTACTTCGTTACGGCCGTTCAAGACGTCGGGCAGGGCATGAAGGGCAACCACTTCGGCTACAAACAGACTGTGGGACGGCAGGCGCAAGGTGTGGCGCACCCGGCATTCCAGATTGACCGGACAGGCATCGAGCAGTGGTGGCACCACTATAGCGGCAGGTTGGGTGGTAAGGCCCGTTTCCTGCCATTTATCAGTCTCGCGGCAGGTGGTTGTTCCCACAAAATCGGTGATGACTTCCATATCCGGCCAGGGGATATTGACCACAAATTCACCCAGTTGGTCGATCAGATCGTGACTGGCACGAGACGGCCGTACCGAAATGCTGATCATCGGCGGTTCGGCATTACAACTGGCAATGCGATTCAGCGTAAACAGGTTTGTTTGCTCGCCGGTACCGCAGGTAATCAAGACAACAGGCACCGGATATAGGGTTGTGTTAGGGGGCAGCTTTATTTTTGCCATCGTCATTATTCAGTAACCTCAGCCTGATCCCGAACAGTCGCTTCCCATTGAATCTGGCGGATGTTGTCGGGCCAACTGCTTTTGATATAAGTCAGCACGGCCAGAATCTCCTCGTCGCTGAGACTATCAGCAAAGGCCGGCATATTGCTAGTGCCGCCAATATTATCTGGTAGACGACTACCGCCTAAGCGGGTGGCCTCAATCAGGACGGCATCGCTGTGATGCCAGGTATGGCCGCTGGCATCGTGGGGCGGGGCGCGAAAAGAGCGGTCTTCATTTTGCTCCTGCCAGTTTGGTTCACCCTCCAATTCAGGGCCATGACAGGCGGCGCAGTGCTGGGCGTAAACTTGCTGCCCCAGGGCCACAGCGTTGGGGTGTAATGTGGGTAGAGGCGGCACTGTGTCTGGGCTGCCTGGTCTGACGGGCAGACTGCCATCGTTCTGGCAAGCCGTCATTAAGAAAGCCAGGACAACAGTCAGCAACAGATATTTATTCAAGGGCATTCTCATCGTGGGCCGATTCTACATAGCTCTGGCTGAATTGGGTATGGGCCATTTACACCTACCCATACCCGCCAAATGGCCTAATCGGTATGGTGTATTCGGCGCTAGGTTTTTGCAGAAGGGTTGGGATATAGTTATGGGAAGAATAGCCAACTACCGCTATCATTACCTGATGTGAGAGTGACCCATGACTGAAATACTCATTTTGCCCCAACATTGCGAAGAGGCTACCATTCGGGTGACGCAGACGCTAACCGACTGTGATCTAAAAGTCATCCGCTCTTTTGACTTGCACCACGTCTGGCCCCTGACGGCACCGGATGGCTGTCACTGTACCTATCATGGCACAGCCCCGTGTGACTGTCGGGTGGTGATTATGCTGGTTTATGGACAGACTGGTCCCCCGGCCACGCTGGTGGCCCACGGCCATGATGGTATGACCTGGTTTACGCTGGTTGATACGCCAGAACAACGGCCGTTGCCTGACCTGGCTGCACGTATCACCGCTGCCCTTCAAGGAGAGACCTGTGACCTCGCCCTCACCGAATAATCCCGAAGCAAACTCTTCCCCCATACGTGTCTTATTAGCCGATGATCATGCTGTGGTGCGGGCCGGGATTCGCCAATTCCTGGAACACGCCGGCGATATTGAGGTCGTGGCCGAGGCTGATGATGGCCAGATGGCCCGCACATTGCTTGACAGCCACCGGCCGGACGTGGCCGTATTAGACATCCAAATGCCCCAGGCCAGCGGCATTGAGGTAACGCGCTGGCTGCGGGCCAACCACCCGGAAATTGGGGTGCTGGTGCTAACGGCCTATGATGACGATCCCTACGTCATGGCCGTGTTGCAGGCCGGGGCCAATGGTTACGTCTTAAAAACGGCCGCACCAGCCGAGATTATTCAGGGTGTGCGCGACGTGAATGAGGGCAAGTCGGTTCTGGACCCGGCCATTGCCGCCAAAGTCATGGCCCAACTGGCCGGGCAGCGGGAGCAGTCGGTCGAGTCGCTCACCGACCGGGAGCTGGAAGTGCTGAGCCTGGCCGGCAAGGGGCATACCAACAAAGCGATTGGGGTGCAGTTGGGCATCAGCGACCGCACGGTACAGGGACATCTGGCCCGTACCTATGGCAAATTGCAGGCCAGCAGCCGTACCGAGGCCGTCATGCGGGCCGTCTCACTGGGCCTCATCGCGCCGAACGTAGTCACTGACGATGACATCTGAACAGATGACCGTTCCCGGCTGGCGCGGCCTGACGCTGCGCCTGGTGATATTAACGGCCGTTCCCCTGGCCATCGTCTTGCTGCTCATCCTGTTCGGTAGCTTCAATCTGCACCAGCAAGAGATGCGCCATATGGTCGGCGAGCGGGATGAGCGGGCCGCTCGCGCTGCGGCCACGGCTCTGGACCAACAACTCCACTACCGCGCCGTGGCCATACAATCATTGGCCCTACACGCGGCCGAAGTTGAGCAAGTCGAGGACCTGCTGCCCCAATACGCCTTCTTGCAGTCCGATTTTAGCGGAGGGCTGGCACTGTATGGGGACAACGGCCGTTTACTGGCAGCCACGGGTAGTTTCGACTGGCCAGTCGAACGCACGCTGCCTTCCACCACCATCACCTTTTCCGACCCGGTTAGCGATGAGGGTGCGCCGGGACAAACGCTGGTGTTGGTAACGGCCGTTGCCCCCGATGGTTCCGCCGCAGTCGGTGCCTTCTCGCCGGCCGACCTGGCCCGCCGCATCCAACTGATGGCCCTGACCGGCCATGAAGCAGCCGGGGCTTTTCTACTGGACAGTCAGGGCCGTCTGCTCTATCAGGCCGGCGTCCACTCCCAACCGCTGGTAGACCCCAATCAGCATCCGGGGGCGGTTAGCGCGCTGAGGGGCGAAAGCGGCGCTATCTACGTCAGCGACGCCGACCGGGAATATGTGACCGCTTTCAGCCCGGTCACGCTGACGGGCTGGGCTTTGGTGCTGGAAGAACCGTGGCAGGCGGTGGCTACCCCCTTGCTGCAAACCACGCTGCTGGCCCCTTTATTGCTGGCCCCGATATTGCTGGTAGCCTTTTTTGCCCTGTGGTATGGGGCGCGGCAGATTGTACGGCCGTTGCAATTGTTGGCGCAGAAAGCAACTGCCTTGGGGTGGGGGCAGTTTGAAGCCATCGAAGAACCGGTAGGCGGTATTGCCGAGATTCAGCGGTTGCAGACCGAGATGGTCCATATGGCCCGTAAAGTTGAAGCGGCCCAACAGGGTTTACGCAGCTACGTGGGGGCCATCACCACCGGCCAGGAAGAGGAACGGCGCCGTCTGGCCCGTGAACTGCACGACGATACCATCCAGTCCCTCATTGCCCTCAACCAACGGGTGCAGTTAGCCCAGATGACTGCCGATGACCAGGCAGCGGCGGCTAAACTGAGCGAAATCGAGCAAATGGCTACGCAAACGATTGAAGATGTGCGCCGCTTTACCCGCGCCTTGCGCCCTATCTACCTGGAAGAATTGGGACTGGTGCCGGCGCTGGAATCATTGGTTAACGATATGATGGCCACCAGCGGCACAGCCTATAGCTGCCGCATCACAGGCCCCACCCGCCGCCTGACCGACGAGGTGGAACTGGCTCTGTACCGGACCGCCCAGGAAGCGTTGAGCAACGTGGTGCGCCACGCACAGGCCACCGAAGTAACGCTCACCCTGGCCTTTAACACCGGCTGTGTAACGCTATCTATTCAGGACAACGGCCGGGGTTTTACCCTGCCCGACAGCCCGGCCGAAATGGCCCCGCTGGGTCACTTTGGCCTGCTGGGACTGTATGAACGCGCCCAGCTAATCGGGGCCACGCTGCACATCAAGAGCCAACCCGGCGCAGGAACGCTGGTTGAAGTGCAGGTAACAACAGCGTAAAACGTGAAACGTGAAGCGTGAGAAGAAAGTCATTACGCATTACGCAATACGTACTACGCCCATAACCTACGGAGAGAGAAAACGATGCTACATTTTATACGCGCTATTTTGTTGATAACGGCCGTATTGGTAACGGCCGTAGCCTGTACACCAGACCAGCCGGAGGCTGTGCCCGGTATACAGCCGGTTGATTCCATCTACGAAGAATTTGGCTACAACCACCTGCACGGCCTGGGCTACGATGCCGACAACGAACGGCTGCTGCTGGCCAGCCATTTCGGCCTCTTTGCCCTGACCGATGAAGGGCTGTTCCAGCTTGGCCCCAACCGGGATGACCTGATGGGGTTTTCAGCCGATCCCGACAATCCCACCATTTTATACGCCAGCGGCCACCCCCAGGGCGGCGGCAATCTAGGCGTATTGCGCTCAGACGATGGCGGCCAGAGCTGGCAGCAGATTTTCACCGGCCTGGAAGGGGAAACAGTTGATTTCCACTCGATGACCATCAGCCCGGCCGATCCCCAACGGCTGTATGGCGCTTTTCAGGGCCGTCTCTACGTGACCCGTGATGGGGGTGATAGCTGGCAGGCGGCCGCCGCCGAGGGATTGCCCTGGCAGGCCGGTTTCTGCTGGGGCGCGCCCTGCCTTACCGCCGATACGGCCGATCCCAACCTGATTTATGCGGCAACGGCCGTTGGTCTTTACCATTCACAAGACGGCGGTGAAAACTGGACACTCCTGAGCGATACGGCCGGCGCAGTTTCCAGCATAGGCATTGATCCCCAGAACAACCAACGGCTGCTGGCCCACACCGAACGCTACGGCATCGCCCTGTCAGAAGATGGCGGTCAAAGCTGGCAATCGCACCAGGAAGGCATTCAGCTCAACGAGGCCGAATACGTCTTCGCTTTCACTTTTCATCCCCAGAATCCGCAGATCGTTTTTCTAGCCACAGTGGGCAATCAGGTATACGGCAGCCAGGATGGCGGCCAGACCTGGCAGTTGCTCATGGAAGGGATGTGATAGGAGGTAAAAGATATGAGGTATAAAATTGCACCAATTTTGTTGTTGTTTTTGTTGTTGACTGCCTGCACAGCGTCACAGCCTATGGACCACTCTATGGACCAAGCGGACCATATGGGCCGTATGGGTGATATGGATGGCATGATGCAGCGACACATGGCCCCCTTGCCCGCAGACTATGCTGGCCTGACTAACCCGGTAACGGCCGATGCCGATTCGCTGGCAGAGGGGCAGGCGCTTTATGCAGCCAACTGCGCTGCCTGTCACGGCGATCAGGGAGACGGTGACGGGGCCGGTGCGGCCGCTTTAGACCCACCCCCGCCGCCCATCAACCACACGGTCCACATGCTGTCGGATGCCTACCTCTTTTACCGCATCAGCGAGGGGGGCAATTTTGACCCGTTTAACTCCGCCATGCCTGCCTGGAAGAACAGCCTCGATGAAACAGAACGCTGGCACCTCGTTAACTACATGCGCTCTTTTACCGACCGGGGCATGATGGGGGGCGGCATGATGGGCAGTGGTATGATGGGCGACCGGGGCATGATGGGCGACCGGGGCATGATGGGTGACCGGGGCATGATGAATTGGGGCTGGATGGGTTTGTGGTGGCTTTTGGGCTGCGTACTGGTGGTGCTGCTCATTGTGGTGCTGATACTGGCCATTATCTGGCTGGTGCGCAGCATACGCAATCAGGACAAAACGGCCGAATAGCGGTTATGTTTTTGCGCCGCTGGTGGCTTGCTCGCTAAAGGAATTTATGATGCCCGACAATGCAAAAGACGACCGCGACCATACGCCTGACCACAATAATGATCACAATCATGCCCATGACCATGCCCATGACCATGCCCAAAGCGATAGCCATTCGCATGGCGACCATTCACATGGCAACGGCCATTCGCATGATGATAACCATTCGCATGGCAACGACCATTCGCATGGCAGTGGCCATGCCCACCACGCCGACCACAGCGGCCACGAAGAGATGTTCCGCCGCCGCTTTTGGGTCTGCCTGGTTCTGAGCATCCCCGTTCTGCTCTACACCCCCATGCTGCAAGAATGGTTTGGGTTTACCATGCCCACCTTCGCCGGCAGCGACTGGATTGCGCCGGTGCTGTCGGTCATCATCTTTGCCTACGGCGGCGTCCCCTTCCTGCAAATGGCCGTGCCCGAACTGCGTAACCGGCAGCCGGGCATGATGACCCTCATCTCCCTGGCTATCAGCGTCGCGTTTGTCTACAGCCTGCTGACGCTGGTTGTAGATATTGGCGAAGGGCTGTTTTGGGAACTGGTGACGCTCATCGTCATCATGCTGCTGGGTCACTGGCTGGAAATGCGTAGCATCCGTCAGGCATCGGGTGCGCTGGATGAACTGGCCAAACTGATGCCCGATGAGGCCGAACGGATTGACGACGACGGCAATACCGAAACCATCGCTCTCATCGACATCAGGGAGGGGGATTTACTGCTGGTGCGGCCGGGGGCGACTATTCCGGCCGATGGCGAAGTGGTTGAGGGTAGATCGGATGTCAATGAGGCCATGATTACCGGCGAATCACAGCCGGTCAAGAAGGAATCGGGCAGCCAGGTCATTGGCGGCACTATCAACGAGGGCAGCGGCAGCCTGCGGGTGCGCGTGGCCGCTACCGGCGACGAGACCACGCTGGCCGGCATCATGCGCCTGGTGGATGAGGCCCAGAAGAGTAAATCTCGCACCCAGATATTGGCCGATAAAGCGGCCGGCTGGTTGTTTTATATTGCCCTGGCGGTGGCGGCGGTAACGGCCGTTGTCTGGACCCTGGTCACCGGTTTCGATGCCGACGTGGTGGTGCGCGTTGTCACCGTCCTGGTCATCGCCTGCCCCCACGCCCTGGGGCTGGCCATTCCCCTGGTGGTAGCCATCACCACCTCCCTCTCGGCCCAGCAGGGCATCCTGATTCGCGACCGGCTGGCCCTGGAAACGGCCCGCCATATTGACCTGGTTATCTTTGACAAGACGGGCACATTGACCAAAGGGGAGCAGGGGGTGGTGGCCATTCAGACAGTGGGGGATGATATGCAAGAAGATGACGCCCTGGCCCTGGCCGCCGCCGTCGAGGGGGATTCCGAGCATTTTATCGCCCAGGCGATGCGGTCGGCGGCCCAAGAGCGTGAGTTGTCGCTGTCCCAAGTGAGCGATTTCGAGGCGATCAAGGGGCGTGGCGTCAAAGCCGTCCATGAGGGTGAAGAGGTTCACGTGGGTGGCCCCCGGCTGTTGGAAATGTTGGAACTGGAACCCACTTTTACTGAGTTTGCCGAAGAACAGGGTAACAAGGGGCGGTCGGTGATTTACCTGGTGCAAGATGGGCAGATAACGGCCGTGTTTGCCCTGGCCGACGTCATTCGCTCCGAAAGCAAGGAGGCGGTCGAGCGGCTGCACGAGATGGGTATCGAGGTGGCTATGCTGACCGGCGACAGCCAGGCCGTCGCCGACGCCGTGGCGGCCGAGCTGGGCATTGACCACGTATTGGCCGAAGTTCTGCCGGAAGACAAAGACCAGAAGGTGGTCGAATTCCAGCAGCAGGGGCAAAAGGTGGTCATGGTGGGGGATGGCGTTAACGATGCCCCGGCCCTGACCCGCGCCGACGTGGGCCTGGCCATTGGCAGCGGTACCGACGTGGCTGTGGAATCGGCCGGTATCATCCTGGTACAGAGCAATCCGCTGGACGTGGTGCGGGTGCTGACCCTGAGCCGGGCCAGCTACCGCAAGATGGTGGAAAACTTAATTTGGGCTACCGGCTATAACGTGGTGGCCCTGCCGCTGGCGGCCGGCGTGTTGGCGCCCATTGGCATTTTGCTCTCCCCGGCGGCGGGTGCGGTGTTGATGTCGGCCAGTACGGTCATTGTGGCCATCAACGCCCAACTGCTGCGCCGGGCGATTTGAGGCTAACGATGAAATAGCCCGGCCTGCCGCAATCAGGCGTAGTGGTGGCGTCAAAATGGTTTCTATGATGAGGGCTTTTCGCAAGTTAAGGTGTTGTCTTAAACTCCGACTCCGTCTTACGCAGGCCATATTCCATGACGTACAGCATCTTTTCAATCCTCTCTTGCGTTTGTGGCGCACGTGCCCAGGCCATGATGTCTGCTTGCTGTAAGCCCTCCTTGAGGAAATAGGACGTGATGGCGTTGTTCCACGTTTCGATGATCATGATGGCCAGCTCCACGTCAATACTGGGGTCAACTTCACCCCGTTCGATGGCCTGCTGCAGCATCGCCGTCAGCATCGTCGTTGACTGCTCCCGGTAGACGGCAAACTCCTGGCTATAGTACAGCCCTTCATTTAGTAGTACCCGGCTGACGGCTTGCACCAGGCGCGGGTTGGTAGCGTTGAAACCAAAACCGGTTTTGACCAGCCAGCGATAGAATTGAAAGGTGTCCAGGTTATTGCCGGGGGGGTGCTTGTCTCGAAAGTAATCGGTTTTCTCCTGGGCCAAAATGTCTACCAGGTGCCTAAAAAGGTCTAGCTTACCGGAGAAGTATTGGTAGAAGCTGCCTTTGGCGATACCGCTGCTGGCCACAATGCGGTTGATCGAGGCGGCTTCAAAGCCATAGTCGGCAAACTCCTCTATGGCCACGTCAACAATGATTTGTCGCTTCTCTTCCGGCAGGTTGAAAAAAGTCTGTTTAGGCATAAACGACCCTCTGGATCATGTTTGAACTTTGGCCCGCTGCCAGGGCCAGTCGCTCACGGTCAGGTTGCGCCGCTGGAAGAAGAAGATGGCCAGGGCAAAAGCTACCAGGCCAATGGCCAGGAGGATCAGCACGTCGCCAGCCTGTTGCCCTTGCAGCACAGCCTGGCCGCTGGCGTCCAGGTAGGTGAAGAGGAAGAATGGCTCAAATGGTTCCAGGGCTGCCGTAGAGGCAGCCAGGTTGTTGCCAAAGTAGCTGATCATCAGAATGGCCCCCGCAATGGCCAGCGCCAGACGGCGGCTAGGAGCGAAGGCGGCCAGGAACAGGCTGATCATGCCCACGGCAAACACCAGGGGCCAGGCGAGCAACACAGCCGTAAACAAATCCAGGGCCACCAGTTCTGTCTCAATCTGACTTTCAATGGACAGAAAGACCAGCACCGAGACCGTTGCCACCACCACAAAGATGATAAGGGAGGAAACGGCCAGGGCTATTGCTTTGGCAGCCACAATTTGCCAGCGCGGCAGGGGCAGGGTGACGACCATTTCCAAACGGCCGTCTTCCTCTTCGCCCGCCAATGTGCCGGTGCCATTGATCATGGCATAGAAAGCTGCGACCAGAGGCATGAAGATGACCAGAATGGATCCCACCCAATCGGGGAATGTACCCAGGCTCATACCTAGTGCCTGATAGATTTCCAAATCGGCCAGCCCCTCCATTTCCTCGGCTACCGAAGGATAAATGCCGATGTAGACGAGCGGGAGAAGGCTCAGACCCACACTCCAGCCGATGATGGCGTTGCGCCGGAATTTTAATTCTTGCCAGATTAGCCTAACCATTGTTGCCTCCGTTCTTGCGGCCGTTTCCCCGGCCATAATAGTCGAGGAAAATTTCCTCCAGGCTCATGTTGTGGGTTTCAATGTCGCGGATGTCGTGCTGCGCCGCCGCTGCCAGGACCGCCGGTAGATTTTCTCGTATCTCTAGCGTCAGGCTTTGCTCTGTACGGCTGATTTCGGTGACGCCATCCAGGTCAAACGTATCAGCCGGCGGCAGGTCGGCGAAGATAAGGGTCATCCGGTTCAGCCGGGCCGCAATCAGCTCCTCCACCCGCTGCGTAGCCACCAGTTCGCCCTGACGAATGATGCCTACCCGGTCGCAGACGGCCTGCACTTCGGGCAAAATGTGGGAGGAGAAAAACACGGTACGGCCGTTGGCCTTCACCTCTCGGACCAACTCCATTACCGTTTGCTGCACCAAAGGATCCAGGCCGCTGGTTGGCTCATCCAGCACCAGCAGGTCGGGCTTGCTCATAAAGGCGGCCACAATGCCCACTTTCTGCTTATTGCCGCGCGAGAAGTTGCCGATTTTGCGGTTGGTGTCCAGGTCCAGTCGCTCGGCCAGCTCGCGCCAATAGCCGCCGGCCCCGTTGTCGCCGCGCAGATATTCGTACATTTTGAAGAACTGGTCGGCCCGCATCTCTTTGTAAAGCGCCAGTTCACCCGGCAGATAGCCCACGCGCCGGCGCAGCTCAACGCCGTGGCTGCGGCAGTCCAGGCCAAAGATAGTGGCGCTGCCCGACGTGGGGCGAATGACGTCCAGTAAGACGCGCTGAGTGGTTGTTTTGCCGGCGCCGTTTGGCCCCAAAAAGCCAAAGGCCTCACCCCGCTCAACGGTCAGGTTAACATCTTTAATGCCCCGGTATTTGCCGTAGTAGACGGTCAGGTTGTGGGTCTCGATAATTTTTTCATTCATGGTTACTCCTTTTGAATATGACCAGGCGGTCACATGACCACCTGGTCATATTTTACCTCAATCCCGCTGCTTGTCAATAGATTTGAGGCCAACGTGGCCTACGCCCCAGGTAACCACGCTGTTCTGGGCCAGACTGGCCAAAGGACCAGTTTTTACCTGGCCAACTGGCCAGGTAAAAGTCTCCCCAATGGTGGGGCGTGCCCGCGCCGCTTTTGTAGTAAAGTAAGTAGGAAGACATAAGGAACGGAAAACTGTAGCGCGATTGTCCTAATCGACGCTGGGAGAGATAATCATGACACTTAGACGACTCCGTATACCGTTATTGCTGTTAGTAACCACGCTGTTCTGGCTGGCTGCCTGTAACGGCGTAGGGCCATCTGTTGACGAACCAGATGCGGCTGAGATTCGGTTTGACGTTCAAATTAGTAGTGAAAATGAGCAGGTTGTGATCTGCCTGATCGCGGCTAACGAAGGTCCGGCCGTTTTTCCCGCTGTTGATGATTTTGGTGGCGTAATGACACTGCGCGATGGATTGGATGTTTTGCGCGCCAGTGCGACCCTCAACCAGTTGCCAGAGGTAGCGCCACAGACATTCGACTGCCTGGCTACCTGGCGCGGTCCATTGACCCCTGATGAGTATAGTTTGGTCTGGGGCGCACCGGGCTACGGTCACACGGCCGTTTCCTTCACGATTACTGCTGAAAACGGCCGTTTAACTGTCGGTCAGCAGTTCCACCAACCATTACCCGCTACTGACCCTCCGATTCGGCCCCAGTTTGGCCAATACCAGCCGCTGGTTGATCAGGCCGTGGCCGACCTGTCCGCCCATTTGGGCCTCGATTCCGAAGCAGTGACGCCCCGCGACCTGTTGGCTACCGAGTTTCCTGATGCCAGTTTGGGCGTGCCGGAGCCGGACCAGATGTACGCGCAAGTGATCACGCCCGGCTTTATCATCTGGCTGCGGGCTGAAGGGGAGCTGTACCGTTATCATGCCGCCGCTGAGCGCGTTGTGCGCGTGCCGGACGAAGCTGACGCCGTACCCATGCCAGTCACGCTATTCTTTGGCAACACCGAATTCAACCCCGACATGATTGATTGCAGTCTGGTCTATCCTGTCGAACGCCTGGCTCTCATCGGTGATAATCCCGCCGCAGATGTACTCAACCTGCTCTTTGCTGGTCCCACCGCGGCGGAACAGACAGATGGCTACGTGTCTCACTTCTCAGAAGAAACGGCCGACATCTTACGTAGCGTCCACATTGCCACTGATACCGCCTACGTTGACCTGGCCGATATTCGCTCACTGCTACCGGCCGTAAGCAGTGCTTGCGGCAGTGCCGCCTTTATGGCCGAGGTGGAAACGAGCCTGCGGGCCAACGTGCCGGTGCAGCGCATTCTTTTTGCTCTGGAAGGTGATCCGGCGCTATTCTACGAGTGGATTCAGGTCGGTTGTACCGAAGAAGATGATTTTTGTGACCCGACACCGTTCGGTGGTTGAGCTGTAGAGCCAACCTTTTCTCTGGCTTCGCAAGGCCAGACTTATAATCAGGAGAATCAAACATGAACATTATAGTTGTGGCTGCCAGCAAGCATGGCAGTACGTTGGAAATTGCTCAGGAGATTGGCACGGAACTGCGCCAGGCCGGGCACAACGTTGACGTTTTTGAAGCCAAAGAAGCCCCGGACGCAGCCAATTACGAAGCGGCCGTTATTGGCAGCGCCGTTTATGCGGGATCATGGCTGGCAGAGGCACACACCTTTGTGGCTAACAGCCAGGCTGCTTTACAAACCATACCGGTCTGGCTCTTTACCAGTGGGCCATTGGGTGAAGAAGAGCCACAACCGGTTGGCGATCCGGTGCAACTGCCGGAGCTGTTGGCCCAAACAAACGCCCGCGGCCACCAGATTTTTGTGGGTAAGCTGGATCGGGATAAGCTCAACCTGGGTGAAAAGCTGATCGTCAAGGTTGTGAAAGCACCCTACGGTGACTTCCGAGACTGGGAGGCAATCCGGCATTGGGCTGCTGAAATTGACGAATCATTGCGGGCCGGTCTGTGATGGGCAGCCTGTTTAACTGGAACTGGTAGGGGGCTGACCATAAAGGATACCAGCGGCGTTGCCCGCAAAAGATAGCCTCAATGAAACGGCCGTTGTGATCAGGCTGGGATCACAACGGCCGTACTCACCGTAGCAATAGGTAGGGAACTCTACGTGATTCTAGCGACCTGTAAGGCGGCGAACAGTTACTTGACCGATTCCAGCCCGTAGCTCCAGGTCAAGACGATCAACGGCCGTTTCAAATCCGGGCGACGTATACACATTGCCATCACGCACAAAATCGCCGGCAATCTGGCTGTTCCCCAATCCCGTTCTGACGTCAATGCGGGCTGCCATGCCGTCGGGAATTTGAATAATCAATTCGCCCACGCCGCCATTGATAACGGCTTGCACTTGACCTTCACCCGGCATAGTGACACGGGTCTCGCCGACACCACTGCTGAGCGAAAGCTCTGACAGTTTTAGCAGACTGAGGTCTAACTCAGAACGACCTACGCCGGTTCGTATAGTTAGCTTAAGGGGTATATCCCGGTTGAGCATCAGGTCCCAACTGTTCTGCTGCGATTGCGAGCCAAAGGGGATATTGGTCGTTGAGCCACGAGAAGCAATTTCATAGTGGGCCACATCGCCCCGCTTTTCAAACGTTTGCTCGGCACGTTCATTACTGCGCTCGTCAAACTGAATCTCACCTGAAACCAACAGCGGTGTTCCTGGTGGCAGGGCGTCGAGCTGCAAACGGCCGACGCCAAACACGATGTCTATCTCGGCACTGGTGGCGCCGTCCAGGGATTGATTGACCTCACCCGTGACTACTTCACCACGACCACCACCCACATTTAGCCAGAGCAGGCCCGCTCCGAGCATCACCACGGTGGCCAGAACCACCAGCGATGAACCCAGCAGCGAACGGCGCCCAATAAGCAGATCCAAGCCCAGGGCGATTAAGACAATGGGCCACAGGCGGCTGACCGCTTCCCAAAAATCCCATTGAAGAAGGCCCAGATTAGTCAGCAGAAAAAAGAGGCCGATACCAATCAGGATAACTGGACCCACTAGGCCGCCCCTCGTTGTTCTTTCACTTGAATTCTTTCTGTCGATTTTGGTACTCATGTTATTTCTCCTCTAGGCTCTACGCTTTGGCAGTGTTATAGTTGCGCCAGACCAGATACAGACCGGCAACGATCAGCAGCAGCGGCACCAGGTAGTTAAACAGACTGGTCATTGCTCCCCAGACAACCAGGCTCAACAGCAGAAACACGGCAGCCGGGATCAAGGCCCAACTCATTCGCTCTTTCTCTTTTCCGGCCGGCAATAGATAGACCAGGCCAAAGGTGGCTGATAGACCCAGGAAAAAGACGCCGCCGGTGTCTAACTGACGAAATACCTGGTCTAGCCCGGCGACGGCGGCGAGGGTTAGCAGGACGCCACCAGGAATGACTGCCCACCAATGTTCGCGGTGAATCAGGTAGATAAGCCAGAAGGCCACACTCGTACCACCTAAAAAGATAGAGCCGCCCCAGATTGTTGCCAGGCGTGGGGCCAGGCCATCCAGCCCAACCAACAGGGCCAACGACATCAGGGCACAGCCAGGGATCAAGGCCCACCAATGGTCTGGCTTGCTGAGGAAGAAAAGAATGAACACCAGACCAACGATCGCCAGTACCAGGAAGCCGATCAGGCCGCCCAACCAGTTGGCGCTTATCAGGCCCAATGTTTGCAGCAGCAAGAAGATGCCGCCGATAATGAGTAGCAGGCCCCAAAGGGCGCGGGATTGTAATTGTTCCATCAGGATATTCCTCCTTCAAAGGTAGGGTGCAGAACGGAAGACAGAATGGTCTTTCTTGTCAACTGTCGTTCCTCTTGTGCCAATTTCATCTTTCACTGCACCAGCGTCACATATAACTCAATACGAGTGAAGTTGTCTGAAAGTAGTATAACGGCCGTTTCCCACGACCACATCGGCCAAATGGCCAATATTAACCTGGCCAGTTGGCCAGGATCAAGGCTGCGGGTAGATGTATTTGGTGGTAGTCGGACTGGTTGGTTGTTGCTTAACCGGCGCCGGCAATTCTGGTTGGCTGACGCCGGGTCCGGTAGACAACGCCGGCCGTTAGCGCCAATAGCAGTAGGATCAACAGGATGAGAATTAGCACGTCGCTCTGGATGTCGGTCCACTGGCCATCGAACAGACTGATGGTCATGATGGGCGCAATGATGTAGTAGGTGGGGAAGATACGGCCGATCCACTCAGGGATACCGGGGAAAATGTAAAGGAAGGCAGGCGCGTATAACAGCAGCCCAATCGCCTTCATGGTGGCAAAAAGGCTGGTCAAATCTTTAGTGAAGGCTCCTAGCAAAACCCCAAAAATGGCGGCCATGATAGCGGCTAACGTTAGTAAGCCGGCCAGCAGCATGGGTTGACTACCGAAGGCGCGATTGATCAACAGAATCAGGGCGGCCATAACGAGGCTGAGCAGAACGCCCAACAGCCCTTTGGCCATAAACAGTTCGCCTAAAGAGGTCGTGGTAGTGATCACGGCCGTTAACGTCCGCTTTTGTTTCTCTTCTACTAGCGACGCGGCCGGTACCATGATGCCGCCAAAAATGATGGCCATCAAAACGATAAAAGGCAGCAGCCGTTCATCCCAGGGCATACTTTCTCCCTCGCCCAGCGTCACTTCTGTCAGTTGCAGTGGCGCATCCTGACCGGCTAACTCGCGGCTCAGACTAACAATAGCCGTAGCCAGCGTAATTCGATCACGCAGCAAACTCTCGCCCCACACAAAGACCGTCACCTGCGCCGTCTCGTTTTGGGCCAGGCGGCTGTCGAAATCGGGTGGCAACAGCAGCCCCATATCGACCGCACCGGCGGCCGTGGCCTCACGCAGGGCTGCTTCATGGGCATAAGTACGCACCAGTATTGCCTCATTGGCCTCGGCCTGGGCAATAACGGCCGTTGACCCCCCGACAATGCCCAACGTTGGTTTGCCGCTGAAAAAAGTGCCCGATAGCAGATTGAGCAACAGGGTAAAAACCAGCGGTACAATCAGAGCAAAGATGAAGAGAAAGTTCTTTGGTCCCCAGACCAGCTCTTTTCTCAATAGAATAGCAATGCGACGGATACTCATCGTCTACCTCATAGGAAACAGTGGCCAGTTGATAATCAGCGGAATTTGCTTTTTAACACGATTACACCCACTATTAGAAAGGCCAGGGAGAGGACGGTCAGGATGAGCAAATAGTAACCCACGTCGCCCCAACCGGCCCCTTCGTTTAGCAGTTGATAGAGTGGCTCAACCAGGTAATAGGTGGGGATTATTCTGATCCAACCAGTCGTGGTGCCAGGGAACAAAATGGTAAAGGCGGGCAGGCTCAGCACAATCATGGGCAAGGCTCCCCAGGCTACCGTAGACATAACATCACGCGAAACGGCCGCAATCAGAAAGCCAATCCCCGTCACCAGGGTGGACCCCAGGAACAATAGCAGCAGTACAATTAGCGGCTGATGGTGCAGGCCGCCTGTCACGGCCAGTAAGAAGACCGCCTGGACAAAGCCCAGACTTACCCCCAGCGTGCCTTTGGCTACAAACAATCCCTCCACTCGCAGGGGCGTTACCAGCAGAGCGCGTAACGTGCCGGTGCTAATCTCGGCCGCAATGAGACTGGCCAAACCAAAGATTTCGGCTGCCAGCATAAACACGACCAGGAGCGGCAAGAGGCGGTCACGGTAAGCAGTTTGCTCACCACCCCGGTCAACGCCCAACACTTCTTCTGTTACCTCGATATCAAGCGGTTGGCCGCCCAGCATAAAGGCAAACTCTTCGAAGAAGAGACGATAGGCTGCCCGAAACTCGGGCTGGATGGCGGCTGCGTAATAGATGGTGATGGCCGGCTGGTCACCGCGCAACAGGGCCGCTACAAAATCCGGCGGCAGGGCAGCCCCTACCATCTCATCCCCAGCTAAAACTGCCTCCTGCAGGGCCGCCTCGGTGGGCAGAAAGGTGATCTCTAGCCCTTCATCGGCTAATTCTTGCAGCATGGCCTGGGGAAAGTTGGGCGCGTAGAGGGCTAATTGGAACTGTTCGTCGAGATCGGCGGGCATCAGGAAGTAGAGGGCGGCATAGGCGACCAACGCCAGCAAGGTGATGACTGCAATGAAGCGGTTGCTGAAAAACATGACCAGGTCATGGCGCAGCAGGGCGAGGATGATTCGGCTGTTCATCAGGTCAGTCCTCGCCCGGTAATCTGGATAAAAATATCTTCCAGCGTGGCTTCTTCACTGTGCAGGGTGACGACCTTTTCTTCGGCCAGCAGTTGGCGCACCGTATCGGCTGTTTCCGGGCCATCCAGACTAATCTCGCGTATTTCTAGACGGCCGTCGGCAGTCAACAGTTCCGCTTTGAGGGCACGCCGGCCGTACTGCTGCTTGAGGTTGTGCGGGGTGTCCAGGGCGACTATTTCCCCCTGATTGATGAAGGCCACGCGGGTTGATAGTTTATCCGCTTCGACCATATCGTGGGTGGTTAGAAAGACGGTTGTTCCCCGTGCCTGCTCCTCACGAATAATGCCCTGAATAGTCGTGGCCGATACCGGGTCCAGGCCGGTGGTAGGTTCATCCAGAAAGAGGATGCGCGGCCGATTGACCAGCGCGCGGGCTACCATTAACCGTTGACGCATCCCTTTGGAAAAGGTTTCGACTCGTAGCTGGCCCTTGCCGCTCAAACCAACCCGTTCAAGCAGGGCATCGGCATCAAAATCTTTGACGCCAAAGAGCTGGGCAAAGAGGTTGAGGTTGCTAACGGCCGTTAAGGGTTCGTATAAGTTGGCGTTCTCAAAACAGATGCCAATCTGGGCCTGAATGGCTTTGGGCTGTTGGGTCACGTCAAGCCCCAGGATTTCAGCCTTGCCTGCGGCCGGCAGCAGTTGACCGGTCAGCATTTTCACAGTGGTCGATTTACCGGCTCCGTTTGGCCCCAGAAAGCCTAATATTTCCCCCTCTCCAACGGAAAAACTGATCTTGTTAACGGCCGTCAAAGACCCATAGTGGTAGGTAAGCTTCTCGGCCACGATTGCGTTGTTCATTGCCCGTCCTGTTAACTACAGGTTGCCTGGCGCGTGTTCCGGAATAGCCGCCCGTTTTGCTGTAGTCAGTACCCTTACCGCTTGGCTCAACCCAGCGCTAAGAATCGGAATTAAGTGGGCTGATTATACCATTTTACTGCGGCAGTGCAGACTGCCGGCGACGAAACCAGAACCAGGCTGAGGGCCAGGGTGGTTGATCGGGCATTTGTGTCTGGCCATGTTCAACCCTATCCAGCTGAAAAGCGGCCGTAAACAGCTCATATAGCCGTTCCTCGGCCAGCCAACGGGGACGGCCGTCGCTGTCATATTCAACCGGTTCTGTCCGTAAGTGGGCAAAGAGCAGGTAATAGCCGCCAGGTTGAAGCAATCGGGTCACCTCGTCCCGGTAAGAGCGCAGCATCTCGTTGTCAAAGTTGTGCATGCAGCCGACGTCCAAAGCAAAGTCATAGGGACCGGTAAGATAGTGTAAATCGGTCACCGAACCGACACGGAACTGAATACGGTCCAAAACGCCCGCCTGCTCAGCGCGACGCCTGGCGCCGACAATCGCCAGATCGATAAAGTCAATAGCGTCAACCTGCCAGCCCCGTTGTGCCATGTAGATGGCAGCCCGGCCGTAGCCGCAGCCCAGATCTAAGGCTCGACCCGGGGGCAGGTGGGTCAGCATGGTGACAACTTCTGGGGGTGGTAATTCATGGTCCCAGGGTGTTTCCCCGGTGGCATAGCGTTCTCGTAGCCGTTCGTAACTCATTGTGGGTGTCTCACTTTAAAGTATAATCGCAAGCCAATTATATGAACGATGCTGTTTTAGGCCAGCTAATAAGGCAAGGGCAGGCAATCAAAACGCCGGCCAACTTCCAGGCCAGCCAGGCCACTGTCTCCGGCAGCTTCACCTTGCCGGCTGGCGTGTCCAGCTTCCGGGTTGGTACAGAGGTGGGGCTCGATAGCGGCTGGCTGGCTTTCAGTGACTTGACCCTCACCGGTTGGAGCGATACCATAGCCACAACAGGCGGTCATGAACACACGCTTGACCTGCACGTAGCGGGTGATCTGCAAGCAGCCCAGGGGCAAGGGGGCAAAGTCATGGTCCACTATCCCAACAGCAGCGCCGATCCGGATACGCTCTGGGAGAACCCGGCTAACTTCAACAGCAGCGGCAGCGAATACAGTCTGAGCTTCACGCCGCCGGCCGGGATTACCGAAGTTCAGTTTGGCTACATGGTCACAATGGACAGAGGTTGGCTGGCATACAGTGAGCCTGAACTACAACGGCTGCGCCCCGAATACACCATCACGCGCAAAACGTATGCGCTAGGCGGCAAAACGATAGCCACCCGC
Source organism: Anaerolineae bacterium (assembly GCA_007123775.1). Lineage (GTDB taxonomy): Bacteria > Chloroflexota > Anaerolineae > Promineifilales > Promineifilaceae > SLGK01. Next base: position 3,839 of record SLGK01000188.1, on the reverse strand, counting down.
ATCAGCGGCAACATAGAAGGGGACAACGGCCTGTTCTACATCCACAGCGACCATTTAGGTTCCACCAGCGTCATGAGCTATGGGCAGGGCCACCTCCAACAGGGTCAAGAAGTGCCCGGCAGCAACGCCCACTACCTGCCCTTCGGCGACTGGCGCGTTGAGCCAAGCCACGAGTTAACTGACCAGGGCTTCACCGGTCAGAAGCACAACATGGACCTCGGCTTGTACTACTATAATGCTAGATTTTACCTGCCGGGGATAGGAAGATTCGCCAGCGCCGACACCATCGTCCCCGACCCCATGAATCCGCAGCAGTTCAACCGGTACACCTATGTTTTGAACAACCCCCTCCGTTTTACCGACCCCACGGGCCACTACTGCTACGATCCCAGTTCCGGTGCTGACCTCGTTGGCACATGCATCCACGACGATGGAACTACTTATAATCTTTCACCATGGACACTTCCTTCCCAGAAACCAGATGGTTTGAAGCCGGACGGTATAGATGCTTGGAATGGGTTGAACACCCTTCAGAATATGGCCAATGCCTGGTGGGGAAACCCGCTCAATGCTCTGGAAGCGATGATGATTTTGCTAGAACATGAATTTGGTGTGGAATTGTATTGGCTCGATTTTCCACAGGATGTCATAGATGTGGCTGTCAACAAATACAATTTGTATTGTCAGGCCGGTCCATGGTCTACCAGTTGCATGAACGGCTGGTGGGGTTACTCTCAGGTTATTAGAGAACATACTGCACCTCCCGGTGGCGGTGATCGCCTCAAACTATATCCTGATTATGTGTCCAGACTTCGGGAATTAGCGCAGGGGATTCTTAATCATAGGGTAGAAGCAGTTAACACATCATTAACTCACTATGGTAATGCATTTGGCTCAACTAAAGACGTGATGACTGTAGATTATCAAAATGGGGTTCACAAATATTCTTCTTACTTGAGTTCATCAGGCCCTAACAGTATCTTTGCTATACAAACCGATATACAACATTGCCGAACTGGTACTTTGGAAGACTGGAATGGGATTGAGAGACCCGGTTGCGGCCGTTAGGCTAAGGAGAAAACTATGTTCAAACAATTCTGTATGTTTAGCTTGCTCATCTTTCTGGCTGTCTACCAGGCAAGTTGTTCACCACAATCATTGCCGGATAATTTTGAGGCAACAGTAGTAGAACCATTGCCAACAGATACCATTACAACAACACGCTTGATACCTACATTAACGCCTGAGACGGTGGAAACAGTATGGGCAGAATCAACAGCGTTACCAACTCCTACACCAGTTTCTACGGCACTTCCCACAGTTACACCTACTGCTATTGTAGTCCCTGAGACAATAATACGTGAGGTCTGTCCAACTACAGCCAATGTAACCGTTCCACCTGTTTGGACACAAGGTAGCGTATTATTTAGTATTGGCCAGATGGGATTGCCCCAATTTCCTCAGACCTCTTTGACAATAGAAGAACCAAATATATGGGCAATAGGTCACGATAACATGGAGCCACAACCTGTTTACCAGAGTTTTTCCAATAAATTGTCTTCTTACGAAGTTCATGAAGTATTGTCCGGTTCTCGGATTTCACCAGATGGTACAATGATATTTGATAAATTTAGTGGATTAGGAACAAGCGAAGCTGTTCTTTACGATAATCGCAGCGATATGGTTTTACGTTTTCCGGTTCCACCCTCCTATGGCTCAGTAGGATGGTTAGCAGATGGACGTATCCAATATGAAAGCGTTGTAGAACGCTACGATGGAGAAGGTGAAACGCGAGAAGTGTACATCATAGACCCAAAATTGCAAGAAATTGAAAAGCTAACGGTGACACTCAACTTACCTGATTACACTTTTAGTTCCTATGATATTCAGCGCGGGATGCGTTCAGGTTATAACAGTTTGGACCCTACTGGTGAATTCATCCTATATTCAGCTGCCGGTAACGATACAGTAGGTGTTGAAATTCGCTTGCTGAATCTTGCTACAGATGAGATCGTTTGGCGAGGTAATACTAGATCGATCCCTGAATATTTCCCAATGTGGTCAGAGGATGGTAATCACATTTTGTTCAAGATTAGTGAACCGACGACAAATCTCTCAGGCACCCAGAGTAAGATCATAAGCCTGATGCGAAATGGCGTACCTGAAGAGTTGCCATCACTTTTTCCTGGAACAGAGCAGATGTTGATAACTGGGGTAACTCGTTCTCCTAGTGAGCGATATATTTTTTACAGTGCCTTTGATTACCCTGTCAGAATCACTCGTGGATTTATCATCGACACGTGGACAAGGGAAGTAAGTGAGATATGTGATCCGGATACGTCTTTTGTCACAGGCTTTCAGGGATTGGTTATGGTCTATTGGGCACAAGACGATCTTTTGCTCTACCGCGTCTTGATTGAAAAAGAGGAACAACCTACACATTCATTGCGTATTTTAGATATACCAAACTGGACGGCACAGGTTTTGTTTGAGCCTGAACCTGGCTATGGAATTCACTTATATGGTTGGACACCTGTTGATTTTCCGTAGTAGCATAACAGCAGCAACCCTTCGGGAATTTCAGGGCAAGTGATGAGCGGGTTGAAGACGATGTCACCTATATGCAAAACTTCAACGTGGAAAATGAACTGGCCAGTATAGTCGTGGATAGCAATACCACCACCTTTGCCTACGACGCGATCAGTATCCGGGTAAAAACGGCACATCCGGGAGGCAAGACCAGTTACTTCCCCCTTCGGCAAGCTCAGGTTAGGCTCTTTGGCGACTGGCGGGTGGAGCCGGCCCATGAGTTAACCGACCAGGGTTTCACCGGCCAAAAGCACAACATGGACCTGGGGTTGTATTACTACAATGCGAGATTTTACCTGCCTTATATTAACCAGCTTTGGCACCGCCTTGCGGCTAAACCTGATTCCCGCTCAACTCGGATTTATGTTACGCTATCCCCATGAGCGAAACGGACAATCCTCTCAAACTCCTCATTACCGAATTCGCCGATGCCTTTGCCGCCTGGCTGTTGCCGCAGCCCATCCAATGGATACGGCCGTTCAACGTCGAATTCCCGGCCACCCCCCTACGCAGCGATTTGCTCTTTGAGGTGTTGGACGAAAACGGCCGTTTGCAGCTACTCCACCACGAACTGCAAGGCCGCACCAGCCACAAACCAATGCCCTACCGGGAGTTGCGGTGCCAACTGGAAGCTGTTCACCACCCCGGCCAGTGGCAGCAGATTTTGTTGGCTTTGTTTGATGCGGAGAACACGGCCGTTATTCTCGACCTGGTCCGTGACCTGGAAAACGGCCGTGGTGCTGAAAAGTAACGCCTGCTAGATAACCGGTTCATCTACCCGCAAAACGTGTGTACTGAACGGCCGTGCCATCGCCACCCGCATCAGCGGCAACGTAGAGGGGGACAACGGCCTGTTCTACATTCATGCCGACCACCTCGGTTCCACCAGCGTCATGAGCTATGGGCAGGGGCACCCCAACCCTGGAGCCAAAGTGCTTAACAGCGACGCCCGCTACCTCCCCTTCGGCGACTGGCGCGTGGAACCAAGCCATGACTTAACCGACCAGGGCTTCACCGGCCATAAACATAACGACAACCTGGGGTTGATTTACATGAATGCACGTTATTATGTCGGCTCAATTGGAAGATTCGCCAGCGCCGATACCATCGTCCCCTACCCCAGCAATCCGAGAGCGTTTCTAATTAGGGACAAAGCTACCAGAGAGAGGCAATGATCAGAGCAGGGTAAAAGCAGTCAAAATCGAATGTTGGCCTGACCATAATGAAAATGGGCCAGTTTGAGGTAAAGT
>SLGK01000296.1 GCA_007123775.1 Anaerolineae bacterium | reverse complement strand
ATGTAGGGGCAAACCCGTGTGTTTGCCTTATGTAGGGGCAAACCCGTGTGTTTGCCCAAAGAGGGCAGACACATGGGTCTGCCCCTACCAATTCGCCCCTGATCTGCCGTCCAGCCAAAACTGCTGCAACTTTTTACCCCCTTTGCCGGTATCCCTCTGTAGCACAAACAAAGCGTTCGTAGACCTTAGACCTGCGAGGTTTCTAAAAACCTCGCAGGTCCACGCAACCACGCATCGAATCAATGGAGGCGATACCATGTCTGACGTATATTTGGGTTTTGGCCTGGCGCTGGCGCTGGCGCTTGTATTCCCCGGCCTGATTATCACCTGGTGGCTGCTCTTCCCCGGCCTGACCAGCCGTGCCGAGCAACGGTTGGCCCATAACCCGATTCTGACCCTGGCCACCGGTCTGTTGCTGACGCTGACCACAACCGTCATCGTTCTTATCTTGCTCAACCTACCGCTGCCGGGTGCCAGCTTTCTGGGGGCCGCCCTGGCTATCTGCGTCCTGGCGTTTGCCGCCATCGGCGCGGCCGGATTGACCGCCTGGCTGGCCCGCCGCCTGCGCCAGCGAACGAATCCCGGTCTGTCCGAAGCGGGCAGTTTCCTGCGGGCAGTGGTGGCCCTGGAATTGGCCGCCGCTTTTCCCGTGATCGGTTGGTTTCTGTTTATCCCGCTCTGCATCATTGCCAGCCTGGGTGCGGCCAGCCTGTCCCTGCTCGGTGGTCAGCCGCAGCCCCAGACCGCGCCGACCCTAGAACCCATCCCAACTGCCCCAACTGCCGGAGCCACCGATGTCGCTTAGCCGCCGTGACTTCTTGCAGCTTCTGGGCTTGGGTGCGGCGGGCGCGGCCGTGAGCGGCTGCGCTCCGCTCTACGCCCGGCTGGCGGGCGGCCCGGTCAGTCTGACCGCCTGGCCCGATTGGCGGGATGAGCCAGACTACCCCCGGCTCAATCGCGTCACCTTTGGCCCGACGCTGGCCGAGCGAACGGCCGTACAAGCGATGGGTTTTGCCGGCTGGCTGGAGGAGCAGTTGGCTTACGAAACAATTGACGACCGGCCGGCCGATATACGCCTGCGACCCTATGACCTCATCGAACAGGACGCCGATTACCTGTTGATCTGGGATGCGGCAGAGGTGCAACGGCCGTTCAAGCAGGCCGCCCTACTGCGCCGCGTCTACAGTCAGCGCCAGGTGTACGAAATGGCCGTTCATTTTTGGACCGATCATTTCAACATCGCCATCACCAAAGGAGAGGTTTGGGCGCTTAAACCGGCCGACGAGAGGCAGGTGATTCGCCGCCACGCCCTGGGCAACTTTGCCGACCTGCTGCTGGCCTCAGCCACGTCGCCCGCCATGCTCTACTACCTGGACAACCAGGCCAACGTCAAAGCGTGGCCCAACGAAAATTATGCCCGCGAGGTGATGGAACTGCACACGCTCGGTGTGGACGCCGGTTACACGCAGGCCGACGTGATGGCCCTGGCCCGCATGTTGACCGGCTGGTCGGTGCAGGAGCGGTGGACGTGGGGCGAATTCATTTTTGATGAGTCGGTCCACGACCCCGACAGCAAAGAATGGCTGGGTGAGACGTACGCGGAAGGTGGGCAAGCGGATGGTGAGGCGGCTTTACGCTACCTGGCAACCCATCCCCAAACCGGCCACTTCCTGGCCGGTAAACTGGTGCGCCGTTTCCTGACCGACTGGCCGGAACGGGACGCGCCCGAACTGGTAGAGAAAACGGCCGTTGCCTTCAACCGCTCCGGTGGGGATATTCGGGCCATGCTGCGGGTGGTTTTGCTGGATGGGCTGGCCGGCTGGCCGGGTCCGCTGCCGCCTAAATTCAAGCGGCCGGCCGAATTTGTAGCCAGCGCCCTGCGCCAACTGCCGGTAGAGACAGATGGGGGACGGCCGTTGCAGGCAGAACTGGCGGCGATGGGTCAGGCCGATTACGAATGGCCTACCCCCGACGGCCCGCCCGACGTGGCTGACGCCTGGCTGCACAACTTGCTGCCCCGCTGGCGCTTTGCCCTCAAGCTGGCCTACAACGAATACCGCGGCACGCGCTGGCGCTGGTCGGACGCGCTGCTGGACGGCCTGGACAGCCCGGCGGCGCTGCTGGACCAGTTGAGCTATCTGTTGCTGGGTGGTCCTTTGGACGAAAACGGCCGTCAGGCATTGTTAACCGCTCTCACCCCGGCGCAGCAGGACGATCTTTCCCAGGCGGCCGCGGCCCTCACCGCCGGGATATTGGCCGCGCCTGCCTATCAGTGGCGTTAGCGCCCAGGCCTACCGAATAGAATTCGGCAACTAAATTGGGAAACATGCTGAAGCATGTTGGCCGCCTCGACCACAGTACGCTTCAGCGTACTTCCCGATTTCAGCCTGTGAATTCTATTCACAGCTATGACAGAAAGCAGGAAGACAAATCATGAGACTTGAGACCCTAAAGATAGTCGGCATCCTGGCGCTGGCCTTACTTTTTACCGGTTGCCAGACCGTCACCCCGACCGACCAACAATTTCCCCAGTTGTTTACCAAACAGCCGCAGCCCGTGTGGGAAGGCAACTGGTTGGCCGGCGACCCGTCTATCATCAGTCAGGACGGCCGTTACCTACTCTACTACACCTCCCTGCTCATCACGGGCGACGGCGACGGGGACAATCCCGACAATCTACAGGTTGTGGTCAGCGTGGCCGAATCGGACGACGGCATCAACTGGCGCTTCGCCGCGCCCCTCACCTATGGTGAGAGTGTAGCCCTAGAGAACGAAAAGGATGGCTGGGACCGGGTGCTGGAAACGGCCTTTGTGAAAAAGATAGGCGAGCAATACCTGATGTACTACACCGGTTACAGTCAGGAGGTTGACGGCGTGGAAAAGATAGTCGCCGACGGCAAAATCGGCGTGGCCCGCTCTGCTGACGCCTTGACCTTTGCCAGATTTCTCGACGAGCCGGTCCTGGCGGCAGATTCCGACTTTGACCGGGATGGGTTGTTTAGCCCTTCTGTGGTGGTCCACGACGGATTGTACTACATGATTTACACCGGCTGGTCTTTGGATTTGTATGGCTACGGGCTGTTTGGAGCTACCTCCACCGATGGCCTTACCTGGCAGAAAGACGGCCGTTTATTGATCGCCGACTCAGATGTCAACTGGAGCTTGGATAATCCACGCGAAGCCGAACTCGTGCAGGGGCCAGACGGCCTGTTCTACCTCTTCTTTACCGGCGACATCGCCCCCAACGAGTCGGCGATTGGCCTGGCGCGTGCAGATCACCCATTTGGACCCTGGCAACTGTATCCCGATCCGGTCCTCTTCAAAACGCACGATTGGGAGCAGTCCGGCCTGATCGCCCCGGCCGTCTTGATAAAAGATAATAGAATTCGCCTCTGGTATATGGCTGAGACTGATAACTTTAGCAACTTCTATATTGGCTATGCCGAAATGGAGTTCCCTTTGGATTGGTGACAAATCTTATGGTCACAAACGTAACTCGACGACAGTTTTTGCACAACCTGGCGGCAGCCGGCGCGATTGCCGGCTGGCCCAACTGGATGCCCCGCCTGGCCTTCGCCCCTACCCAAACCAACCCGCGGGGTGACGTGCTATTGGTTCTGTTTCTGCGCGGCGCGGCCGACGCGCTCAACATGGTCGTGCCCCACGGCGAGGGGTCCTACTATCGCGCCCGGCCGACCATCGGTATCGCCCGGCCGGATCATACCAGCGCTGGCGCGGAGAACCGGGTTATTGATCTGGACGGTTTTTTTGGCTTCCATCCCGCGTTACGGCCGTTGCTGGCACCGTGGCAGGCGGGTCATTTAGCCATCATCCACGCCTGCGGTGCGCCCGACGACTCCCGCAGCCATTTCAAGGCAATGGCCCTGATGGAACGGGGCGTTGAGGATGAACGCGGCCCGGCGTCCGGCTGGGTCAACCGCCATTTGGCCAGCTACAACACGGGCAACAGCAGCCCCATTCGGGCCATTGGGCTGGGTGGCGGACTGCCCCGCAGCCTGTACGGGGCAGTGCCGGCCACCGCCATGCGCTCCATTGTGGATTTCCACCTCAGCGGCGACGAACAACGGGCGGCGCAGATGATGGCCATGCTGCGCGACCTGCACCAGACGGAAGATGAATTGGGCCAGATCGGCCGGGAAACGCTGGGCGTTATTGATACTCTGAATCTGCTAGACCCGGCAGCTTATATCCCGCGTGGGGATGCCGTTTACCCGGAAAGCGATTTTGGCTACAGCCTGCGCCAGGTGGCCATGTTGATTAAAGCCGAAGCAGGGCTGGAAGTGGCAGCCATTGACCTGGGCGGCTGGGATACGCACTTTGGCCAGGGAGGCAGCACTGGGTTGATGGCCGGGCTACTGGCCGATCTAGGCCAGGGATTGGCCGCTTTTCACGCCGATATGCTGGACACTATGGGGCAAATCAGCGTCGTAGTCATGTCCGAGTTTGGGCGGCGCGTCCACGAGAACGCCAGCCTGGGCACAGACCACGGGCATGGTACGCTCATGATGCTGCTGGGCGGCCACGTGCGCGGTGGCAAAATCCTGGGGGAATGGCCCGGCTTGGGGGAAAGCTCGCTTTTGGGGCCGGGCGATCTGGTGGCTACCACCGATTACCGGGACGTGTTGGCGGAGTTGGTGCGGATCAGATTGAACAATACGGCCGTTGACCAGGTTTTTCCCAACTACCAGACGAAAACGGAAGGATTTGTGTTCTAACCAGACCTATCCCGTTTCAATGTTGCCGGGCGGTTTGGCGCCAGATTATTGCCATACGGCCGTTCCCCATCTATACTTTCGGCATGAATTTGCCCGCTAGACGCACCCTGTTCCCCCTTCCCCTCTTCATCACCCTGGGGCTAATCCTGGCGCTCTTTGGCCGGTTGACCGTTGCTCCGCTGGCCACGGACGGCGCCAGCCAGGCAGTCATGGCCGAGGCCCAGGCGTCGCCGAACGCTATTGCCGCCCCTGTACTCAAATGGAGCCACGGCGGCTGTTACAGTTCCTGGTGCGAGACCGGCTGGTACAGTTCCCCGGCGGTTGCCGACCTGAATGGCGACGGCCAGATGGTCGTGTTGGGTGGGGGCTACACCCTCTTCGCTCTCGACGGTCAAACCGGCGCGAAAATCTGGCAGGCCGACCCGCCTGCTGGCGGCGCCCGCATGTGGCCCGGCGTCGTTGTCGCCGACTTGAATGGCAATGGCCACCCGGAGATCGTGACCGCCCATGGCGGCGGTTATCTGCGCGTTTTGGACCGCCACGGCGCCTTGCTCTGGCAGCGTCGCCCGGCAACCAATGAGCTGCGTGGGCTGGCCGTGCATGATCTGGACGGCGACGGCACGCTGGAGATAGTGGTCACCGGGGCCGTCTACAGCCGGGTGAATACCTGGGTCTACGAACATGATGGGACGCTGCGCGACGGCTGGCCGCAGCTCAACAACGACAGCGGTTACGCCTTCGGCGTTTTCAACGACAACGCCGCCATTGGCGACCTGGACAGCGACGGCGCTGGCCTGGAGCTGGTCGTGCCCTCCGACGTCCATTACATCAACGCCTACAAACCGGACGGCGCCCAAATCCCGGCGCACGCCATGTATGGCGACAAAGGTTGGGGCCGGGTGGGCGTTTGGGAAAGCCTGGAAATTGAGCTGCGCGGCTGGGGCAATTGCAGCACCACCCGCGCCGAACGGTATCGCACCAATTTTGCCCATGGCGCGGCCGTGATCGCCGACGTGAATGGGGACGGCGTGAACGAACTGGTCGTAACCGGCAACGTCTACGACTGCGCGCTAGGCCACCCACCGGGCCAATATAACGGTCTCTACATTTTCAACGCCGACCGCAGCCGCTTTAACGTTGGCGGTTTTGACTGGCGCACGCCGCCGGTGGACACCGGCGCGCCCCTCAGCGAGGATTACAATGTCATCGAAAACAACCAGCCCAATCCGGTCGTGGCCGACCTGGACGGCGACGGGATTATGGAGATCATCTACTCCTCCTATGATGGCAAAGTTCACGCCTTCTGGTTGGATAAAACCGAGCGCTACAACTGGCCCTACGCCGTGCATACTGGCGGCCCCCTTCGTTTTGCCTCGGAGCCGGTCATTGCCGACTTGAACAACAACGGCAAAGCCGAAGTCATCTTCACCTCCTGGCCGCAGAAAGGGCTGAATCTAACGGGTAAGCTGCACATCCTTGATTACCAGGGCAACGTACTCCACGAAATTGACCTGCCTCCGGCCCTGTCCGGCAACTGGAATGGGGGGCTGGCCGCGCCCACCTTGGCCAACATTGACGACGATCCTGACCTGGAACTGGTCGTGATGACGGCTCGTTCAGGGCTGGTAGCCTATGATTTGCCGGGCACGGCCGACGCGCGCATCTTGTGGGGAACGGGGCGGGGTAACTACCAGCGCACCGGGTCGTTCCTGCAAGGCTCGTTAGACCTCTCCAGTAAATCCGCCGTTCCGGTGACGCCGGCGCCGGGGGAAACGGTGACCTTTACCGTCGTCCTGCGCAATAACGGGCCGGAGCTGCCCAGCGTCGCGTTGACCGACACCCTGCCGGCCGGGTTGACCTATGGCGGGTATGCCTGGGCCTCGGCCGGAAACGTGCAGGTAGACGGCGACACCATCACCTGGACGGGAGCGGTCGCCCCTGGCGTTCCGGTAACGGTGCGCTTTACGGCGCTGGTGGATGCGGCGATGGTGACGCCGCAAGTGAAGGTCAATCGGGTGTACATTGATGACGGCCACGGCCGTGTGTTAACCAGGGAAGCGATGATTGTGGTGGGAGGCACGGCCGTCTATCTGCCTGTCGTGGCACGGCCGTGAGATGAAGATACAACTTTCCTCCCGTTTCACGCACCCTGGGTATTGGCGCGTCCGACAAGCCTACGCATCCAGGCGGTAGTAGCGGACCGCTTTGCCCCACACCAGGAGCTTGACGCCGGCCGCGGCGTCTCCTCAAATGCAAACAACCCCAACTCTCCCCCACTCAGAGAAGGCCGTAACGGGCTAAGAACTGTTCCGTATCGCGATAGTCAGTGTGAACGTGACTGATAATGCCCAATTCGGCGGCCGCCTGGACGTGTCCATGGCTGTCGTCAATGTAGAGCGTCGTCGCCGGCCTGGCCCGGAGCGCTGCCAGAGCGGCCAGGAAAATCTGCGGCTCCGGTTGCCCGTCCCACAAGCGAATCACGCCGTCCAGATCGGTCAGGAGCGCTTGAATCATCAGTTCAATCCTTACACCGCCGCGCCATCAGCAGATCGTCGTAGATCGCGCCGTTTATCCTGCTGATGATCCGGCCGTCGGCTTTCTTGTCGGGCAAAAACCCTATTGACGCATAATGAAAGGGTTGTGACCAATTCCAAAAAATAGCATTAAATATGGCTAGATGTACCCTTTTCCGCTGCAAAAGTGTGAGAAAAACATTGTACCATTGTATACACAGCTTGCTACAGAACGCACGT
>SLGK01000191.1 GCA_007123775.1 Anaerolineae bacterium | reverse complement strand
CATCCACCGAGGACTGCACCATGCTTGACCCACAGCGGGACCGGCGACAGCTCTTTGATGCCCTCCGACCGCCCGCTGGCTACCGGTTGGACCGGGCCGTGGGCACGACCTATTCCCTGGATTTGCTGGCACTGCTGACCGTACCCCTGGCCTACACCGTTTGGGACGGAGAAGCACAGCAGGGCGAGCTGCTCCGGGATCCGCTGGCTCTACTGCACGGCATCCGCCAGGTGGCCGACCGGCTGGCCCTCTTCTGCCAGGCCGGGCAAATCAGCGTGCCGCGAGCCAACCAGCGACTCTTTGCCTATCTCGAACAGACGGTTGTTGAAGTCACCCCGCGCCACAAAGACGGCGTCTTTCACCCCAAAGTATGGCTGCTGCGCTACGCGCCATCCGAAAACGAAAGCGACTCCATCAGATACCGGCTGCTCTGCCTCAGCCGCAACCTGACCTTCGATCAATCCTGGGACACGATGCTGGTTCTGGACGGCGTCTACCAGGCGCAGCGCAAGGTAGCCTACAGTCGCAATCACCCGCTGGGCGACTTCATCGCCGCGCTGCCGGGCCTGGCAATCAGCCCCGTGACGCCGGCGATCAAGGAGACAGTGGCCAAGCTAAGCGACGAGGTACGCAGGGTAGCTTTTGAAACGCCGGGCTGGGACGCCAACTTTGAATTCATCCCCATGGGCTTAACAGGTCGCCACAGCCGGCCCTTTCGCCAAACCATGCGGCGACAGCTCATTGTCTCTCCCTTTGTCGATGATTACTTCCTGAAAGAGATGGCCACTCGCTCACCCCACAACATCCTGATCTCGCGGCTGGAAAGCGTAATGGCCGTCTCGCCGGCGGTCCTGGCCCGGTTTGCTTCCGTTTACGTTCTCGACCCGACGGCCGTACCGGAAACAGGCGATGCCGAAGCGGAATCACTGCAAGCCGACAGCCAGCCCCTCTCACCTTCATCGGGCCTGCACGCCAAGCTGTTTGTAAGTGAGTACAGCCGTTCAAGGGTGGAATTGTTTACCGGTTCGGCCAATGCCACCACTGCTGCTTTCACCAAGAACGTGGAGTTTCTGGTCAAGTTTACCGGCTGGGGATCGGAAATTGGTATCGACAAGCTGCTGGTCGCCAGCCAAGACGACGGCCAGGTACGCCTGCTGGACCTGCTGCAAGACTTCAAGCCGACGGCAGCAGCAGAACCGGATGCCCTCCAGGAAGCGCTGGAGAAGCTGGCCAACCAGTGGCAACGACGCCTGGCCCGGCTGCCCTTAACGGCCCGACTGGCGTCTCGGTCAACCTCAACCGCGGACGCGGAGGCAACCTTTGACGTCACTTTAGAAATCCAGCCAGACGAGACAGCCGCCGCCGAGCGCCTGCACCTGCCGGACGACGTACAGATACGCTGCTGGCCCATTACGCTGCGACCAGAAGCGGCCGTGCCGGTTGTGAGCGACAGCCAGACGATAGCCACCGTCCAGGGCCTTTCATACGCTGCCTTGACCGCCTTCTTCGCCTTTGCCGTTACGGTCGCGCGGGGAGAGAACCAACATACCACCCGCTTTGTCCGCAATCTGCCGCTCATTGGTGCCCCCGACGACCGGCAGGAGCAGGTTTTGCGTGCCCTGTTAGACAATCAGCAACAGACGCTGCGCTATCTGCTCTTTCTGCTGGCCGACAGTGAGGTGCCCTCTGCCGACAGCGCCGCCCTTTTTCAGATGCAGACGCCGGCAGACGGCCAGGGGCGGGCGCTGTCTTTGCCCGTCGATCTGTTCGAGTCGCTGGTGCGGGCTTTATACCAGGATCCGGCCAGGCTGGATCAGGTCCACAAGCTGTATACCGACCTACAAAAGACGGGAGATGCCGATTTACTGCCGGACGGTTTTGAAGTAATCTGGCAGCCTGTCTGGCAGGCCCGCCAGCAGTTACGGACCGAGGAGAAGGACCCATGAGCAGCGCCGGTCAGCCCGACTATGCCGTGGTTTTGAACTCGCTGAAGGATTTCCAAAAGCGCACCGTCGACTATGCCTTTCACCAACTGTACCGGAATCCGGGCGGCAGCGGCCGTTTTCTGGTAGCCGATGAAGTAGGATTGGGCAAGACGCTGGTGGCGCGGGGCGTGATCGCCAAAACAGTTGAACATTTGTGGGACAGGTGTGAGCGTATGGACATCATTTACCTCTGCTCCAACGCCGACATCGCCCGCCAAAACATCCAGCGCCTGACCATACCAGGGCTAAACCAGTTCATTCCGGCCAAGCGAATCACCCTCCTGCCCGTTTCGATGCGTCAGCAAAACGGCCGTAACTTCCAAAACGAGAAGGTCAACTTCATCCCACTCACGCCCGGCACCTCGTTTCGTCTCCACTCCCAATTTGGCGTCGTGGAAGAGAGAATTCTGCTCTACTACATGCTGCGAGAGGTGGTCGAAATGCCGATGGATGGGGCCATGCAGGTTTTCTCCGGTAACGCCGACAAAGTACGTTTCCGCGACAACTATCTACCGGCGTTCGACCCCCGCACCATTGACGCCACGCTCAAAGCGGCTTTTCTGCGCGAGTTGGAAACAGAGGAAAACAAAACGCTGCTAACTGATTTGGCTGAGTTGTGCCAGCTTTTCCAACGATCGCGCTGGCAAGTACGAAAGGCCAACCGCGACCGGCACAAGGTCCTCATCAGCCAGCTGCGCGGTTTGCTGGCCAGGACGTGCATGGGCGCTTTGCAGCCGAACCTGATCATCATGGATGAGTTCCAGCGTTTCAAGCAGCTGCTCAGCCAGGAGACCCCGGCCGGTGAATTGGCCCAGATGCTTCTGAATCAGGATGCAGCTCGCGTCCTGCTTCTGTCGGCCACGCCCTATAAAATGTACACTCTCTCCGACGATGACCAAGAGGACCACCACACCGACTTCCTGGAAACGCTCAACTTCCTGTTTGACGACCCTTCGGCCGGCCAGGCGTTCCGGCAGTTGCTGCACGACTACCGGCAGGCCCTGCTGCATTATGGCAGCCGGGCGGAAGGCGTGCGTGATCGGGAGCGGTTGCTGGCGGCCAAGACGGCCGTGGAGTCTCGACTGCGGCAGGTCATGGCCCGCACCGAGAAACTGACCGCCTCGGCCGACCGCAACGGCATGTTTCGGGACGTGGCCGGCAGCGCGGCCGGCTTGCAGCCCCAGGATTTGACCGCTTATGTCGGGCTTCAGCAGGTAGCGGAACTTATCGGGCATCCCAATATGCTGGAGTATTGGAAGTCCGCGCCCTACCTGCTCAACTTTATGGAAGCGTACCAGTTCAAACGACTGTTTGACGGGGCGCTGAAACTACCAACCAAGTCGGCAGCGCTGGCAAAAACGTTGGCCGACAACCCACAGCTTTTGGTTTCCCAAACCGACACTGCCAGCTACCGTTCGCTGGACCCTGGCAACGCCCGCTTGCGCCAGCTTATGGCCGATATGATCGAGTCCGGGGCCTGGCAGCTTTTATGGATACCGCCATCGCTGCCCTATTATCGCCTGGAACGGCCGTTTGCCGGGCAGCAGCGGGAACAATTGACCAAGCGGCTGGTCTTCTCGGCCTGGCACGTTGTGCCTAAAGCGGTAGCCTCACTGCTGAGCTACGAGGCCGAAAGGCACATGATGCGCCTGCATGACCAGGCGGCTAAAGACCAACTGTACGACAGCCTGCGGGGGCGGCTCCAAATAACCCGCAGCCATGAGCGTTTAACCGGAATGCCCGTCTTGGCCCTCATGTATCCGTCTCCCGTACTCTCCGAATTAGGCGATTCCTTACGCCACTACGCCCGCCGGGCGCGAAACGGGCTATCTGAGGCGGCGGTGTTACTGGCGGCGGTGCAGTCAGAAATTGAAAAACGACTGGCCCGTCTACCACTGAACCGGTCAGCAACAGGCCAGGCCGATGAGTCCTGGTACTGGGCCGCCCCCATCCTGCTGGATCTGGATGCCGACGCTGAAGGCACGCGAACCTGGTGGCAGACAGAGAATCTGGCCATACTGTGGAGCGGCGAGGAAAAAGCAGGGGAAGATTCCACAGCCTGGGCCGAACATGTCGCCGCAGCCCAAGAGCTGCTCAGTCAACCCAGACCCAGCCTGGGCCGGCCGCCGGAGGATTTGAGCCTGGTGCTGGCGCAAATAGCCGTAGGCGGCTTGGGTAACATCGGCTTGCGCGCCCTCTCCCGCATCTCCGGCGGCGCGTCACCGCTTACGGCCGTTTCCCTGCGCCATGGTGCGGCTACCATTGGCTGGGCCTTTCGCTCTTTGTTCAACACGCCGGAAGCAGGCGCTTTGCTTCAAGGCTTGTACAAAGAAACGGACAGACCTTATTGGCAGAAGGTTCTAGCCTATGCTATTGCCGGCTGCCTGCCGGCAGTCATGGACGAGTACAGCCACATCCTGCGCGAAGCGGTGGGATTGGTTGAGGAAGGTCAGGCGGAGACGGGCACGGCCGTGGCTGATGCCATGCGTACCGCGATTCAACTTAGAACGGCTTCTCTGAAAACGGATAGTTTTGAGGTTGAGCCAACTGGAAAACCAGCTATGCGTCCTTATGACTTTCGCTGGCGTACCCACTTTGCCCAGCGTTTTGGTGACATCCATGGCGAAAATGATCGGAAAGAGGTACGCAAGGAGGCCGTCCGGGAAGCGTTTAACTCCCCGTTTTGGCCCTTTGTCCTGGTAACGACATCGGTTGGCCAGGAGGGTCTGGACTTTCACCAATATTGTCACGCTATTGTCCATTGGAACCTGCCGGCCAATCCGGTTGATTTAGAGCAAAGGGACGGGCGCGTCCATCGCTACAAGGGGCACGCCATACGCAAGAATGTAGCCCATGATTATGGCACTATCGCCATTGCTGAAAACGCGCACGACCCCTGGCAGGCATTATTTGGCGCCGCTGACATTGGCAACGGCTCCGATCTAGTCCCCTTCTGGATTTACCCGGAACAGGGACCAGCGCGGGCGTTTATTGAGCGGCATGTGCCCATTCTGCCCTTGAGCCGCGACGCCCACCGGCTGGTTCTGCTGCGAAAGGCATTGACCGTTTACCGCATGGTTTTTGGTCAGAATCGACAGGAAGACTTGGTGGCCTACTTGCTGAACCAACTGACAGAAGCAGAGATAGAGGATTTGATGGGCCAGTTGCAGATTGATTTACGGCCGTTAGCTCCCGACAAAGAATAAGATGAGAGGGACCTGTTAGTGGCAACGAGAGAAGCCGAACAGAACATTCCATATGCAGATTCTGTCAGGCACTTGGCCAGCAGAACGTGTCGAGGACCTGATTGCCATTAGCCTACACCGTCGAGTGTTCACCCACGCCAGCCGACTTTGAGTACCTTATCGGGCTAATCAACCAGCTGCGCCAACGTATTCCTGACTGTGAGCCGATTTCTGCTTGTCTCATTGGCAGGTCAATCAGTGGCTGGTCTGACTAAATGTCACGTATTGGTTAGGCGGGGTGGCCCCCTGGCCGTTTGCTCCCCGACCGGCCTCCTGCTATCATGCCTGCCTATGAGCAACCTCACCAAGACCACCTACCTCACCTACAGCCAATGTGCCAAAGCCTTCTGGCTAACCAGCCACCAACCCCATCTGGCCGCCCCGCCTGACCCGGCCAGCCAGCGTCGGCTGCGGGCCGGACAGGAAGTAGACCAACTGGCACGGGCTGCATTCCCTGACGGCCGTCTCATCCCCTACCGCCCCCAGCCAGAAGCAATGGCCGAACTGACCGCCCAGGCTCTCAACGAAGGCAGCCACACCTTGTTTCAGGCCACCTTTGCTCCGACCGGTCTACTCGTCAAAGTGGATATTCTTACCCAGGCGAGAACGGAACCAACGGCAAGTACCTCAGGCTGGCATCTTATCGAAGTCAAATCCAGCACCCGCTACAAACCTGACGAGCATCTGCCTGACGTGGCCTTTCAGGTATACGTGCTACAGCAAGCCGGGCTGGCGGTCACTCAGGTCAGTCTGATGCACCTGAACCGCGACTACCGTCATCGTACCGCTGACCATCGGCACGATGACCATCCCCACCCGAACGAACTGTTTGACCAAGCCGACATCACCGACGACGTGCTGGACTATCTGCCCCAGGTAGCTGAGGCGGTAGCCCACATGCGGCAAACGGCCGTTTTGCCCCACAGCCCGGATGTCACTATCGGCCGTCACTGTAAAAAGCCATACCTCTGCCCCTTCCACGATCATTGTTGGCAGGGCGTGAGCGACTTTACCATTTATGACATTCCCTACCTGAAGCGGCCGCAAGAGGAAAAGCTGGAAGCAGCTGGCATCCGCTATGTGACCGACATTCCTCCCGATTTTCCCCTGGGCCACAAACGGGCCGCTGCCTTTGTCGCCCGCGTGCGGAAGGCACAAATCGAGATTGACCGGGAGGCCATTCAGTCCGAACTGGCCCAATTGGTCTACCCTCTCTACTTCTTCGACTTCGAGACCATCGACCACGCCGTGCCCATCTTCGACGGCTGCCGACCCTACCAGCAGGCCCCTTTCCAATATAGCTGCCACATTTTGAGTGCTGATGGTAACTTGACCCACGCTGACTATCTACACACCACCAGCGACGACCCGCGCCCGCCGCTGGTCGAATCCCTGCTCGACCATATTGGGCCCACCGGCCATCTGGTCGCCTACAACGTTAGTTTTGAGCGGCGCATTCTGCAGCAACTGGCCCGTCAGTTCCCCCAATACGCCGACCGGCTGCATGATATGGCCGACCGACTGTGGGATCAGCTGGCGATTTTCCGCCAGCATTACCGGCACCATGCCTTTGCCCGCTCCAATTCACTGAAGGCGGTACTGCCGGTGGTTGTGCCTGAATTGAGCTACCGGTCGTTGGCCGTACAAAACGGAACGCAGGCCCAAGTGGTTTGGGAGGAGATGATTGCCAACCCGGATACGTCGGTAAAGAGGCAGATGGCCGCCCAACTACGAAACTATTGTCATCTGGATACGCTGGCGATGGTGGAAATCCATCAGGCGTTGCGGCAGCTCTAACCAAGACCACATACTCGCCACTCGCCACCCGCACCATTGTCAACCCCCTTTCGGCAGGCTCAAAGCAAGCTCTGAATTCCCAAAGAGCCGTAATTATCTTTCTTCCGGCACACTCAGCTTATCCCAATCCCCTTTAGAAACATGTCGAATGAGTATCCGGTCGTCGATAGTTCTGGTAAGAAGTGCGTATTGGGTCTGCCCATCTTGTCTATGGATCGTCTTAGACACTTTGTCTTTGGGGACAGTAACGTTTGTGCGTAGTTTGTCATCATAAAATTCGAATGTCATTTCTCAGGTCTCCTTAGATTTGGTGGCCGAGTTAAACGAGCGGCCACAGTGGATAAGTTGATAGTTCCAGAATTTATAGAAATCTATTCCGTTTGTAAGATTTGCCATCTTACCGGGTGAACTACAACACCCTCTATCCCCTCAAATGAATTGGGGAATGCTTTCTTGATGATATTGTATG
>SLGK01000192.1 GCA_007123775.1 Anaerolineae bacterium | reverse complement strand
GTGTTTGCTTTCCAGCCTTCCTACCTTTCGACAGGTTGGCTTTCTGCTTTTTCCGCAATTACTCTCTTTCAAAAGTATTGCTGGGTTCCGCTTGTTTCTGTCACTTTTCAGTTGTTAAGGTGTACTGTGCCATATACACAGAGTTAATGATGATACCCTACTTTCAAAGTCTGTCAATGCCAATCTTGAGGGATAAAAAAGACGACCCCATTTTTATCGCAAATGTGAGCCGCCAGTCAGATTTGGCAATGCTATTCAGCTTTATTAGTGTGCCAATGTTTTCACTTCACTGGCTACACTGTGCCTATAGTTTAATTGTTTGGCCATGCTGTGTCAAGCGACACGGCCGTTTCTGACGTAAATCTAACAATTAACACAGTTTAGCGTTTCCATAAGCTATAGACACCTAATCTCCCCACCCTAATGGGCATAAATGGGTCAATTAACTTCTGTTTTTCGTATATCACAACGACCTCGTCAAACTGTTAGGTCCAGTGTCTCCCTAGTTGAGCGCGGCCAAACGCCCGCAACTGACGCCCCAAAAAAGTTTGAATCTGATAAACCAGCAGCGATCATGCGCACTATACGAAAATATACAGGCATTTATTTATGAGTAACTCACAAATAAACCTGAGCGATTCGCTGGCGAGCCTGTTCAAGTGTCGCTTTGCCTGGCAAGGTGGTTGTGGCTAAAAATTGGTTAAGCATAGCCAGAGCAAGGCCAAATGTCTGGCTGCGATTGGCACCAAAGATCGCCTTCAGCGTACCGTGAATACGGCCGAGTTCGATAGCCTGCTGCGGAGAAACGCGAATAGACGTCCACTCACTTTTGTCTTCTGGCGGTAACGGCAAATCCCACAAAAGATACAATGATTCAAAGTCAGTAATACCTTCAGGAATTTCACGACTACGGTCAGCAACAGCGTGACGCAGTGCGTCCATGCGCACAGTCAATGTGGTAATGGCCAAGTCGGCCAAATCTGCCCGGCCGAGGCTTTTGGGTAACAAAGCGGCCAATTGGTCTAGCTGCTCTTTTTGCATGGCTGTGAGGGCAACGTAGACGTTCTGGCGGGCAACGGCACGGCGCGGGCGACCCCGGCGCGGCTTTTCCTCAAGCAGGGCCGCCATGGTACTGTCTTTGCGTTTTTTGCCTTTATTGCTCATGGATGTTACTGCTCATTGCTACCCGCCTGACGGTAACTGTGATGGGTTTCTAGAAAACGACTGACAAACGGGGCATCTATTTTGGTGGCACCTGCACCAACAGCCAGTAGTTCCAGGCAGAGGTGCAGACATAACATACAGATGCTGCGTGGATAACCGCGTGTTTCACGCCAAATTGGCAAAATGGCGTCGTCCGTGAAGAGTGGTCCTTGTTTTGTATCACGGCCTGCCGCTAACAGCCGGTATTCAATTAAGGACTTGGTATCGTCTGGTGTCAGAGGGTCGAGCGATGAGCGGGTCGCCACACGGTCATTAAAGTCTGGGACATCGCGCAGGTTAATATCGAGTTCCGGCCGGCCTAATAAAATCAACTGGTAGGCTTTACCTCCACGTGGATCGCGGAAATTGAGCAATCGGCGCAACTCGACAAATTGATCGGGGCCAAGCTCATGCGCCTCATCAATGATAATCAGCGGTAGAACGCCGCTTTCACTCTGTTTGACCAAAAAGGAACGAAATTCATTGAGCTGGTCTTCCGTGGCGCGGCGGGTACGCAAGCCAAATTCGGCGGCGATCCGACGCAAGAGCAGCAAGCCACTCTTTTGCGGTGGCTCATCTACTTTGGCGGCGACAAAATCGGGGCGTCGATGGTAGCGGCTGTGAAACCAGGAAGCGAGTGTCGTTTTACCTGTGCCTACTTCACCAATGATTATGGATGCACCCTGCCCTGCTTCTACCATGTAGCTTACTTTAGACAAGGCACGGCGTGTTTCGGTCGAGAGATACATGAAGCGGGGATCAGCTTCTATGGTGAAAGGAGGCACAACGAGACCAAGCCGTTCCCATTCCGGCGCGTATTGATCCAGTTCTAAATCTAGCTGCACATTATTCATGCCCAAATCCTATAGAAATACGCGGTTATTGTCAAGCATTTAGGGCGACTAAATCCGTGTATTGCGGCCAAATTAAGTAATAAAGCAGCGGTTTTTCAAATCTATAGCATATAGATTGGTTGACATCACCATTTATTTTTGATAGACTGTCGCCAATTGTGTGCTATGTATATGTTATGGGCGTCCGTCACGTCCATTACTTAAAGGCCAGTCCACGTGCATGTGGATCCGGCCAATCAGGCAGACGACACAGCACGCAAAGAAAAAGGCCAGACGCATGTGCGCCTGGCCCAGTGTGTACGCCGTAAGCTACCTATTTTGTAGTTGTGGTGCCGCCAACACCGTTCATACAAAGCCCCTTTGTGTGGGGAGGGGGTTTTTGGGCCTCCTGGTAGCCTACTAGCTAGGTTAGAGAATAACACAGGCAACTGCCTCTGTCAAATGGGATTCCGTTTGATCAGACGGCGGTAACTGGTGTGTTTTTCTGCCTGGGAAGTGAGCGGGTTTTGGCCCAACAAGCGCAATCAAAACGCCCCTCCCCGGCCTTGCTGGCCGCTCAGGCCCGTCTGATGGCGCTGCGAGAAACAGGATGCTCTAAAAGAGATTTGTTCGAGCGGCCGTCACCAGCTATTGACTCGGTTACCGGTGGTGACAATAGTGACTACTCTCCCGCACCCTGCCATATTGTTGATCTCAGCGACCAGGTAGGTGCGCTCCCAACTCATTTGGGCTGGGGCAGTAGCGCCTTAACGGCCGTCCTGCGCCGCCGTCTGACACAAGAACAAACATCTGCAAAGCAGATACAGACATATGCCGGTGACCATTCGCGTGAGTCTACTTCCGTCCATCAACCAGTTTGCCAAGTATCAAAGCCCACTTTACCAAGCCACGGCCCTGATTCAGCTCCCCACCCTTCTGATGCAGAAACGGCCGTTTCCCTGCGAGTTTATCCTGACATAGCCCTCGGTATTCTGCGAGCGGAACAAACCGGCCCGGCGCGTGTCTGGTATTTGCTGCGTCACCTGGACCCTAATGGCTGTGGCTGGGTGGAAGAAACGGTCGTGCGCCGCCATTTGACCGAGCGCAACTCGCCCCTACGATTATGCGGCCAGCGGCAGTTACGTAATCTGCTTAAACAGGGTGACGGCCTTTTTTGGGAACGACGAAACGGCCGAATCTGGCTTCGCAGTCTGGTTAAGTTAGCCGTTGCGCTAGACGTTGGCCGGCTGCAAGCACGACCAGTCGCCGTGCCCCTGACCCATTTTACGGCGGGCATGGGCGAGTTTCGCGCCCATCTGTACGCCACGTTTCATAGCGGTCGTGGCAACACAAAAGAGGTAGCGACACCGATTGCACGCGAAACGCTGGCCAACCTGAGCTATGTCCCACCACGCACTCAACGTCTATACGAAAGAAAAGCGGGCGTCAAGAAGGTGCATAACTTTGCCATTGGCTCAAAAGTGACCACAAAAACAGCCCAGGAAACAGGCTGGCAAAAGGGTCACGCCCTATTTCTGTTTACTGACCATCATGGACGGCACGGCGCGGTCGGCAGCACCTACCTGGCCTGGCAGTTACCCAATAGTTATCAAGGACCACATATCCAACAGCAAAACGGCCGTCAAAAGCGGCTCAATAAAGCAATTGCAGACCTGTTACCGATAGGGATGACGGGGAACGGCGGTAGCGAGATTGAGACCAGACGGCAGCGCCGTTATTGTCCTGATGGGAAAGTGGCCGCTCGCCTATACAATCGTCTGCCGCAGGCATTCTACTGGCCGGCACGTAACACTACAGGCTGGTGGTATGCGACAACCACGTCATGAACGCCAAGTATGCACGTCAAAAGAGCGGCAATTTGTTGCCGCCTTTCTAGGGATTTTATATCTGCTTTTCGGTAAACAGTTCACAAGAGCAGCCAGTTCTGGTATGATGTGTCACATGGTAAATATTCACACACTTGATCTCAACTTTCAAGGATTACCGCAAACAGTTGCTGCTTATTTGCTGCAGGGACCGGGCGGCCCGGTTTTAATCGAGACAGGCCCAGGTTCAACATTGCCCGCATTGCAAGAACAACTCGGTAGTCACGGCTATACTGTGCAGGACATTAAGCATGTGCTGATAACCCATATTCATCTGGACCACGCCGGTGCGGCCGGCTGGCTGGCGACGCAGGGCGCCACGATTTACGTCCATCATTTTGGCGCGAGACACCTGATTGACCCCGGTAAGCTGATGTCCAGTGCCAGCCGCATCTACGGGGAAAAAATGGAAAGCCTGTGGGGAGACATGGTCCCTGCGCCACAAGAACGTGTGGTGGCCCTCCGGGACGGCGATGAGTTTGAGGTGGCCGGCCTGGCCATTAAAGTCATTGAAACACCAGGTCACGCCCGTCACCACCATGTGTTTAAGCTTGGTGATATAGGTTTCACTGGCGATACGGCCGGTATCCGTCTGCCTGGCTCCGCTTTCATTGACATTCCAGCCCCGCCGCCTGAGTTTGAACGAGAAGCCTGGCTGAGTTCTATAAAGCGGCTGCGACAGGCTAATTTCAAGCGACTTTACCCCACCCATTTCGGCCTGGTAACAGATGTCTCGTTCCATCTGGATACTATTGAGCAGCTTGTTACCAAAGTTCCTGACTGGGTTAAACAGCAAATTGAAGCCGGACTGGGTCGCGACGAGTTGGTAGCCGCCTACGAGAATTGGGTGCGGCAACGGGCAACGGCCGTTGGTGTGGATGCCCATACAATGCGGTTGTACGAGATGGCTAATCCGCTCTATATGTCAGTCGATGGCATTCTACGCTATTGGCAAAAACAGCCAGAATAAATTATTAGTAACTCATAATATATTCAGTGGAAACTCAGCACAATTGCTGAGTTTTTTGCGTTGTTTTTCGCGTTTTCTTCATATCCAACTTCAAAGAAGGCCAATTCGGCTGGCCATTTGATCCAAATTGAGAGGCAGAATATATCCAGGTTATACAGGGTAAGTATGCCAGTGTTCATTGTGCAATGGCACCCCATCCTCCATAATTAGCAACGTATCAATTATGCAGTTTTAGGCAAGGATAATTAGTGAGCTTACGATTAAATTGATCGATCAGTTTTACGGTCATAATCAGGCTCAAGGAGAACAGCTAACCAATGAGTAACTATAAACGAGACGAATTTGTCAAGAATCTTCACCAACGGATTGAGGACATTAATCAGCGGATAGATGAGTTTGAAGCGCAGGCAGAGGATGCCGAGGCGCAAGCGCAAAAAGAGTATGAAGAACAGGTAGCCATTTTACGGCAAAAACGTGATGAGTTTCGCAAGAAGGCTGATGAACTGGAATATGCCAGCGGCGAGGCCTGGGAATCGCTTCAGGACGGTGTTAACTCGGCCTGGCAGGAGCTTTCAGCCGCATTGAGCGATGCCCGCGCCAGCTTCAAAGAAGTTGCTTAGAATCGCAAAAGGCCGGTCACACAATAAATGCGACCGGCCTTTTGCCACTGCCAACTGTGCCATATTCTTTTTCAATCCTGTCGTCAGGAAGACAGCCTCTGCTAACGCTCGGCTTTTGACAATACGGTGTCGATATGCTGTCGTAGAATAGTCAACTCCTGTACAATCTGCTCGCGATCCGTATCCTGATCAATGGCCTCGGCCAGCGCGTCCAGTTCACGCAAAGTCATTTTCGATAGAAAGCGGGTTGTGCCCCGCACCTTTTGGCGCAGACGGCCAACCGCCAGAGTAGTTGTTGGAACGGATTTGAGCGTCCGATTAGGGGTTGCTTCGGCCTGGTGTACCAACTGATCCACAAAAGCCTTGAGTGAAGGCACAATGCGCCGCCCACCCTCGTTGTTTTCCTCGTCTTGCTGCCACGCCAACAACTGCTGCAATGCAGCCAACTGCAAGGCTGGGTAGTCCTTCAGCTTGTCGATGACCGGCCGGATGGTAGCTTCTGCCATATCATGTTCATGGATCAGCTGCTGGGAAGCCTCTGATAGTTTTAGTACGTTGATGATGCGTGCTCTATATTGGCGCGACATGTCTAGCGATTCTTCGACTCGCCGCCAGGGGACGAGGGGCATATCTTCTGGATAATTTGGCATAGAGTGACGCCTATAGGCGTCATCATCCGCACTAGCCGGTTCGGCGGCTGCCGGGTCTTGTGGGGGCGAGTGACGCCTATAGGCGTCATAGGACAATTCGTAGCGCAGTGCCCAAAGACCGTGGGCCTTTTCAATCACGTTAATGTCCTCACGCATCAGATTTTCGATGATCTGATGTGCCCGTATCAATATGCCGTCGGCCGTCAGGGAGGCTTTGATCTCATCGGCCGGTTGCCGCGTATCACCCTCCTGAATCTGTTTTCCCTCGACCTGTAGCAAAATATGGGCCCAATAGCGGCGCTCGCCCGTGACAATTAGATGCGTAACGGGCGGAGGCAGCTCCTCATCCTCTACCAAACGCACCGTGATGGGATTGATCAGACCATGTTGGGCTATGGAACTGGCCAATCGGCGTAGCTCAGCAATAGTTGCTACAGTGGCCGGATGTTTGTTTTCCGCTGCTTGCTGCAGCCAGGCTGTCATCACGGCGGCCGGCGTCAATCTGCCCGCGTAGAGAGCCTGGTGCAGCGTGTCTGGCAACAACTGCCGTGGTTGATTGGGGTCGGGCAGAATCAGGTTGAGCGGCAGCCGTTGCACAGCAGGGGCTTCTACCTGGCCAATTACCGCGCCATAGGGATTGACGTCATCGAAGAGCATACTGGAAATATTGGTGCTTTTCCCCTTCCGTTTAGCCACGAGCAATTACCTCCTCAACCAGGGTGGCGAATAGATGAGCCACATCACCATCCGGGTCGTAACCGAAAATATCGACGCCCGCCGCATGTGCTTCGCCCACAACAACACGTCGCGGTATTTCTGGCAACAGCAAGTTGCCAAAGCCTTCCGCCAGTTTAGCCTGAGTATCTCTGGCCAGTACCGTGCGGTCACTCATAGTCGGGATGACGCCCGAAATGCGTAAGCCAGTGTTGACCCGCTGAATCTTGCTAATTGTATTGCGCAAATATTGAATACCCACTAAGGGAAAGACCCCCGGCTCCACCGGAATTATCACCTCCGAGGCAGCCAGTAACGCGTTCATGGTGAGCAGGCCCAGGCTAGGGGGGCAGTCAATAACAATGACGTCATAGTGGTCTTGAATGCTTTCTAGGGCAGTACGCAACCGATATTCGCGGTGAAATTCACCAACCAAAAACGCTTCAACTTCCGACACCTGTAAATGTGAGGGCAGAATGTCCATGTTGGCCCCCGACCAGCTTCCACTTGGTTCCAGGCTCATTTGCTGTAAGGCAGCAGAGGCATGGGCTTGCTCAGTTAGCACCTCGTACAGAACGGGTACACCCGCGCGACGGGGTCCAGTAGCAAAAGGAATGCCTAAGGCTACGCCGGTGGCGTTGGCTTGAGGGTCGGCGTCAACCAGCAGTACCACGTCATTCGTACGCATTCTGGCCCAGCCACAAGCCAGGTTAAAGGCGCAGGTTGTCTTGCCGACGCCTCCTTTTTGATTGGCAATAGCGATGATTCTTGTCACAAACTGCTCCTTATTGGTAGGGCCTTTGTTTTGGCATGACCAATATTGTACTCATTCCTCACTCAGAAACAACCGCAAACCCAGAAAAACTTGATCAAGCAAACAATGGCACCCGAAATATGGTTCGTGTAGTGTACAGTCTATCCCGGATGACGCGTCAGGTTGGGGTGGGGGGATTACATTTGGGAGCCTGGCAAACGGCCGTTTCTCTTTTGCCGCTTTCGGTTAAAATATGAAAACAATTCGAGAACATTATTTCAACAAAGGATGGCAGCACGATGAAGAACAATATTCCCTGGTGGCAATCAGGCATCATTTACCAAATTTACCCCCGCTCCTTTCAGGACAGCAACAACGATGGTGTCGGCGACCTCAATGGCATTCGCCGCCGGCTGGACTACCTGCAAAGCCTGGGCATTCAGGCGATCTGGCTTTCACCCATCTACCCGTCCCCCATGCACGACTTTGGCTATGATGTGGCCGATTATACGGCCGTTCACCCTATGTTTGGCAGTATGAGCGATTTTGACGCCTTGCTTGACGAAGTTCACGCTCGCGGCCTCAAGCTAATTCTAGACCTGGTGCCCAACCACACCTCGGACGAGCATCCCTGGTTTGGGGAGAGCCGCAGCAGTCACGACAATCCCAAACGAGACTGGTACATCTGGGCCGATCCGGCACCGGACGGCGGACCGCCCAACAATTGGCTCAGCTATTTTGGCGGGCCAGCCTGGACCTTTGATGAAACGACCGGCCAATATTACCTGCACCAATTTGTGAAGCAGCAGCCGGAACTCAACTACCGTCATCCGGCGGTGCTGCCTGCCATGCTAGATAATATGCGCTTCTGGCTGGAGAAGGGGGTGGGCGGTTTTCGTGTAGACGTGATCTGGCTAATGATGAAGGATGAACTCCTGCGCGATGAGCCGCCTAATCCAATGTGGGATGGGGTGGATCCCCACGCCAGCCTGAACCACATATACACCCAAAGCGTGCCCGGTATCCATGAGCTAATTCGGCACATGCGGGCTGTCGTTGATGAATTTGATGACCGGGTGATGATCGGTGAGATTTATCTGCCTTTGGAAGAGCTGGTAGCCTATTACGGCCGTTCCCTCGGCGAATGCCATTTACCGGCTAACTTCCACCTGATTCTCAACAAGCAGTGGGAAGCCACGGCGGTCCGGCAGCTTGTTGAGAGATATGAAGGCGTACTACCGGATGGTGCCTGGCCTAATTGGGTATTGGGCAACCATGACCAGCATCGTGTGGCTACCCGTTTGGGCCAGGCCCAGGCCCGGATTGCCAATATGCTGCTATTGACGCTGCGTGGCACGCCCACCACCTATTTTGGCGAAGAGATCGGCATGGAAAACGGCCGCATTCCGCCCGAATATGTACAAGATCCACCGGCCGTCAACCAGCCTCACATTGCCCATATCATCGGCCGCGACCCGCAGCGCACCCCAATGCAGTGGGACGATTCGGCCCATGCCGGCTTCACGGCGGCTGACGTACAGCCCTGGCTGCCGGTGGCCAACAACTACCGCAGCCTCAATGTGGCTCAGCAGGAAGCAGAACCGGCCTCGATGCTCAGTTTGTACCGGGCATTGGTTAAGCTGCGGCAGGCTGAGCCTGCGCTGCATGTGGGGAATTATGTGACGATAGAAACGGCCGTTTCTGACATCTTCGCCTACCAACGCACCGCTCCTGACGCTGATCCCTTCCTCATCCTGCTCAACTTTGGCGGCGAAGCCCATACGCTGGACCTTAGCCATCTGGCCGATACTGCCCGAATCGCCCTGGCCAGCGACAGGCAGCGAAGTGGCCCGGTTGATCTGACGGCCCTGACTATTGGCCCGGACGAGGGTCTGGTGCTGCGTCTGTGATAAGCTGTGCTGAGTAAAGGTAAAGCCGACCAAATCATTGGCGACCATCACTGACACGGCTGCCTTTCTCCACCTGGTTGTGGGGAAGGGCAGTTTTCTTTTTGGCCCTTGACATAGTGTATCAAATACACTAATATATGCTTGTGGAACCCAGCCTGGACTGGCAAGATCAATGGCAACGCATGAACAAACTAATGAATATTTGTTCATAGCATCATTCAACCGATGGGTACAGTCAGGCAGGGATGATTGACCTGCATGTATAACCTGGGCTGCGGGTGCATCATTAGATGAGTGACAATGGAGCGCCGGCTTCCTGGCCAACCTTTGCCAACAAGGATGCTGGCGCTCCATTCGCAGAGGATATTGTCATGACCAAATTGCTGGCGTTTCTTACATTGATGATCCTGATAACGGCCGTCATGATCAGTCCTTTAGTGGCGGTGGTTACGGCTTGTTTGTTAATAATCATTTGGGCAGGATGGGCTGTGTCTCACTTTTTTCTGCTGAGCGTGCCGGAGTTAACGGCCGTTGTGGTACAGCATCAGGCCGAGCAGCGCTTTGCCCGCTTCTTGCCGTCGGGACAACATTGGTTACGGCCGTTTGAACAGCCAACCGCTAACATCTCTCTCAGCAGCCAGACGGCCACCGGCAAAGCGGTTGGCATTCAGACAAGCGGCGGCCTGCCCTTGACCATCGCCTGGTCGGTCTCCTACAAACTGGAACCGCTGCGGGTGCAGGCCGACAAGCAGGTTAAAGCTGCCCGTACACTGCCCCAAAAATCGGCCATAACCGTGGAAATGCATATGGGCAATGTCCTACAGCACATCGTGGGAGAAATGGCTTTAGAAGCGATGTGTCGGCCGGGCAGCCACCGCCAGTTAGAGCGACAGGTCCGCCAGCAGTTGGCCGCTCGCCTTGACAGTCTCGGCTTTAACTTTTCGCGGGTGATGATCGGGCCGGTGGAGATGCCGGCCCAGGTTCAGGTCGCGCTGGCCGCTGCCCACGAGCGTCGCCTGCAAACGGAACTGGAAGCATCTGCACTCACGCGTCTCCATGAAGCCATCCACCAATTTTCTGACAAGGATATGGCGCGACTGCTGGAACTGGAGCGGATTCATGCGCTGGGTCAGCGGGAATGGGTTGCTGTTTACGAAAAGCAGTCGGTGCCAAACCAGCCTGTTGCGCCGCCCCGATGGTCTGGTACCAACGGCCACCATAGCTGGGAGTTGACAAGCCGTAATGCGTAAAACGTAAAACGTAACCAGGGAGACCTTACGCATTACGCTTTACGGTAAACGCCGCGAAACCCGGAAGACCCTAGAAAGGAATGGATTGGTCGGTCAATGATTGATACCATTCCCGCAGGAACGCCATGGCTTCCCGAAAGCGGTCGGTTGGCAGCTCTTTGTAGCTGGTAATGCCAAATTTCCGATACAGTTCCCCGTAAACGGCCCCAAACTCGTTGCGCTTGCTGCTACGGCCGATTTCGATAGCAATCGCTTTGACTGCCTGGCTGATTTGTGACGCCTGGTCTGGCGTAATTAGCCGGTCGGGATCGCCCAATTTGGCCTCAAGCTGTTCCAGCCGCCCTTCATGCTGGTCCAGCCGCGCCTCCATGATGATCTGGTTGCGGGCCAGCTTGAGCATCGCCTGAATCATGCGGTAGGCTTCAACCGTGTCGCTTTCCTGCTGCAACAGTTCCTCAAAGGTGGGATCGGCCGTTAGTCGCCCTTCTTGAAAGGCTTCCCAAAGGACCTGGGCCGCCTCTTTTTGCAGGTAGAGCAGCCGCTCTTGAAATTCCTCTTTGACCATGCTGACGCGCATGGTGGTCAGCCACAACGGAATGTAGTCGGCGCGAATCAGTCCCATTTGCTGCGGACCGCCGGGTGTTTCAATCTTGCCCATCTGATAGCCTTCGGCCATAACGTCATGCCGCTGGATGCGCCGCCGCTGGCTGTTGGGGTCAATACCCAACACGTCACAAATATGGGTGATCGAGGCGTAGACACGGCCGTTTTGGTCCCGGATGGCAATAATTTCACTGTCGTAGAAGGTAACGCTCTTTTGATCGGCAACCGTCAGGGCTGTTTGGCTCATCGTCTTCTCCTCTGACAAAGTAGGTCAAGCATCCCTGCTTGACCGCGCAAACAGGGATGTTTGCGCTACAGTTTTTCATTCGTTTGCTGGTGCGGCGCAGGCGCATGTTGCCTCCTGGTGGCTAAAGGGCATGTCATTTTGACATGCCCTTTACCGGCATATTGATTGGTCTATTATTTCCGCTCAGATACAAACTCGCAACTATAGCAAGGGGATGTCATTTTGACATCCCCCTTTTGTAATTGGCCAAATGCGATCAAATGTTCTATAATAGTGGGCATGGATACGCTGATCAAGCTGGCCGACATTGCGGTCAATATGGACCTGGAACCGGCGGAGGAAACGGCCGTTGTACCCCAAACCCTTCCTTCCAAAATTGCCCCCTGCGGGCAGGTGGTCGGCCAGCCGGTGGGCCACCTGCCGGTGGGCCACACGGTTGGCCAACCCCAGGCCGCCCCCCACCGCCTCTCACGGCAGGAAGCTAAACAGCGGGCACTGGGCATTTTCCACGCTACCGTATCCGGCAATCGCACCATTCCCCTGCTCAAAACGATGCTGACCACCGCCTGCGAGCGCAACTGCTACTACTGCCCCTTCCGCGCCGGCCGCAATTACCAGCGCGTCACCTTCCAGCCCGACGAGATGGCCGATGCCTTTATGAGCCTCTACCGGGCGGGCATGGTGCAGGGGCTTTTTCTCAGCTCCGGCATTATTGGCGGCGGGGCACGCACGCAAGATAAGCTGCTGGATACGGTCACGATTTTGCGGCAGAAGCACCGGTTTGGCGGCTACATTCACCTGAAAATTATGCCCGGCGCGGAGCAGGCGCAGGTGGAAACGGCCGCTACCCTGGCCGACCGTCTCTCTATCAACCTGGAAGCGCCCAATGAGGGGCGGCTGCACGCCATCGCGCCCAAGAAACAGTTTGCCGAGGAGCTGGTACGGCCGTTGCAGTGGCTCACCCAATACCGTGCCCAAAAACCCCATCTGCGTCATGCTTCAACTACTACCCAGTTTGTCGTCGGCACCGGCGAGACGGATTTGGAACTGTTGGCCACGGCCGCCTATCTCCACCAGCAGTTAAAGCTGGCCCGCACTTACTACTCCGCCTTCCGCCCCATTCCCGACACGCCGCTGGCACATTTGCCGCCGGAGAATCCGCTGCGCCAGCACCGGCTCTACCAGGCTTCCTTCCTCTTCCGCGATTATGGCTTTGACCTGGAGGAGATGCCCTTTACCCCGTCCGGCCATCTGCCGCTGGATACCGACCCCAAGCAGGCCTGGGCGCAGGTCCACCTGCTGGAGAGTCCGGTAGAGGTGAACCGGGCCGACCGGGAGATGCTGCTGCGTGTACCCGGCATTGGGCCGAAGGGGGCCAGCGCTATCCTGGCCGCCCGCCGCCGCGGTACGCTGAGCGATCTCAACCATCTGCGGGCGATTGGGGTGGAAACAAAACGGCCGTCTCCCTACGTGATGTTGGATGGGAAACGGCCGTTGCGCCAGTTGTCGCTCTGGTAAGTCATTGAACGATTGTAACGATACAGCCTCAGCGCGGTGCGAGGCACTGGCCGAACGTTCTTGGTGATCATAACCCCCGTGGCCACTGCCTTGCACCTGTATAGTCGTTGAACGATTTGGAAAATCGTGCTACAGCTTATAGCATAGAGGGCATGGTCTACTACCTGGGCATCTTGCTGTTATCGGCCGCTTTCTTATTGCTGGAGTTGACGCTGATCCGGCTGTTTGCCGTGCAGCAATTTTACCATTTTGCCTTTATGGCCATCAGCCTGGCCCTGCTGGGGGCCGGGGCCAGCGGCTCACTCTTAAGCGTCTGGCAGCGTCGCTTTAACCCGGTTGGCCTATCGCTGGCCTTTGCCGTAACGGCCGTTCTGGCCTACCTCCTCATCAACTACGTTCCTTTCGATTCCTTTAGCATTGCCTGGGACCGGCGGCAGATTCTCTACCTGGCCCTTTACTTTCTGGCGGCGGCCGGTCCCTTTTTGTTTGGCGGATTGCTGGTAGGCGGCGAGTTGATGGTCGCTGGTGGCAAAGAGGGCGGTGGTTCCCACCTGGTTTATGGGGCCAATTTGATCGGTTCCGGCCTGGGCTGCGTCATTACGCTGCCCGCGCTGAGTGCGTTCGGCGGTGAGGGTGCGCTCATCCTGGCTGCAATGGTAGCGGCCCTGGCCGGTTTGGCGTTTTGGTGGACGGAGAATGCCTCACCGCAAAGGCGCCAAGAACGCAAAGGAATGGGAACAAATCTTGGTGCCCTGCGTGGCCTGGCGGTAAAACCGTCCGCTGTGCTTGGTTTGAGTCTGGTGGGATTTTTGCTGGCGGGGCTGGTGGTCCTGGTCTGGCCGCCGGGGGTGCTGGCCCAGCAGTTGTCCCCCTATAAGACGTTACCCACCCTGTCTCAAGCGATAGATGCCGAACACAC
Organism: Anaerolineae bacterium; assembly: GCA_007123775.1. Lineage (GTDB taxonomy): Bacteria > Chloroflexota > Anaerolineae > Promineifilales > Promineifilaceae > SLGK01. The sequence goes on along the minus strand of SLGK01000192.1, from coordinate 8,953 downwards.
GCTGACCGCCTGGGACGCTACCGCCCGTGTGGACGTGGTAGAAAGCAGCAGCATCCACGTTATGCCCGGCCTTAGTTTGCTCTCGCCGGTCGGACCGCCACCCCAGGCAGCGCTGATGCTGGATGGGGACGGCCTGATGCCTATTGTCGGCCTGCCGCCGGCGAGTGAGCCGGCCCAACAACTGGCCGATTTTACGCCGGGTGGGTTGGTCTACCGGCTACGGCCGAACAGCCACGCCCTCATCCTGGAAGCGGGTACGGGTATGGATGTCTGGCTGGCATTGGCGGCGGGTGCAGCACGGGTAACGGCCGTTGAGGACAACCGGCTCATCATCGGGCTATTACAGAACGAATACCGCGCTTTCAGCCACGGCCTTTACGACCATCCCCGCGTCACGGTGGTCAACCAGGCCGGCCGCGTCTTTGCCCGCGGTGTGCCGCCCGGCAGCTACCAGGTCGTTACCGTGGCCCTGACCGACCCTCACCGGCCCGTCACCTCCGGGGCCTACAGCCTGACCGAAGATTACACCTACACGGTAGAGGCGTTTGGCGACTACCTGCGTGCCCTGGAGGAAGACGGCATTTTGACCGTCACCCGCTGGCTGCAAACGCCACCCAGTGAGAGCGGCCGCACCTTTGGCGCTGTAGCCGCCGCCCTGGAACGACAGGGGCTTGATCCGGCCCAACATCTGGTGGCTTTTCGCACTATGCGCACGATGACTATTCTGGCGGGAAAACGGCCGTTTACCCCCGACGAAATAGAGACCGTCCGCACCTCTTTACGCCAGCGCAACTTTGACGCTGTTTACTTCCCCGGCATCCAGGCCGATAACCTCAACCGCTACAACATCCTGGCCGAACCGGCCTACCACAACCTCTTTGTGGCCATTCTGGATAATCCGACCCAGACCTACACCGACTACCGTTTTGACATCCGACCGCCAACCGACAATCGCCCCTTCTTCTTCCACTACTTCCGCTGGCAGCAAACGCCGGAAATTATCGCCACGCTGGGGTTGACCTGGCAGCCCTTTGGCGGCAGCGGTTATTTCGTCCTGGTGGCGCTGCTCATTTTGGTGGGGCTGGCCGCCGCCCTCTTCATCCTCGGCCCGCTACTCCTCTGGCGTTTCTGGCGCGGTCCCTTACTGAATACCGATCACCGCTCACCGAAAACCATCCCCTTCTGGCGTCTGCGCGTTTTCACCTATTTTGCCGGATTGGGCCTGGGTTTCTTGTTTGTGGAGATTCCCCTGGCACAGCGCTTTATCCTGGTGCTGGGCCAGCCGGTGACGGCACTGGCGGTTATCCTTTTTGCCGTTTTGCTCTTTTCCGGGTTGGGCAGCCTGACGGTGCGCCGCTGGTCGCTGCCCTGGGCTTTGGGGCTGCTGGTGGGGGCGGTGGCGCTTTATCCGCTGCTGCTTGGTCCCTTTTCCACCTGGGCCTTGACCCTGCCCGAATGGGGGCGCATGGCGGCCTCGGCCCTGGTGATTGCGCCGTTGGGCTACCTGATGGGGCTGCCCTTCGCCAGCGGGCTGCGGATTTTAGAGCAGCGCGATCCGGCGCTGGTGCCCTGGGCCTGGGCTATTAACGGCAGTTTCTCGGTCATCAGCGCCGTGTTGGCGGTGATGGTGGCGCTGTCGTGGGGGTTTACGGCCGTTCTTTGGTTAGGCGCAGCGGCGTATCTGGCGGCGTTGTTGGCGTTGGGGAAGGTGGGCGTAAAACGTAAAGCGTAAAACGTAAAACGAAACGAGTAATAACCTTACGCCTTACGTTTTACTCATTACGCTTCACTCTTCTTCCCGCGTGAACGGCACAAACCTTACCCCACCCAAATCCTCCGTTCGCACTTCCTCATCGCTGACGCGGGTGACGAGCCAGAGGGTCTGGTAGCCGCCAACGGGGCCGACGGGGATGACCATACGGCCGCCGATTTTCAACTGTTGCACCAGCGGTTGGGGAATGTGATCGGGTGCGGCCGTTACCACGATGGCATCAAAGGGGGCGTATTCCTCCCAACCAAAGTAGCCATCAGCATGTTTGACCAGTACGTTATCGTAGCCCAACTGCCGCATACGGGATTCGGACAGGTCGGCCAGCGGCCCGATAATCTCGATGGTGTAGACCTCGTCTACCAGTTCGGCTAAAACGGCCGCCTGGTAGCCCGACCCTGCCCCGATTTCCAGCACCCGGTCGCCCGGCCCGACGTCAACCGCTTCGGTCATGAGGGCCACGATGAAAGGTTGCGAGATTGTCTGGCCGTAGCCGATGGGCAGGGGGTGGTTGTTGTAAGCCTGGGCCAGGTATTCGCCGGGCACAAACTGGTGGCGCGGCACGCGGCGCAGCGCTTCAATGACGCTCTCGTCGCTGATGCCCATGCCGATGATGCCTTCCCGGATCAGCCGCTCGCGCTGGGCGGCATATTCCTCGGTATCGGGAACGGCCGTTTCCTCAACCGGGGGTAAATCAGGTTCATCCGCTGCCAGCGGCACCTGCGGCAGCGAATCCGGGGTGGTCACCGGGGCCGGCTCAGCCGCGCAGCCCATGATCCAGAACGTCAACAATGTCAGTAGCAAAATATGTTTCGTCACAATTGGCTCCTTCAAAAACGTAGGTCGAGCATCCCTGCTTGACCGCGCCGATAGAGAAGTCGGCATTACGGATTTTCGTCCTTTTTGAGTCTATTCCTCCCTATTATACACGAGGCGCAAAACCCTCTCGCTTTTTGCTCAGGGCCAGGTAGCGACCGTCAACCTGCCAGGTTTCTGAAGAAAATGCAAAGAGCGCGGAAAACACGCTGTGTTCTCCACGCTCCTCGCGGTGAGATTATTGGGTTGTGGCTATGGCCCTAAAGTGAGCCGCTATCATCTTCAACGAAAGACCGTTGGTAGAAAAACGAAATAGCGGTCAGAGGCCCGGCCATACAGCCATGTTTCGCCATTGCCGAAGCCACCAAACAGCAGGATTTTCTCCGTGTTGCCGTCGTACACCATCACGTGCTGCTCACGAGCGGATGGCGACCCAGTTGGGCTTGTCTCCAGCCAATCAGTGCCATCATATTCCCACGTATCGTCCAGCGGTGTGCCGATTGGATATTCTGGACCATAACCGCCGAAAAGAACGGTTTTTTGGCGTATTGGGTCATAAGCAAGCGCATGCGCCCAGCGGGCAAGCGGTCCATTGGCCGTCTCGATGTGTACCCAATTGCTGCCATCATATTCCCAGGTATCGTCTAGCCCCAAGCCCCATTGTCCGCCGCCAAAAAGCACGGCGCGGCAGCGGATGCTGTCGAATACCATAGCGGTCAGATTGCGAATATCAGGGCTAACGGCCGTATCTATCTCCTGCCAATTTTGCCCATCATATTCCCATGTACCGGCTGTTTCACTGCCACTAAAAAGAATTGTCTTTTGGCGGCAGGAATCATACGTCATGCCAAAACCATAGCGGGCTGACGGTGCTTGTGCTGTTGTCACCTGCTGCCACTCTTGCCCGTCATATTCCCAGGTATCATTGAACGGATTCTGGTCATCATACCCGCCAAACAAAACGACAACCTGCCGCTCACTATCATAGGCCAGCCCATGCCAAAAACGGGCCGGTGGTGCGTGATTGGTTGTTATCTGCTGCCAGTCAGTGCCATCAAACTCCCAGGTCTCGTTGTAGATCGGTCCATTATGTTCACCGCCAAACATGACGACGACCTGCCGGCTGTGATCGAAAGCTACGGCCGTTCCCCGACGGGCCAGATCTGGGTCCGACTGGTGCAGTTCCCATGCACTGTGGGGAATGGTAAGGGCCGAATTTAGACTGTTGTTTACCGTCTGCGCTACACTGGCAATTGAGAAGGAAGCCATCAGCATGACTATCAGAATGCACCAAAACGATTTCCGCGTGTTCATCGTGTCCCCCTTGAAACAAGTGAAGGTTATGCAGTCCGTTGACTGGCTGGCATACTAATCCAACCGGCCGACACGGGCTGCCCATACGATGATCATAATGGACAATAATCGGCAAAAAATAGTGTCATTTGTCATGTAATAGTGGCAACTTTTTTATAGGCGGGGGTGATCGTGACTTAGACGCATAGAGGCGCAGAGAGATGGTTACTCTGCGCCTCTGTGCCTCTGCGTTGAATAGAATTCGGGTATGTCTCTATGAGCGCACTACGGACTAACAATCAGCGGCAGGTAGAGATAAACCTCACCCTGAACCTCATACGGGCCTAAGTCAACGTGATCACCCACCAGCCGTACATTCCCGTCCAGGTCAAACGGGATACCGGCCACGTAGGCATTGCTGCCAGCGTCTACGGCCGGGGAGTTGGCCTGCAGCCGTAGATTGCCGCCGGTGGCTGGGGCCGCACCGGGGTCGGGCGTTTCCATGAAGAGAGGATCGGTGTCAGGCAGGTTGTTACCCTCGTCTGTACCGCAGGCGCTTTGCCACTCGCCGCCAGGGTTGCAGCCCTGGATCAGGCTGTAGCTGATTTTGGGATTAGACGGCGCATTTGCGTGGTTGGCGAGGTTGGCCGTCATGGTGCCCACGCCGCTGCTGTCCTGATTGTGCCAGAAAATGCTGTTGCGAATGGTCGGGTCTCTGTCAACTGTATACAAACCGCCACCGCTGCCGTCGGCTCGGTTGCCGCTAAAGGTGACGTTGGTAAACAGAGGTGTATCTTCCTCACTGTAAGCGCCGCCGCCGTCTGTGTGGGCCTGGTTGCCGCTGAACAGGACGTTGGTTAGCGCTGTCACGTCGGAACTGCTGAATAAACCCCCGCCGTACATGGTGCTGTTGCCTGTTAAGATACCATTGGTCATGGTCAGCACTGTACCATTGTAAATGCCGCCGCCAGCATCGCCGCTGCTGTTATAGCTGAATTGAGCGTCGGTCAGAATGACACTCCCGCCGTTATTGGACAGGCCGCCGCCGTCATAAACGGCCGTATTATTCGCAAACACAACCTGATGTAATACAGGATGGCTGTCGCTGCCGCTCACGGATAAAGCGCCGCCCACATCGTCGCTGCTGTTGTGGCTAAAGGTGACGTTGGTCAGGTGCGGGCTGCTGCTGCTGCGGGCTACCATAGCCCCGCCGCGCTCTCCGGCTTGATTCTGGCTAAAAAGGGCGTTGGTCAGCGTCAGATCGCTGTTACGAATATATAAACCGCCACCGCCGCCGTTGCTGCTGTTGCCGGTGAAGGTCAGGTTGGTGAAGGTTGGCGAGCCGTGGCGCAGATAGATACCACCGCCGCGCCGGCCGCTGTAATTATTGAGGAAAGTAACGTTGGTCAGGGTGGGGCTGCCGGGTTCAGCGTAAAGGCCGCCCCCTTCCTGGTCGGCGAAATTGCCGCTAATAATGAGGTTGGTCAGGGTGGGGCTGCCCTCCTCGATATAGAGGCCGGCCCCGTCTTCCGGGTCGGCAGTTGCGTCGGCCTGCCCGCCGGTAATGGTGAAGCCGTTGAGTACGGCCGTTTCATCCACCCCGCTGCCCACCACAACCCGGTAGCTGTTTGCGCCCACAATGTCATTGTGATGGACTGTCACCCCATTCCCGTCCGTCACGTCATTGTTATCAATGTCGCCGCTGAGGACGGTCACATTGGTCTGCCAATCCCGCTCCTCCCGTTCGCTTTCCGTCCCGGCAAAGCCGCCGTAGACGGCCACGCCATGCTGCAAGGGGAAGAAGGCGGTACGTCTGGTGGAAACCGGCGTTGGTTTGTAGACGCCGGCCGCCACCCAGATTTCATCACCCGCTGCGGCCGCGCTCAGGGCATCTTGCAGGTCGGTAAACGCATTGCCCCAACTGCTGCCGTCGTTGGCGCCGGCGGCGTCGGCATGGACGTACCAGACAGTGTCGGTTTGGGCTTGCAACTGCACCAGAGGCCAGTACAGCAGCAGCCCGGCCAGCATAAGCCATACAGGCAGTGTAAACAGAACCATTTTTCGTGGGTAAAAAGACATAAGAATTAGCTCCTTTGGGGATACAGGGGACGGAGGACGAAAGACGGAGGACCGAAGCCGGATGGTCCGTCTTCCGTCCTCCGTCATCGGTCATTACGGATTCAAAACTAGCGGCAAATAGAGCATGAACTCCGGTTCCGGCGGGTCAATGCCAATGCCGTTGATGACGACGGTGGTGGGGTTGACGGCGACGGTGACAACCTGGTTGCCGTCGATAAAGAGGCCGTCGAAGTTGGCAAAGGTGCCATCGCGCTGGGCAAAATCAATCACCACATAGCTGTCCATGGGGTCGGGCACGAAGCCGCCCAGGTAGCCGACGCGGAAGGTGCCGGCCAGCGTGGCCTGGGGTCCGGCGTCGATACGGCCGTACTGCCCCGAAGCAGACGAACCGGCTAACTCGATGGTGGTGATGGCGTCGCTGCTGTTCTGAACATAGCCATCGCTGGTGACAACGCTTTCCGGGCCAACTATCAACTCGCCGCTGTTGGTGAGCGGCTGGGGCAGGGTGATGGCCGCGCCGTAACGAAGGGCGAAACGGCCGTCTGCCCCATTCTCGGCAAAGTTAGCCAGCCCATCAGTCGCGGGGGCGGCCGAGGTCTGAATGGCGGCGCTGGCCGTGTGCAGGGCTACGTCGGCCTGGTTGGTCTGGATGTCGGCATTCTGAATTTGCAGCGTGCCGGTAATGACAAAGATGCCGCCGGTCAGGGTGTTGTTGGCATAGTTGTCCAGGCCGCCGGCAAAGGTCAGCGAGCCGGCCGCCAGGTGAATCTCACCATTGTTTTGGGCGGTGGGATTCAAGTTGAAGCGGAGATTGGCGTCGCCTGTTTTGACGAAACGGCCGTTGTTGACAAAATGGAACCGAAAGGCGGTGGCGTTGGCGATGTGGCTGGTGGTCAATACGTTGTTGTTGACCAATGTCCCCAGGCCAGTAGTAGAGGAATCAAGATTGCCGCTGCTCCAAACGGCCGTACCCTCATTGACCACCGTCCGATTCAACTGAGCCGAGGGGAAGGGCATTATGTCAAAAAAGGCGTCGGCGGTAATGGTCAGCGGGCTTGTGCCGTTGATATGGCCGCTGCGCCAGATAAATTCTTCCCCAATTAGAAGCGGCGCAGCGCCGCCTATGGTAACACCGTCATGGTCCACAACGGGCAGGCTGTAGGGCATATTGCCTTCCCAGTTGATGTTACCGGTGGAACTGGTGGTGGTAGTGGTTACGTCATAGCTGCCGTAGATGTTGAGTGTGCCACCGCTGACCCAAACCGTTTCGGCGCTGAGGCTGGAATCGGCCGTTAAGGTGCGGTTGACGAGGCCAAAGCGGAGGGTGGTGCCGGGTACGGCCGTATAGCTGCCGCTGTCTTCCGGCGGTGCCATGCTGGTGCTGCCCTGCAAGAAGAGCGTCCCCGTTTCCACGTTGACCGCGCCATCGTTGGTGAAGCGGTTGGCGGTGAAGCTGACCTGACCGCTGCTGCCCGTCTTGGTAAAGCTGCCCTGGTTGTCGAAACCGGCAAAATTGAAGGTGGCATCATGGACGACGGTGAAACTGCCGTTGTTGATAAAAAGACCCTCGCTGGCAAAGCTGGTGATACTTTGCTGGTTCCACAGCGCGTCGCCGTTGTTGATAATGGTTCGGTTTAACTGGGTGCTGGTATTCAGGGTAATGGTCATCTGGCCGCCGGCCGATAGGGTGGTTTCGCCACTGCCGCTGTGGTGGCCGCGCAGCCAGTACCAATGACCCTCAATGACCATATCCCCCTCACCGCCGATGGCGTTGTTTTGGCTAAAGGTATCAAGGATGGTCAGGGTGACGCCGTCGTCAATGGTCAGGCCGCCGTTGGTGCCGACGGTGACATTGCCGACGCTGGTGGTAATGTCCACAATGGGATTGCCGCTGTTGATAACGGCCGTGTCGTCCGCCCCCGGCACGTCATCGTCACAGTTAGACCAGCTGTCGGGATCAGACCAATCGCCGCTGCCGCCGGTCCAGGTACAGGTGTTGTCGGCGGCTACGGGTGTGGTGGGTAAAACGAGAAAAAAGAAGGATAGGACAAGGGTGAATACGGCCGTTACCGACCAAATCTTTGCAAAACGCATAACAATAAGTTGCTCCTTTGGCGAGTGGTGGGTGGATAGCGAACTAAAACAGCCGTTACCACCACTTGCGATATTTTTACGAACTTGCTTCTGAACGGCGCACAGCCGCTGCGGACAGTACGGTGCCGGCTGCCAGTAACAGCAGCAAAAGGACTGCCAGGGGTGAAACGGCCGTATTTACACTGATATTGGCTAGAGAAACGGCCGTTGGTGTCTGGCTATCCAGCACAAACGGCGAGTAGCTGCTCACATCAGGTACCTCAACCCAGCGCGGATCGGCACCGCTGCTGTGGCTGGGCGTTCCGCCAGCCGGCTCCCAGGCCGAACCGGTCCAACGATAGGCATTCACAGCATCTTCCTCGTTGCCATTGGCTTCGCCTGGTGCATAGTAGAAAGTAATGGTGGCCGTCTGTGGCGTGTCAGGCTTAATGTCAAAACAACGTTGCACAGGCTGGCTCGACGGATCGGTGGTGCAATCCTGGCTGCCTCGAATGGCAACGGTAGTTGGCCCCATGTTGCCTGCGGGGTCGATGGTTACGCCACCATAGCCACCTATATCCAGGAAAGTGGTAGATTCGGCCACGTTGTCAATCGTCTGGCGCAGCAGCCCGTTGTTGGTAAGTGTGCCAGCGATGGCCAGGCTGCTGCCAGGACCGATAACCAGTTCGCCCTGATTGGTGAGGCTGTGGGGCAGGGCTATAGCCGCGCCATCGCGGAGGGCGATACGGCCGTCTGTTCCATTCTCGGTCAGGTTGGCCAGGGCATTGGCGGGCGTGCCGGCCGTGTTTTGTAGGGCGGCGCTGGCCGTGTGCAGGGTTACGTCGGCCTGGTTGAGGTGAATGTCGGCATTCTGGATTTGCAGCGTGCCGGTAATGACAAAGGTGCCGCCGGTCAGCGTGTTGC
>SLGK01000230.1 GCA_007123775.1 Anaerolineae bacterium | reverse complement strand
TCTACACTCTATCTCTACACTCTATCTCTACACTCTATCTCTACACTCTATCTCTACACTCTATCTCTACACTCTATCTCTACACTCTATCTCTACACTCTATCTCTACACTCTACCTGTTCCGAAGGAGTCCATCCTCACGTGATAACCAACGCCCAACGTGTAGCCAATTTTCATAAAGCGGCCGGCGTGACGATGCCGGAGCGACCGACTTTGCCGCCGCCTGATCTGGCCGCTTTTCGTCAGAAGTTGATCGATGAGGAATATGCGGAGGTAACGGCCGTTTTTCAGCGCATCATCAATAGCAACGGCACCGGCCCGGACCAGATTGAACTGTTAGCCGACCTGGCCCACGAGCTGTCCGATTTGCTCTACGTGGCCTACGGTGCGCTGCTCGCCTGTGGCCTCGATGCCGACGCCGTTTTCGCCGAGGTCCATCGGGCCAACATGCAAAAAGTAGACGGTCCCCGCCGTGCCGATGGCAAAGTCCTCAAGCCTGCTGACTGGCGGCCGGCCGACGTAGCCAGCATCATCAACGGAACTGCTGGGAAGAATGGATGATCTTCTGGATTTTGCTGGGATGAGTGTAAATTTGTGGCGAGTAGCGCGTAAGCGATCCACCTGTCCTCAATGCGCCACCCGCAACGGGCCACCCGCAACGTTTTAGCCTTTAATGATGGAACAGCCGCGTAGCGGTCAGCACCATCACCATGCCGTATTGGTCACACGCTTCGATAACCCCTTCATCCCGAATAGAGCCGCCCGGCTGCACCACATAACTAACGCCGCTCTGTTGCGCCCGGTCGATGCTGTCGCGGAAGGGGAAGAAAGCGTCTGAGCCAAGCGTGACCCCTTGCCAATCATCCAGCCAGGCCCGTTTTTCGGCCGGGCTGAGCCGCTGCGGCGTCTGACTGAACTGCTGCTGCCAGAGGGCCTCCTCGGCCTGTGTCAACCCATCCAGCAAAAATTGGTCGATGGCGTTGTCCCGCTCCGGCCGGCCGATTTTCTCCCGAAACGGCAGCTCTAACACGCGGGGATGCTGGCGCAGCCGCCACAGATCGGCCTTGCTGCCCGCCAGCCGGGTGCAGTGAATACGCGACTGCTGCCCGGCCCCTACGCCGATCAACTGTCCCTGAGTGGCATAACAAACGGAGTTGGACTGGGTGTATTTGAGGCTGAGTAAGGCCACGATCATGTCTAAAATGGCTTCGGCCGGCAGGTCTTTATTTTGGGTAACGATGTTGGTCAGATCGGCGGTGGTGGGAACGGCCGTATTCCGCTGCTGTGCCAATGTCAACCCAAATAACTGGCGCTGCTCCAATTGCGGTGGTTCATAATCTGGGTCAATCTGCAAGACGCGATAGCCGCCCCCTTTCTTCGCCTGCAAAATCGCCAGCGCGTCTGGCTCATAGTCAGGGGCGATTACCCCATCAGACACTTCCGGGCGGATCAATTCGGCCGTGGCTACATCTACCGTGTCGCTCAGGGCAATCCAGTCGCCAAATGAGGAGATGCGGTCGGCGCCGCGGGCGCGGGCATAGGCCGTCGCCAGCGGTGATAGGTCCCTGTCGCCCACAAAATAGGCCCGGCGCAGCGTCTCATCCAGCGGCACGGCCACAGCCGCCCCCGCCGGGCTGACGTGCTTGAAAGAGGCTGCGGCCGGCAAGGCAGTTGCCTGCTTTAGTTCCCGGACCAACTGCCAGCTATTAAGCGCGTCCAGCAAATTGATAAAGCCGGGCGAGCCGTTCAAAACGGTTAAGGGTAGCTCGCCTTCGGCCACAAACAGCCGGGCGGGGGTCTGGTGAGGGTTCATGCCATAGCGTAAAGTCAGTTCTGACGACATAATTTTCCTTTCGAGTCTGTAGGGGCAGTGCCTTGTGCCTGCCCTCTGTTCATTTTAAGGAGTTCTTGCCTATTTTTAACCACGAATGACACGGATTACTAAAGAATTTCTCTCACCGCAAAGACGCAAAGGGCGCAAAGATTTTACCTTTAATTCTTCGCGTTCTTGGCGTCTTTGCGGTTCAACTAATTCGTGACCACTATAGATTTTCACAGATTTTTATCCGTATTGATCTGTGTCATCCGTTCAATCCGTGGTTAATCCTTTTGTGTTACATTTTTGCCGACAAGTAAGCGGCAATTGCCGTGTCATAATCGCAGGTATGGGCGAACGCTTTGACGGCCAGCCGGTGGCGCTGCGCCAGGTCAAGCTGCCCGGTCCGCAGCACGTCCAGGACGGTCACATAATCGGCCGGATCGCAGATGATGGTCACACGGGCGAAGTTCTTGGCGGCGGCTCGCAGCAGCGTCACGCCGCCGATGTCGATTTGCTCTACCGCCTCGGCCAGCGTTACGCCGGGTTGGGCAATGGTCTGGCTGAATGGGTAGAGGTTGCACACCACCAGGTCGATGGGTTGGATATTCTGGGCAGCAAGATCGGCCGTATCCGCTTCATTGTCCTGGGCCAAAATACCTCCATGAATGGCCGGATGCAGCGTCTTGACGCGCCCGCCCAGCATTTCGGGCGATCCGGTGACGTCGGCCACGTCCAGCACCGTCAGGTTGGCCTCACGCAGCAGCCGGGCGGTACCGCCGCTGGCTACCAGCTCATAGCCCAAAGCGGCAATGCCCTGGGCAAATTCAACTAATCCACTTTTGTCGTATACGGAAAGAATAGCTCGTTTTGTCATGGTGTGAACTTTATCATAAGGCGGCAGGGAGGCAAGGGGGCGAAGTGGCGAGGTTTACTTCGCCACCTCGCCACCTCGCCACTCCGCCACCCTGCTCTAAAAGGGCCAGAAGATGGGCACAAAAATGATTGTCAGCACGGCTACCAGCAGCGTCAGGGGCAGGCCCACTTTGAGATAGTCGTTGAAGCGATAGCCGCCCGGACCCATAATCATGACGTTGGCCGGATGAGAGACGGGGCTGGCAAAACTGGCCGAGGCGGCCATGGCGACGGTCATCATCAGGGTCAGCGGCGAAATGCCCATGTCGGTGGCGGCATTGAAAGCAATGGGGGCCATCAACACCACCAGGGCGGCCGTAGGGATAATCTGGGTAGCCAGCGAGGTCAGGATAAAGATGGCGGCGACGACGGCATGTGGTCCCAAACCGCCTGCCACCGAAATCACCCCTTCAGCCAGCAGGCGAGCCGCGCCCGTTTGCTCCAGGGCCACGCCCAGCGGCAGCATCCCGGCAATCAGAAAAACGGCGGGCCACTCGATGTAGCGGTAGGCCTCGGTCATCGTCAGGCAGCGGGTAAGCACCATCAGCGTGGCCCCAGCGACGGCGGCCACGGCAATAGGCAGCAGGCCAAACAAAACGGGCAGCAAGATTGCCACCATAATGGCCACGGCAATGGGTGCTTTTTCCAGCCGCAGAAATTCCTGTGACGGTTCGGTCAGGACCAGAAAATCGGGTTCGCTGTGCAGCAGACGAATCTTGTCCCGGCTGCCGTAAACCAGAATGGCGTCGCCAAAACGGAGGGCCATGTCGCGTAAATTGGTGCGGATGGCCTGCCCTTCACGCCAGATAGCCAGGACGTTGAGGCCATACTTGTCGCGGAAATGGAGTTCGCGCAGTGTTTTGCCCACCAGCCGGGTCTGAGGCGACAGGACTATTTCAGCCAGGCTTACGTCTTCTGATTCTAAGGCGCTGAGGTCGGGCAGGGGCTGGCTCTCAACTGTCAGACTTTGCAGGCCGCGCAGCAGTTGCAGTTCTTCGGGCGTGCCCTTGACCAGAAGCAGGTCGTTGGGGGCCAGACTGGAGTCGGGATTGGGCATTAGCTGGGTCTCGCCATCGCGCACGACGCCGACCACGGTCAGGCCAAAAGCGTCACCCAAACGGCTTTCGGCCAGGCTGCGGTCTACCAGGGCCGAATCGGGCGGGATTCTAAGCATGACAAAGCGGTCCTCAAGCTGGTAGCGCTGGGCCAGTTCGGCTGATGAGGGAAAAACCACGTCTGAGAATTCGTTCGTTTCTGCCAATGCCTGCAAATCGTCGTGTGCCCCTTGCAGCAGCAAAATGTCCCCGGCCTGAAATTCGGTGTCGGGCAGATTGGCATATTGAACGATACCCTGGCGCTGAATGGCCAGCACGTTGACATTGAAGCGGCTGCGCATCCGGGCCTGATAGAGGGTCTGGCCGATCAGGGCCGCGTTGGCGGCCAGATGGGCTTCGGCCACGCCGATTTCTTCAGTTAGCAATGGTTGCAGGCCGGCATGGTTTTCTTCGATGCGGAACTGCTGCGGACCGCGCCATTCAGTCAAGGATTCTTGTTTGCCCTGTACCAGCAGACGGTCATTGGCCTGGAGCAGTTGGTTGGGGCGGGGGGCCACGATGGTACGGCCGTTTCTCAAGATTGCCACCACATTCAAACGCAGGGCCGACCCCAGCCGGCTCTGGGCCAGACTTTTCGCGGCCAGGGGTGAATCGGGCGGCAGGTTGATGAAAAACAGCCGCTCACCCAACAGGTATTGGGCTTGCAAATCACGGGCTTCGCCAACGACCGTATCCTGCACCGGGTCTCGTGTTGGCAACAGATGACGGCCTATCAAGGTGACGAATAGAATACCGGCTATCATCAGAGTCAGGCCGACGGGGGTAAAGTCTAGCAGCCCGAACGGGTCCAGCCCATAATCGACCAGGGCTTCACTGACCAGCAAATTGGGCGGCGTACCGATCAGCGTCGTCAGCCCGCCGAGCAGCGAGCCGAGGGCCAGCGGCATCAACAGCCGGGAGGCCGGCCGTTTGGTACGGCGGGCAATATCAATCACCACCGGCAGCATCATGGCCGCCACGCCCACGTTATTCATAAAAGCCGACAGCACCCCGGCCGTCGTCATAATCACGGCAATCAGGCGGGCTTCACCGGTACCGGCAATCCGCAGCACCTGTCGCCCTAGAATGTCAGCAATGCCCGTGACCGAAAGACCGCCGCTGATGATGAACATGGCCCACACGGTAACAACGGCCGAATTGCTAAATCCGGCCAGCGCCTGCACCGGGCTGACCAATTGGGTCACGGCCAGCAGGCTCAGCACCAGCAGCGCCACCAGGTCCATGCGCAGCTTTTCAGTGACAAACAGAAAGACGGCCAGCAGCAAAATGCCGAGAACCATAGCGATTTCAAGTGTCATAGATTGTCTCCTGACGTGTTGCGTATTGCGTATTGCGTAACAGTGGCTTGCTACGCACTACGCAATACGGGTCAATGCTCAACCTTAGCCTCTACAAAATCTATCAGACCGTGCATTAGCCTTACCAGGCGGTCCGGTGCGAAGTCGTTGTCGCTTGGGCTGTGGATGCGGGGTATGTAATAACCACCGGGCACCAGCGACCTATCGGCAAACGAGATGTTGATCGCCCCTTCCTGCTTGAAGGTGTAATTGTCAGAAAGCGGCAGCCAGGTCATATCGATCGGCCGGGCCTGGGGCAGATGGTTTTGCACAAATGGGGCCACTGCTTGCGCCAGTTTACCATCATAATGGTAGACAACCAGTGGGATCTCGCCTCGTGAGACGCAGTCCAGGTTAATGATGTCGGCTGCACCATACGGATGGCCTCGCCTGTCCCAGACCCGTTTCAGACCGCGTGATCCCAGCAGCCCCAGCTCCTCATTGTCCAAAAAAACAAGCTGTATCTGCTGCCTTAGCTCAGGTTTATCCTTGAGCCATTCAGCCAGCGCCAGCAGGGCCACGACGCCGCTGGTATTGTCTTCCCGGTTGCGCGGATTGGGAATAAAGAGGGTAATCATGGATAGGACAAATAGCAGCGGTATGGCCATTAGTATCAGATTGAGCCAGGCAAACTCAGGCGGTACGGCCGGCCGCAACATGCCGGGCAGGTAGAGCAGGGCCAGCAGAAAAACCATGCCGGTAATCTGGCGGGTATGGCCAAACAGGTAAAAAAGCGGGGGAAAAAAGAAGGGCATGATGGTGGGTGTGTCATAGTGGGCGGTGAAGATCAGGCGGGGTTTTTCACAAACAGTGGCTAACAGCCGGTTGGTAATCAGCGTCCTGGCCTCAATGCGCTCCGGCTCAAAGCTGCGGGCTTCTAGCTGCTGGGTCAATTCCTGCAGAAAGGCTTCTTTTTGCTTTCGGGTAATACGGACGGGATAGTTCTCGAACCAGGCCCGGTCCAGATTAGCGATGGTGTCTTGTAGGTGTTGGCTGTTCAATCGTGTTTTCATGGTTTGCTCCCTTAGAATATATGCATTTGTCTATATCGACAAAATATGACGTGATACAGGCAAAATGGTCGGCGGCATGGCATACTATAGTTGTTAGCAAACTATAACTACAGGGAGATGATTCTTGATGCAAGCATTACGATTTTTGTTTTTGGAAAGTAGAACGCGTTTGTTTAGGGTCATTGCCATCGCGGCTACGGCCGTATTCCTATTGTCCTGGGCGGGTACGACTGCCTATGCCCAGGCGGAGGACGGTGATGAGGCGGTCGAGGCTATGACTGCCCCCGCCGTCGTTGATTGTGGTGATACCTATCTGGTGCAGCCCGGTGATTGGCTACACCAGATTGCCCGCACGTGCGGCGTCTCGGTTGAGCGGCTGCTGGCGGCGAACCCACAGGTCGAAGATGCCAACTATATTTGGCCGGGATTGCTGTTAAACATCCCGTCGCCGGACGTGTCGGCCACGACCCTGTTTAATCTCAATTTCCGCCCGGCCCCCACAATCAACTCGACACCGGCTGCCGTCATTCCGGCCGGGATGACCGTTGACGTCAACGGCCGTAACCTCACCGGCGATTGGCTCTATGTCACTTACCAGGGGCAGCAGGGCTGGCTGGCCGGCTGGTTGACCAGCGTCAGCGGCGATCTGGCCGACGTGCCCGTTATGCCCGATGACCATCCGGTGACTATCGTGCCGCGTGACCAGGAAGCGATTGTGATTGAGGAACCTGGCCCTGGCTCCCGCGTGACCAGCCCGCTGGTCGTCCGCGGCGTTTCTGACCCGGCCCAGCACCAGGAGATTGTGGCCCGCCTGGTCTATGACGATGGCACGGTGGCCTTTGAGCAGCCGGTACGGATTGATGCGCCTTTGGGCCAGCGTGGTGCCTATGAAGCAACCATTCCGTTCAGCGTTAGTGGCGAGCGACAGGCTTTTGTCCAGATGTTGATGCGGAGTGCGCGTGACGGCCGTATTACCAATCTGAGTTCTGTGGGCCTTACCCTGGCTGATAGCGGCCCCGAAGAGATTGTGACCAGACAAGCCGAACCGGCTCGCGTCACCATCTACCAGCCGGCCAGGAACAGCACCGTATCCGGCGGTATGGTCACGGTAAGCGGCTTTGGCCTGGCCTCGTTTGAGCAAACGCTGGTGGTAGAAATCCATGATGAAATGGGTAACACTATTGTCATGGAACCGATTATGGTGGACGCGCCTGACCTGGGGCAGCCCGGCTACTTCTCGGTTGATGTAGCCTATACGGTGGACGAAACCAACAACGGCCGTATCGTTGTGCGTGACCCCAGCGTTGTCTTTGGTGGCGATGTGTACGTTACCAGCGTCGCCGTCACCCTCGAACCGTAAGGGCAGCGCCTTGTGCCTGCCCTGGGCTGGGAACTCAGTTGATGTCGGGGTTTGGCGTAAAACGTAAAGCGTAAAGCGTACTGGATGCCCTGTTACGTTTTACGTTCTTACGTTTTACTGCCATCTACCAAAGCAATAGGAGACTACTGGATGGAACTGATTTTTTATATACTACTTTTTCTGCACCTGGCCAGCCTGATCTTGGGGTTAGGTTCCGTATTGGTCACTGACCTGTACGGCCTGCTTTGGATTTGGGACCGGCTGCGTTTCAAACAGGTTATTCGCGTCAGTAGCGTTACCGAGAAGTTTATCTGGTTAGGCTGGCTGGGTCTGGTGGCCACCGGCATTCCGCTGCTTATCATGATTGGCGAAATCAGCAACCTGACCATTTTGAAGCTCTTTTTGGTGGCCGTGGTCGGGGCCAATGGAGTAGTTCTCCACTTTTTGCAGCAGGAATTACGGGCCTTCAAGGAAGATGGTGACGTACCCAATATCTTCATGTTCCGCCTGATACTGGCCCTGAGCGTATCTCAAATTGGCTGGTGGGGGGCGGCCATTATCGGTTTTATCAACAGCCAACTGGCCGTGACCATCACCTGGCCGGCTAACCCCTGGCCCATCATCGGCCTGTTCCTAGCGGCCATTCTGGTGCTTGCGGCCGGCGGTGAAACCATCATGCGGGCGCAGCGAGCGGGGACTTAAAGCGTAAAACGTAAAGCGTAAAACGTAAAACGTAAAACGTAATTTCGCCCCTTAACGATTTCACAGCTAATACGATCACGGCAGGGGCGGGACAGGCGGGTCATGATCCTGGCGGTCACCAATGAGGTCCGCCCCGCCTGTCTCGCCCAAACGAGGTCGCCAATAGAAACCGAGTTTTTGTCAAAAACTCGGTTTCTTCTACTACCCTTCTACGATGGCGATTTCGTCGGGGGTGAGGCCGTAAAGGCGGTAGACGATCTGGTCGATGAGCCGGTCGGTGGTGGTGATTTGCTGGGCCAAACGGCCGTATTCCCCCGCATGATCTTGATAGACGTCAACCAACCGGCTAATACGGCGCACGCTGCCCGCCAGTTGGCCCACGAACCCGGTGAACGCCTCTTCGGTCCAGCCCAGGCTGGCGTCGAGGGTGATGGTGCTGCGGCTGTCGCTGTCCACGTAGGGACGGGCGGCGGGCACGTTTTTGTGCAGCGACTGCGCCCATTTGCCTTTGTGGCGCAGTTTGGCGAAGGTGTCGGGGTCGGCCAGGACGCCTTCCAGGTCGAGCCAGAAGCGGGCCACGCGCTCCTGTTGGGCGCGGTTGAGGTCGATCATCTGTTGGGCCAGGTAGGCCAGCAGGTCGTGGATGGTGTCATTACGGCCGTTCCCCAATTCCGATTCACACCAGGCTAAGACGGCCGTTTCTTCCCCCGCTTCATAATGGGCCTGGGCGGTCTGGACAACGGCCGTTCGTTCATTTTTTGGTGTCAAGAACTCAATTTTTCGAATTGGTAGCTGTTCCAGATTAACAACTTTGACCTGGGCAAAAGTACGTCCTATCTCTGGAACAAGTTGCTGGTATATAAAGTTCAGCAATTTTGAATTGAATAAAGACAAGAAAAACTTGGCATTTATAGTGGGATGAATAACATGTGTTGAATCAAGAGAGAAATATCTTTCGTCGTCATACGCAGCAACCAAATGATCACTTGTTTGACGACTGATCAATTTTTCTTCAACGTCAAACATTTTGGGGTTTGTATTGCTCCAAAGCTTCTCAGGATCAAACATCACATAGCTACCACCAAAAACAATGGAATACTTCTGAATATCTTGCCCTCTCAGTATCGGCTTGTAAATCTCATTCAATGGAGTGTCAGAGATAAACCGTTTATTATCACCAGTAATTATGCCCTGATAAAGAGTAGCCACATCTCCAATTTTGTCACTTATCGAAAACACTTTTGCAAAGAGGCCCACTCCACTAACAAACTTATGGTCTGGCATGGCCTCAAAATTTGACTGTGCGATGTCAAATTTTACACTGGCTATGTCCCAATCTTCGATAGAATGAATGGTATAGAAATTCGTTGAGTTATCAAAACTATCTTGATTTGATGCGACTAGAATGGCGTTTCCACCAATTTCAGCTTCGTCAAACACCTTATATCTTAAGTCCAACACTGTGTGGAGAGTGAAATCTGAGAGCAAGTATTTTCTCAACTTAGCTAAATAATGGTTGATTGAAACTGTGTTAGGCAGAATAAAGCTGAAATACCCTCCTTCGTTTAATAGCATCAAGCTCTTTTCCGTAAAGACAGCAAACAAATTGATTTTATATTCAGTAGAAAAAGGAAGGTTTCCCTGTAGATAGTTCAGTAAATTTCGATCCGCTTGAGCTTGCCCTTTTCCGAGTGTGAGCGAATAGTAAGGTGGATTACCGATCACCGCGTCAAACCCGGCCGCCTCGCCCAGCGAACGGCCGTATTCGTCAAAAAAGACCTCCGGAAATTCCAACTCCCAATGGAAGTAGTCGGGCTGGCCCATTGCCGGGTGGGTCAGGTAAGGCTGGGCCTGGCTCTCGCGCAGCATACTCTCCCCGCTGCGCCCTTGCAGCCGCAGCGCCAGGTCGCGGTACTCCTCGGGGCTCATCGTATTGCCAAAAAAGGCGCTGACCCAGAGGTCGGCCAGCTTGCGCCAGCGAGCCAGATGCTCCTGCCTGATCTGGCGGTAGGTGCGCTCTTTGGCGTACACGTCTTCGATGTCCTCGCTGGGCAGCCGCTCAATCGTCATCAGCCCCTTGACCGCCAGCCCCGCATCCCCCGTAAAGGCGGATTCGTCAAAGAGAGGTTCCTGCCCCTCGACGGCCGTCTGGCTGCTGCTGAGGGGCGGCCGTTCCAGGTCGGCCAGCCAGGCCCCTACCAGGCTGTCGCCGTGGCGCAAATGGTGGTCCAGAAAGCTGAGTGGCTTGTCGGCGGCGGCCGTTACCAGCCAGAGGGAGAGCTTGGCCAGCTCCACCGCCATCTCATTCTTATCCACGCCGTAAACACAGGCCTCCGCCACCCGCCGCCGCCAGTGGGTCAAGTCCGCTTCGCTAAGACCATTTTCACCGCCAAGAAGCGAAGAGCGCGAAGAAGATGGGATTTTATCATCTCCTCTTGGCGTTCCTGGCGTCTTAGCGGTGAAATCATTTTCGGCGACACCGACAAAGGGGTCGGTGGCCAGGGCGCGGGCCAGGAAGTGGGTGGCTTCGACCAGGAAATGGCCGGAACCCATGGCCGGGTCGAGGACGTTGAGGGCCAGAATCTCTTCGACGAAGCGGGCAGCGCCTCTGGCTTGCTTTTGGGCCTCGTCGAGATAGGAACGGCCGTCTATTTCCGCCTTGACCCGTTGCCGAATCTCTTCAACCAGCGGCCCCAGCGTCTGCTCCACGATATATTTGACGATGTAGTCGGGCGTGTAGTAAGAGCCGGTGGCCTTGCGCTCCCCCTTGTCGGTGGCCATGTACAGTTCACCCGGCTGGCGGCGGTCCAGGGCTGTGGCCCGGCCTCGCTCGGCGGCGGGGACCCAGGTCTCCACGCCCCCCTTGCGAATCGTGACCATCTCCGTCTCGGCCAGGCTGACCCGGTATTCGAGCAAGCCTTCATAAATGGAGCCAAGCTGCCGCTCGCTGAGGGTGCGGTAATCGACCCGTTCATAGCCCTCGAAACGGCCGTCTTCACGCACGCGCCGGTAGGCCAGGTAATCAATCGCCTGCGTCAGATAGCGGTCGCCCAGCGCGTGCTGCTCCAGGAAGGGATGGCGTTCGGGCAAAAAGAGGCCGCCGTTGTAGCGGGGCACGCGCAGGTCGGCGTTGAGTTGGGGGTCAACGCCGCTGATCAGCCGGAACAGTTCGCTCAGCCGGAGCCAAAAGCTGCGGCCGGTGGCGGGCATCGTGTCAATCCGGTTGCGCGATTGGTCAACGGAGGCGCTGATAGAAGTCAGGCTGTAATTCTGCTCATAGGTGTGATTATCCATCGGCAGCAGCCCTCGGCTCTCGCCATAGAGCAAAAAGAGGAGGCGGTAGAGCAGGTAGAGGCTGTTGCGGTAGACCAGTTCCCGGTCGGCCGCCCGCTGCGGGTCAAGCCGGCCGGAATTGGCTGTAAAAAAGCCGAGGATCAACTGCTCCAGGGCGCGGTAGGCGTTGTCGCGCAGGTCGGCTTCCAGGGCGCGGGCGTAGGCGCGGCTGGCCTCCAGAGCGCGGTTGACAAAGGGTTGACCAGTCTCATCGCGACCTGACGGGTCGGGCAGAAACGCGGCCTGGCGAAAGAAGAGGAGGAAGTAGTTGAGGCTGGCAATGGCGGCCCGGTCGCTGCCCGCCGTCAGCGCCGGCAGCAGGTCGATCTCGAAGTAGGTGTCCAGCCGGTAGGCGGAATCTTTATGGACCAGTCGCCAGAAACGGCCGTTGCTCACGATGCCCCATTCCAGCCCGGTGGCCCGCAGGTAGGTGTCAATCTGGTACATCGGGTTGTTGTCGGCAAAGGTGGGGCTGCTGCCCGTCTTGCGGTCCAGGTTGACCCCCCACGCTTTGACCTCGCCGACGGCCAGGGCGTTTTGGGCATAGTCGCGGCTGTTTTGGGCAGAAACGGCCGTTAGCCGGGCCGCCTCGTCGGGGAAAAAGATGTAGTCGGGCTTCTTGATACCGCCGCCCAGCCCCGGAATGGTCGGCTGCCCCTCCATCGTGTGGCCCAGCAGTGCCAAAATCGGCCGGAACCAGTTGTCTTCCAGTTGGGATTCGTTGTAGTGGGGAAGCTGTTCCCGTTGGTTTTGGTAGAGTTGGCGCAGGGGCTTGAGGAGAACGGCCGTGTCCGCCTGGCCCGCCGGCCACACCGTCTCCCGCCGCAAAATCTCGTTCAGATAATGGTCAGAGAAGAGGGATTGGTTGTTATACTTGTTGTCGCTGTCGCTTTCGCTGTAATGGTCAAATAGACTGGTCTGGTTCATAGGGTTAGATTATAGCAGACTGGCTGTTATCGTGAAATGTCGTTAAAATCAGCCTTTAACAAGATGCCAGACTACAAAAGTCTCAGAGACTTTTGTAGTCTATCCAAAACTATGAATAACATGATAACCGATGCCATTGGCTTCACCTTTGAACCGAAGCCGTACCAATATGATAGCCCCGAAGTGATACTCTACGCCCTGTCGGTGGGGGCCGGGCAGCGGCCTACGGCCGATTCCGATTTGCGCTTTACCTATGAGTTTCACCCCGACTTCCAGCCGCTGCCCACCTTTGCCGCTATCTTCCCCTTTGCCATTTTAGAGCAGATGACGGCGGCTCCTGGCTTGGAGAACGTGGCCCCGATGATGCTGCTGCATGGGGAACAATACCTGGAACTGAAACGGCCGTTGCCCCCCAGCGCCACCCTCATCAACCAGGCCACCATCAGCCAGATATACGACAAAGGGCGGGGTGCGCTCGTCGTCGCCGACATCAGCAGCCGCACCGAAGCCGGCGAAGAGATCGCCCTCAACCGCGTTTCCATTTATGTCCAGGGCGCGGGTGGCTTTGGCGGCGAGCGCGGGCCCAGCAGCCGCGACCAACATTTGCCTCCCGGCCGGCCGGCCGATGTGATCCATAAAGAGCAAACGATGCCCAATCAAGCCCTGCTCTACCGCCTCTCCTCCGGCGACCGCAACCCCATCCATGCCGACCCCAACATTGCCAAAATGATCGGCTTTGACCAGCCCATCCTGCACGGCCTCTGCACCTTCGGCTTCGCCGGCCGGGCCGTTTTGCACCATTTCTGTAACGACAATCCCGGCCGCTTCCACACTATGCAGGTCCGCTTCGCCCGCCACGTCTTTCCCGGCGAAACCATCATCACCGAGATGTGGCAGCAAGATGGGCAGGGTGCTGCGACGACGATCTTTCTCCGCAGCAAAGTAGCCGAGCGGGATGAGGTGGTGTTGTCGAACGGCATCGTAAAACTGCGAGAGTAGCGAAGTGGCGAAGTGGCGAAGTGGCGGGGTTACTTCGCCACCTCGCCACTCCGCCACTCCGCAACAAGGAGTTTCTATGACAGACCAGTTCACTTTTGGCGGCGAGATTGTGTGGCGGCCGACGCCCAACCACATTGTTCGCAGCCATTTACGGACCTTTATGGACCGGCACCATATCGCCGACTTTGCCGAACTGCACCAACGTTCGACCGAGGACATTGCCTGGTTCACTGAAGCCGTTTTGCATTATTTAGACATTCAATTTCAACGGCCGTATACCCAGGTCGTCGATCTCAGCGCGGGTATTCAGCGGCCGGTCTGGTGCGTAGACGGCCAGCTCAACATCGCCCACAACTGCGTGGACAAATGGGCCGCCGATCCCGACACGGCCCACCGGCCCGCCCTCATCTGGGAAGGGGAAGAAGAAATGGTCCGCAGCCTGACCTACGCCGAACTGGCGGCCGAGGTCAACCGCTGCGCCAACGGCCTGCGCCAGTTGGGGCTGGGCAAAGGGGACGGCATTGGCCTCTACCTCTCCATGACCCCCGAAATTTGTGTGGCCCTGCTGGCCATTGCCAAAATCGGCGGCGTCATTCTGCCACTCTTTTCCGGCTACGGCGTGGGGGCCATCGAGACCCGGCTCAACGACGCGAAGGCCAAAGCGATTATCACTGCCGACGGCTTCTTCCGGCGCGGGCGGGTGATCGGGCTGAAAGAAACGGCCGATACCGCCGCCACTCAAATCCCCAGCCTGGAACATATGATTGTGGTCCGGCGCGTGGGCAATCCGGTGGAAATGCAAGATGGCCGTGATCATTGGTGGCATGAACTGATTGAGCCGCAGCCGGAAACGGCCGTTCTCGAACCCACCAGCGCCGAAGATTTACTCATGATCATCTACACCTCCGGCACTACCGGCCGGCCCAAAGGGACCGTGCATACCCACTGCGGCTTCCCCGTCAAAGCCGCCCAGGACATGGCCTTTGGCACCGACGTCCACCAAGGTGACATCATCTACTGGATGAGCGACATGGGCTGGATGATGGGTCCCTGGCTCGTCTTTGGGGCTACCCTGCTGGGGGCCACCTGCTTCATCTACGACGGCGCGCCCGACTATCCCGGTCCCGACCGGCTCTGGTCGTTGGTGGCCCGCCACAAAATCAACGTCCTCGGCGTGTCCCCTACGCTCATTCGCGCCCTCATTCCCCATGGAGATGAACTGGTCAAGCAGCACGACCTTTCTTCGATCAACTGCTTTGCCTCGACGGGCGAGCCGTGGAACCCCGACCCCTGGCGCTGGCTGTTTGAAGTGGTGGGCGAAAGTAAACGGCCGATTATCAACTACTCTGGCGGCACCGAAATTGGGGGCGGCATCGTGACAGGCAATCCCATCCTGCCCCTCAAACCGGCCGCCTTTTCCGGCCCGTGCCCCGGCATAGCGGCCGATGTGGTTGATGAAAATGGCAATCCTGTCCGCAATCAGGTGGGCGAACTGGTGATTCGCCAGCCCTGGATCGGCATGACGCGCGGCTTCTGGCAGGATGAGCAGCGCTACTTAAACACCTACTGGTCCCACTTTGAGGATGTGTGGGTGCATGGGGATTGGGCCGCCATTGACGAAGACGGGATGTGGTACATACTCGGCCGTTCCGACGACACCATCAAAGTAGCCGGCAAGCGGCTGGGACCGGCCGAAATTGAGTCGGTCCTGGTTGGTCATCCCGCAGTGGGCGAAGCGGCCGCCATCGGCATACCCGACGAGATTAAGGGGAGCGCGGTCGTCTGTTTCTGTGTCCTGACCCCCGGCCATGAGCCATCTGACGCCCTGGCCAACGAACTGCGCCAGAAAGTAGCTGCTGAACTGGGCAAACCGCTCCAGCCCCAGGAAATCCGCTTCGTCAGCGCCATTCCCCAGACGCGCAACGCCAAAGTAATGCGCCGCATCATCCGCAGCGCGTATTTAGGCCAGGACCCCGGCGATACGTCGAGTTTGGTTAATCCGGAGGCGGTGGCTGAGATTCAAAAAAGTATTGCGTAGTGCGTAATGCGTAGAAAGGCTACGCATTACGCACTACGCACTACGCAAAGGACTAAATGGATCGCAATCAATTCAAACAAAAACTCACCCAATCCCCCTTACTGATGGACGGGGCGATGGGGACGCAGTTGCACAACCGGGGCGTGTCGATTGACCAATCGTTCGACGCGCTCAACTACCGGCAGCCGGCCGTTGTAGCTGAGATTCACCGGGCCTACATCGACGCCGGGGCCGATATTATTGAGACCAACAGCTTTGGGGCCAACCGCTTTAAGCTGGCCGAATACAGCTTTCAGGATGATGTCAAGATTTTCAACCAGGCGGCCGTCGCCATTGCCCGGCGCGTTATAACCGGCTCTTTCAAAGAGGTGCTGCTGGCCGGGTCGGTGGGACCGTTAGGGGTGCGCCTGGCCCCGCTGGGGCGGGTCAGCCGGGCCGAGGCCGAAGCCGCCTTTGCCGAGCAAATCGACGCTTTGATCAACGCCGAAGCGGGCGGGGTAGACCTGCTCATCCTGGAAACGATGTCGGATGTGAAGGAGATCGAAGCGGCCGTAGCGGCGGCGCGACAAATTGCCCCTGACATCCCGATTGTGGTGCAGATGACCTTCACCCGCGACAACCGCACCCTGCTGGGCTACGCGGCCGCTGAGGTGGCCCTGGCCCTGGCCAGGCTGGATGTGGACGTGATTGGTGTTAATTGCAGCGGCGGTCCGGCGCAGGTATTGCGGCTGCTGGCTGAAATGAAAGAGGCCGTGCCCAACCTACCCCTGGCGGCCGCGCCTAACGCCGGTTGGCCGGAGCATCGGGACAGTGGTCGGGTCTTTTATCCGGCGACGCCCGCTTATTTTGGCGACTACGCCCGCGCTTTTGTCGAGGCCGGAGCGCGGCTGGTGGGTGGCTGCTGCGGCACGACCGAAACACACATCGCTGCCATGCGCCAGGCGTTGGACACGTCGGGTAAAAGCAGCTTGCCGTTACCGCAGGTGCAGGTGGTAGCGCGTGAAGAGCGCCGGGTCAGTGCGGCTACGGAGCCGACCCAATTGAGTGATTTTTTGCAAAACGGCCGTTTCGTCATCACCGTCGAAATGAGTCCGCCCAAAGGGATCGCCACCGAGCGGCTGCTGGCCGGGGCGCGCACCCTCAAAGCGGCCGGGGCCAACTTCCTCGACATCGCCGACAGCCCCCTGGCCCGGATGCGGATGAGCGCGTGGGCCGCCGCCTACCTGGTCCAGCGCGAAGTCGGGCTGGAGACGATTCTCCATTTCCCCACGCGGGGGCGCAATCTGCTGCGCGTCCAGGGCGACCTGCTGGCCGCCCATGCCATGAACATCCGCAACCTGTTCGTGACGATGGGCGATCCCACCAAAATCGGCGACTACCCGGAGGCGATGGACAGCTACGACATTGTGCCCACCGGCCTGATCCAGTTGATCAAGGAGCAGTTTAACAGCGGTCTGGACAAGGCGGGGCAGGCCATCGACCAGGCGACCAGCTTTGTCGTCGGCTGCGCCCTCAGCCTGACCCCGGCCGATCCGGAGCGGGAGATCAAGCTGCTGCAAAAGAAGGTGCGGATGGGGGCCGACTTTGCCCTGACGCAGCCGGTTTTTGACCCGCCCGCGGCCCGTCGTTTTGTCGAGCAGTACCAGGAGACAACGGGCGAACCAATCTTGCCCCTGGTGGCCGGCATTAAGCCGCTCTATAACAGTCGCAACGCCGAATTCTTGCACAACGAGGTGCCGGGCATCATCATTCCCGACGCGCAACGACAGCGCATGGCCCAGGCCAGCGACCCGCAGCGGGAAGGGGTGTTGATTGCTCAGGAGTTGTTGGCGGAAATACGGCCGTTTGTCCAGGGTGTTTATCTAATGCCCGCGTTTGGCCGGTATGATTTGACGGCTGATGTGATTGATAGTATTGCGTAAAGAATAATAGTTAATTGCTGAATTGTTGAATTGCTGAATTGCTAATGAGTGTCGCCAGGAATATCATTAACAATTCAACAATTCACAAATTCACGAATTAATTATTATCGACAAAAAGTTGTCGATAGCTCCTAAATGGGGGACATATTATGAGCGCAACAACTTATACAGAAAGGAACTATGTCCGCCTGGTCGTTCTGTCTCTGATCGTTATCCTGATGGCTGCCTGTACGTCACCAGATGCACAGGACAGCCCAACACTACCAGAAAACACCCCGGTTTTAAGCGAGCAAACGCCAGAAATCGCCGCAGATGAAAGCAGCGCGGGCCCGGCCACAGAGCCGGTTGAAGATGCCGCTGCGCCGGAGGTTGAACCACCGATACCCGCCACAATTCCCCTGATAATCGACAGTAACGGTGAAATTCAGAATGCAGACAGGCTGCCTCCAGAGATAAGCAACCTGGCCGAGCGTGTTGATGAGGCGACACAACTGCTCGGCGACTTACTCGCCGATGTCGAGAGCGAGGAGAATGGGCGGCCAACCTACCAGCAAGTTGCCTTTCTAATTGTGACCGGCGACAGCATAGAGGGGGCTTTGCAATGGCGACTGGCGGCTACGCTGACCGATGAGGGCCGGGCGGCCTATCCGGATCATGGTCAGTACACCTTCTACTTCTCGATTGATACCGACGACGGACAAGAATCGGTGGGGCGCGTTTTTGCCATTAACCGCGATCTGTTTGGTGATTTTGGCGACAGCTTGCAGCTGCTTACAATGGCCTTGCCCGCCACTGGCCCATTCACAGAGGCGAGTGACGACCTCAGTACGCACCTGATTTTCAATGACACAAACGGCAGCCAGTGGGTGCTGAGCGACCTGTTGGCCCAACACCTGTTGACCCAAGACCTGTTTGTGCCGCTCGAACCCGGCGCGGTGGCTGCTTATGGAACGATACCAGAGACGGGGCTGGGCATTGCCCAAAACGCCAGAAATGGCGCGGTCTATGCCCTGAGCTATGAGCCAGATGCCGTGCCGCAGTTTGTTTTGGAGGGGTCACGGTGGACGGCCGTACAAACATGGCAAGTTATTGACAACGCCCTGGTGGGCTGGAACGCAGTCGAGTGGCGTTTTGAGCCGCTTGAGCAAATGGGCCTGAGTCTGGGCGAGGCGTTGCAGCAGTTTTTGGCTGACAATCCACAGGCAGTGATTGTTGTTGACCCAGAGACCGGTACGGCCACAATCACCAGTGGCGAGACAAGCCATGAGTTGGTTTTGGGTGAGGGTGAGGAAGGGGAGTGGGTGGATATAGTGACTACCCCAGAAACTCCCTACCAAACCATCGAGCTAGAAACGCATACCGATTTGGCAACCATTACGCTCAAAGTTCCTCATGGATACAATGCCGAGTTGCTGCAATACGAGCGCGGGGTAGGAAGAACGCCAGGCATACCCCCGTTACCAGAGGGAGAGGTCTCTGCTGCCTGGGTCGCTTTTCTTGAAGATGCTATTAGCCTTATCAATAACAGAGTAGACCATCCAACAGAAAATATTTTGGTAATATACACCAATGATGCCGGACCCGTATCCGAGGCCCCGACCCAAGATGATCGGCCAAGTATACGAGAAGTTAAGCTACAAAACCTCACCGATCATGTTGAATCAATCGAATTTATCTATATCGTTGGTGATGCAACAGTGACCGATGATAATGGAAACCCAATCAAACCAGCTCGTGGATTTGCTCTCACCGGCATGCAGCAGATTGATCAGAATACTGGCTCGATGATTGATCCTTTTGCAATGACACATAATTTTACGCTCTTTAATCCCAATACCAAGGCGCTTCAAGTTGTGCAGTGGATCAGCGATAAAAATTTTGAAGAAAGCAGGAATGTTTCAGAAATGGGACAGCTTGTCAACACAACTCATAATCTCATATCATCATTAACCAGTGGCATATTGGAAGCTGCCATAATTCGTGATCTACTCAGAGGTGTTGACGGGCTTAATCCAGGAGCACGTGTATATAGTCATACATATCCCAAAGACTCTCAAGTTGCACAGCTTATAGGCAGGCACTTTGGTAGAGATTCAGAAGGTAATTCCAGAATATTGCCTGAAAAAAACCCAATTGTAGTAAGATTTACAGCATCGCAATAATGGTTTGCGGGTTTCTGGAACAAGCAAAATGAGCTGCCAAATGAGTACAGCCGATTGGGGGATGGAACGGATTGTTGGATGTAGGTCACTTTGGGGACAGACCTGTCAGGTTTGGTGCAATCTGTGATTGCCAACCTGACAGGTCTCCATCCATTTCTTCATGGGGGCAAGCTGTGTGGATGCAGGAATCCAAGCTGCTGGATGCCCGCTCTACGCCTACGCGGGGGCAGGCATTTCGCGGGCATGACAACTTGTTCGTAGACTCTGGATTGGTTGGGAGTATGGCAGCGTTTTGTGGGAGACCTGACAGGTTTGGCAAACCTGTCAGGTCTGCGCCCCACGATTTCTTGCCATACTCATTGGTTGGGGGGGAGTGGTAACGGCCGTTGCCGGGAAAGGGGATTCCGCTTTCACTGAAACCAGTTGCGACCAATACGCCGGCTTTCTTGGACAAAGTATTGTTTCACAACATCCCAACCTATTTCTGGTGTCGTAACAATATCCACTTGTCGCTCGGCAATAGAAAAGTCTGTTAAAGCCGCTAGTACCATCATGCCAAAATCTTTTACGTATGGATACTTGTCCTTTCCTCGGTCTAACATCTCCTCTAACGGTATTTGCTGACCAATAAAGTAAAGGTCGTAAAAATCCTTACGACTACCACGCCCGGCAACCGCATCCATCTTCATTAGCCCAATATCCAGAAAACCGGCCAGCTTGATTCCTTCAAGCATCACCGTAGGTGCCAGCAATGGATAGCTGTAACCGAAGAACCCAACGTAGCTATTTTGAATATTGATCAGCAAACTCGACAGACCACCTTCATCTACTTCCAAAGAAAATCGCTGTTGGAGGGCTGCAATAATTTCTTGGCGGCTCTCTTGCTCTAACTCATCAGTTGTCGAAAAGAAATCAAGATCAACCGAGACACGATGCCCCAGTTGCAGAGCCAGCGCTGTTCCACCGGACAGATAAAAGCGATTGACAAAAGGGTGCCTACCAATTTCAAGCAAAATCTCACGCAATAGTGAGGGAATTTTGTCCCAATGAGGTTGGTTTAATGTGGCCACACCCCACCTCGCTGCGGTAACTCCGACAGATCAAAATAGGTTTTCCAAAAAACGAGACGCCGTCGCGGTAGTAGACGCCAACCGACATCACGAACCCAATCAGCTATGCTGGCTGCCCCATATTGCCGGAACAGCCAGCGCAGCTCTTCACGCTGCCCATATGCTAACGTTCGTTCCATGATGGAGAATTCGTGTTCGTCAGGGTCCAGCGACTCTAACACATATTCCTGGAATGCCGGTCGCAGAGTCAGGGGAATCCCTTTAGCTGTGAACTCCATTTTCTTTCCCTTTGATAGAAGCAAGCGTAAGCCGCTTCAAACTAAAATTAGTTCTATTCGATCTATCATTACATTTTAACACAGGAACGGCCGTTTATCCCACTACCATAAGTGTCAACTTAAGGCGCAGACCTGACAGGTTTTTAGTTATATGTTTACATAACGCACTTTCATATAAGATTTCCGTCCACTTCTTCATGGGGGCAAGCTGTGTGGATGCAGGAATCCAAGCTGCTGGATGCCCGTCCCATGCCTACGCGGGGACAGGCACTTCACGGGCATGACAACTTGTTCGTAGACTCTGGATTGGTTGGGGGGAGGATGGAAAAGCACTGGTACGGGTAGCAATTCCAATTATGGTAGGGGCGGGACAGGCGGGCCATGATCCTGGCTTTTACTAACAAGGTCCGCCCCGCCTGTCTCGCCCCAGTTGTGCCACAAAGGGCGAGACGGCGCGGAATGGGCGTAGTTGGTTGTGGCCAGGTTGATTTCCGCGCCGTCCCGCCCCTACCCGACGCCGGGTCTTTGGGAACTCAGAGGGTTGACCAGTTAGTGAAGCACTTCACGCATCACGCTTCACGCATCACGTTTCACGGTAAACTCCGCGAAATTCTGTTATACTACCTGCAATGGATAAAGTTGAATTCAAACAAGAAAAATCGGCCGCGACCTGGCAGCGCGCGCTGGGGCAGTTGCCCAACCCCCACGCCCTGCAAAGCTGGACCTGGGGCGAATTCAAGTCCCGCTGGGGCTGGCAGAAGATACCGCTGCTGCTAACGTCGGCCCAAAATAGTGGGGAACCGCTGGCGGCGGCGCTGCTGCTTAAACGCAAGATTCCGCGCACCCCCTTTTCGATTTTGTACGTACCCAAAGGCCCCATTCTGGATTACAACGACGGTCCGCTGCGGCGGCAGGTGTTGGCCCAACTGGAGAAGGTGGCCCGCCAGGAGCGGGCTATTTTGATCAAGATTGACCCGGATGTGGTCAAAGCGTGGGGGGAGGAACAGGAACGGCCGTTTCCCAGCGGCCAACAGTTCATCCAAGAGCTAAAGGAGCGGGGCTGGCTCTTTGCCAATGAGCAGATTCAGTTCCGCAACACGGTAGAGTTGGGCCTGGCGCCGTCGGAAGAAGAGCTGCTGATGGGGATGAAGCAGAAGACGCGCTACAACATTCGCTACGCCGGCCGCAAGGGGATTACGGTACGCGAAGGCAGCCCGGCCGACTTTGACACCATTTTAGAGATGTACCAGGCAACGGCCGATCGGGACGGCTTCACCATCCGACCGCCGGATTATTATCGGGATGCCTGGACCAGCTTCTATGAGGCAGGCATGGCCCAACCACTGCTGGCCGAGTTTGAGGGCGAGCCGGTAGCAGCCGTTATTCTGGTCAAATTTGGCGACAAGGCGATCTATATGTACGGGGCCTCCACCGAAAAAGAGCGGCAGCGGATGCCCAACTACCTGCTGCAATGGGAAGCCATTCGCTGGGCCAAAACACAGGGCTGCCGCACCTACGATTTCTGGGGTGCGCCGGATGAATTTGTGGAAAGTGACCCGCTATGGGGTGTCTGGCGCTTCAAGTCTGGCTTTGAGGGGGAAGTGGTGCATCACATTGGCGCGTGGGATTATCCGGTACGGCCGTTGCTCTACAAGCTGTACAGCCAACTATTGCCCCGCTACGTTGAGTGGTTGCGGAATCGTTAGCTTTTTATAGTCACTCTATGAGTCTTTATAGACGGCCGTTCGTCAATCATTTATGATATATTGTGTATCGTAAATACATTGGCAAGCGTCCGAAACTGATGAGGTCTGCCAGACCTCGCCGGTTTCAGGACCAGGAGATGAACTATGACAACAACGACCCCCTTCGCAGACGAACAACAGCAAGCGAATGGCTGCCCCTACCATACCGGCCAGTCGCCCCATTCTGACCAGAAAACGGCCCCGCAAGTGGAGCCAACCGACCGCCCCCTCGAAGTGACTGCCGACGGTGTCTGGCATGTGCGTGGCTTTGCTGAAGGGCGAGAAATATTGCGCTCAGATAAGAC
>SLGK01000042.1 GCA_007123775.1 Anaerolineae bacterium | reverse complement strand
TATTTTGTTTAGCCACTTTAGGTCCTCCTTTGTGAGAGATTGTAGGACCTATAGTGGCACTTTTTGTTAATTTGGGCTACTCATTTCGATCTACTGATACTCGATAAATATCATATCGGCTTGACTCCTGAGTTTGCAGAAGTTCATTGTAAGAAATATGTATGCGGTTATTAAAATCAGTCTTTGTAGTTTTCACATCAACTAGTGTGGTAGAGCCATCCAGCTCTTGAATTGAAAAATCATATGGCGAGATAGCATTCTCGTCTGCCACCCACTCGAAATCAAGAATTTGTCCTGAATTCTTCTTAGATTCAAGATAGGTATAGACCAACTCTTCACCTATTCTTCCGACTGTTTGTGCAGTTTTCCTGGCCTGATCAAGAACACGCCTTGATACATTGCCGTTAAACGGACTCCTCCGCAAAGCCTTTATTCCCTCAATACCATTCAAGGCTGCATCTTCGAGAGCATTATACATAACCAGAAGATTTGCCGGATGATCTTCCGGTAAATTGGCCTGAGCAATCAGCCTTTCAAATTCCTGTGGCTGCAAGGCAATCATGCTGCTGGAAGAACCCATATGGGCATCAAGCAATTCATGTAGGCGGCTATCAACAACGATATTTTTTGCTATAAAGACAGCTCTCGCTGAAACCGGTTCAAGATCACCGGTAAACTCAAAAATGACGAAATCACCAGTGCGAAGTTCATGAAAACGTTCAGGGTCTTCTCGGTCTGCTATAAGTTCTCCATTTAGCTGATAATGTCTAAGCATTCCTTTTTTCTGAATTCTTCTCTGAATCGTGTACTCCGGTGCATAACCGGGGCCGAAAATGCTCAGCGTAATCATTGTTTGGTTCTGCTTATTTTCCATTATTTCAGGTAAACTTGGGTAGAATTCATCTGTGAACACCCTTTGGGGCAAAGCAAGACCGTTAACATGTGCATTACCTGAAAAGATGTCTTGAGATTTAAACAACGTTAGGTCTTGAGAAGACAGCCTTTTAATTGCAACTTTTAATGACATAACTTTATCCATCCTTATAACGAGCTTGTTAGGAGATAGAATGGCATCGCGCAAATATTGGTCAAGAGACGAGCTAATACTCGCTTTCAATCTTTACTGCAAAACCCCTTTTGGGCAAATTCATAACCGAAACCCTAACATCATAGAATTAGCAAGACTGATCAACCGTACTCCATCAGCTGTTTCATGGAAACTAGCAAATTATGCAAGGCTAGATCCTGCCATTCAAGCACGTGGACTCGCTGGTGCTTCACATGGAAGCAAAAAAGAAAAAGAGGTTTGGGATGAATTTCACAACGACTGGGAATCGCTCAGTTACGAAAGCGAAAAACTTGAAGCAACCCTTCGGGATAGAAATCTTCAAGACATCATTGAGCTAGATCACATCCATCTCCCTCAAGAAGGTTTAGAACATGAAGCAATTGTCAAAGTTCGGGTGAATCAAAACTTTTTTCGTGCAACTGTACTCGCTGCATATCACTTTGAATGCTGCATTACTGGCCTGAGCATCACTTCTTTGCTTAATGCCAGCCATATTGTTCCTTGGTCGAGTGACTCTAAGAACCGCGTCAACCCCAGAAATGGACTCTGCCTTAATGCACTTCATGACAGAGCTTTTGATCGGGGCTTGATTACTCTTACAGAAGATTATAGAGTCAAGATATCACCAACTATAATAGCTGACAAACAAGCAGCAATTCAGGATTACTTGCTGAAATATGACGGTGTTAAAATAATGTTGCCTGACAAGTTCATGCCAGATCAAGACCTGCTTTCATACCATCGAACCCATATTTTCCAAAATCCATAAAACCCAGCGTTCGAATTGTGAAACAACAGTCTCAAAAATTACTACATTGCAACAAATTCAATCTTGTGGAAAGGGTATAGTCATCTCCTGTTTTCCCATAATGTCGCCTATCTCCAACATTGGGACACAGACCTAACAGATTTCGCAAACCTGTCAGGCCTCCAACAAAACGCTGCCATATTCAGAAATTCTATATGCGGTCCAGGA
The DNA here is from genome assembly GCA_007123775.1 of Anaerolineae bacterium. Lineage (GTDB taxonomy): Bacteria > Chloroflexota > Anaerolineae > Promineifilales > Promineifilaceae > SLGK01. The sequence continues at coordinate 110,206 of SLGK01000042.1, read as the reverse complement.
AAAATACAGCACGGTTTCTAAGCAAGCGTGCCATATCAAATTTTCGGTCCTCCGTCCTCCGTCTCCTAATCAGCACAGCCGAATCGCCACATTCTGTACAGAAACAGGAGGTTCCCAGGCTTCATCATTGTCAGCTTGAGCCATGACAATCTCGTCTATCTCTTGTGCAGCAAGGTGTTCTCTTTCTGTCTTATCGGCCTGGAAGTTGCCAATCATTATAACCCAAGGCAATATCGCACGCTGTCTTCAACTTTTTTCAGTGTTTCGCCGGTAAGCTTACCGGCCGGTTTGCCAGCAAATCTCTTGGCATCTAGTGACCGCACTTGAAAGCATAGGAAAACCGTTTCCTGGGGTAAACCACTTTCGTCCGGTGATACGCGGACATTGGTTTGATAATCACGGGAGATGTTTTCCCCTTTTGTCCCCACAACGACTGTGATAACTAATGGCAGCTTGTTGATAGCATCAACAGACAAAACCAATACGGGACGATGGCCCGCTTGTTCCCTACCTTTGACCGGATTCAGGTTGACGAAGTAGATTTCACCACGTTTGATCGCCATTATGAGATGTCCAATCCATCTGCTTCAGCGAAGGCAAACTCCTCCTCAATTTCCCGTAATTCACGCTGAATTTGTGGGTCATTGGCCATCGCTATCAGGTCACTTTCAAACCGGCTTCTTTCGTTGATTGTGTTTTCTTTGATGCGCTGCACCAGACGCTCCATAAGCCACAACTGTTCCGCTAAAGAGAGACGTCTGATGTTATTTTCCATTTCCGTTAAGATTGGCATATTCATGATTTCACTCCCAAACTTGTTCTGTAGTCCACTCTTCTACTTCTTCAGGCTGGGCCGGCAGACGCGCATAATCAACTGCCTCCTGGCGTGCTTGTTCCACATACGTTAAGCGCCGTTCCATATCGGCATCCAGCGTCTCTTTATGTTCCCAGTAGTAGGCCAGCGCTGAGTGGATCTGGCTCATGCTCAAATAGGGATGTTGAAAATGAAGCTCTTCGGGACTCCAGCCGTATGCTTTTGGGGCCAGCACCAGTTCGATGACTTTCATCGTTGTGCCGGCGATGTAGGGCACGTCATTTTCATCAAGACGGATATGCTCGTATGAAGTTGCTACTGGAAAAATCGCGCTCATGATAGATTCCTCACTGTTGATATACCGCTTCATTATATCACAATCCATATACAACAGTGTGCATCCCCTCACCCCGCCATTCCCTGCCGTCCTCCGTCTTCGGTCCTCCGTCCTCCGTCTCCCAATCAGCGCAGCCGAATGGCCACATTCTTAACCTGGGTGTAGTTGTACAGTGCGTCGATCCCCTTTTCCCGGCCAAAGCCGCTTTGTTTGTAGCCGCCAAAGGGAGTTTCTTCGCCGCCGGCAAAATATTCGTTGACGTAGATTTGCCCGGCGCGGATGCGGGTGGCCAGGCGCAGGGCGCGGTTGAGGTCGTTGGTGAAAATCCCGGCCACCAGCCCGTACTGAACGCCGTTGGCAATGGCTAACGCTTCTTCTTCGTCGTGAAAGGTAAGGACGGAAAGGACGGGGCCGAAGATTTCTTCCTGGGCAATGGTGGCCTGCGGCGATACGTTGTCGAACAGGGTAGGAGCCACAAAGTAGCCGCGCTCCAGGTGGTCGGGCCGGCCGCCGCCGGTCAGCAATTGTGCGCCTTCATTCTGGCCAACCCGGATGTAGTTGAGGACACGCTCGTACTGCTCCCGCGAGACGAGCGGCCCCATGTCGGGCGACTCCAGGCCGGGACCAACCCGTATCTGTTGGGCACGCTGGATCAGTTTATCGAGGAAGGCCTCTTTGACACGGCCGTCTATCACCAATCTTGATCCCGCCGAACAAATCTGACCACAGTTGGCAAAAATCCCCTTGCTGGCTTCGACAACGGCCGTTTCCAAATCCGCATCAGCAAAAATAATGTGGGGCGACTTGCCCCCCAGCTCCAACACCACCGGCTTGATATGCTTGGCGGCTGCCTGCATGATGCGCCGGCCGGTCGGCACCGAGCCGGTAAAAGTGATCGAATCAATGTCGGGATGCTCGGCCAGCGGCGCGCCCGCCTCCTGGCCAAAGCCGGTGACGACGTTGTAGACCCCGGCCGGCAGGCCCACCTGTTCCATCAGTTCGGCCAGTTTGAGGGCAGTGAGCGGGGTTTGTTCGGCCGGTTTGACAACGGCCGTATTGCCCATCGCCAGCGCCGGCGCCACGCTGCGCCCCACCATGTTCAGCGGCATGTTCCAGGGCACGATGTGGGCCGTTACCCCCATCGGCTCCCGCAGCGTGAAGTCCACGTAATCCGGCCCCAGCGGAATCGAGTCGCCGTAAAATTTGTCGGCCGCGCCGGCGTAAAACTCAAAGTAACGGGCCGTGGACAGGACCTCTTTCTTCGACAGGGGCAGCGGCTTGCCACTATCCCGCGTCTCCAGTTCGGCCAGGGTATCGGCTGCGGCTTCGATGGCGCGGGCCAGGTCAAAGAGCAGCCGCGCCCGCTCCTTGGGCTTCGTCTGCCACCAGACCCCTTCAAAGGCGGCGCGGGCGGCGGTAACGGCCTCATTGATGTCAACGGCCGTTCCCCGCGCCACCAGCCCAATCACCTCTTCCGTGGCCGGATCGACTGTTGCAAAGGTGGTCCCGTTGGCAGCGGCTACCCATTCCCCGTTGATGTAATGGCTGTAATCTCTAATCATGCTCACCTCTCTTGCTGTTCAGAGTACCAGGATTATAGCACAGCTACGCCCGTCGCCGGTGCTGGTTCTTAACAGACCAGACGCCCTGGGTCACGTCCATCCAGTGGACAATAACGGCATGAGGCAGCGTTACAGCGGCAATCAGGGTCAGGTACAGGGCAATTAACGTAAAAAAGTCATCGGCACGCTGGCTCAACCTACCCGGCCGTACACCAGCACTTCCCACCATGTCTGCCCTACAAACAGGTCGTACAGCCACCACCAACCCCACACTGTTATCATTACGGAAAGCATGACCAATACCACCATCAGCCAGCGGCGGCGGCCTGACGCATCAGGTGGCACGGCCGCGGCACACAGCAAAAGCCAAAACGGCACGGCATCCAACGCATAGCGGTAGCCGAACTGGGTCGAGCCGGTATTGTGATAGAGCCAGAGCGGCACCATGACCCCCAATAGGCCCACCCAGGCTGCCCGCACCGTTGGCTCACGCCAGCCGGCCGCAAAAACCAGCAGCAGCGCGGGCATCGTCAAGAACAGGCTCATCCCCAACGGATTGGGCGTCACCAACGCCCTGCCGCTGACGAGATCGACACCCGCCAACAAATGGTCGCAGGCATGGTACAGCACCCCCGGCACCCAGCCGTTGATCTCCGGCGGGTTAAGCAGGGAGACAAAGAGATTGCAGCCTAGAAAATGGGGATGGAAACCGCCGTATTGGGCGTAGGCGGCCGTAATATTGGGCGCGCCCTGCACATAGCCATAGCCAAAATCGGCAGCGCTGCCAAAACGGGCCACATTGTAGGCCATGTGCGCCCCTATCGCCAACAGCAGCGGTAGACAAAAAAGAACCAGTCGCCGCCAAACGACTGGCCGCTCCTGACCGGCGTGAGCCTGCCATAGGAGCAAGGCAAAACCGGGCACGGCAAAAAAGAGAGTGGGCCGAGCCAGAGTAGCCAGTGCCAGGCAAAGTCCGGCCACTCCCCAACAACCCCAACGCCAACCGGCCAGCAGCGCCAGCAGGCTAAATAGAATAGCGACCAGATGGGCCTGATACCAGTAAGTACCCAACGTGGCAAACAGCAGCATGGGTGTGCCAAAAGCAAAGAAGATCGTGAGCCAGACACGGCCGTAGACCGCCTGCACTACCCCCACCGCCAGCGCCGCGACGCCGATGCTGAACAAGATGTCGCTAAATTCGGGGCTAAGCCAGGCCACCAGAGGCATCAGCAGGACCGCCGGCAGCGGTGAACCGGCCACATACCCCCCCTGTTCCGTCACCAGCAGATCGTAACGGCCGCTTTCCGGGCCCAGACTCAGCCGCCCCTCCAGAAATGCCTCGGCCAATAAAATGTAGTGGGGAGCCAGCGACTGCTGCGCCCACATGCCACCCGCCGCCAGCAGGTAGCCCAGGGCCGCTAACACTACCCATGTGCCGGGAAAACGGCCGATACGCATCACAATTCCCTTTTTACGTCTTGATCTCAAACAGTTGCTCCATTGGCCCGTCCAGGTCAACGTAGACGGTGGCTGTGTGGACGTTTTGGCGCTCTGTTTCGGGGGTAGCGTAGTAGAGGATAACGGCCGTTTCATATTCCACAGTCGGTTTACTATCGCGCAAATGGAGGGTAAACGAGATTTCGGGCCGCAGGGCTTCGATGACGGTCATGGTTGCGGCCGTTTCCCCGTGGGCATTTTTCAGGGTAATCTCCATAGACGGCCGTTGCCGGAACGGCGTCATCTTGACCCCCACCGCCACCCGCCGCTTATCTTCGTGAATATAAATGCCAACCTGCTGCACGCGCACATCCTCCGGCGCGCGCGGCCCTTCTAAAGGATCGTCGAAAAAGGTGATGTTCATAAATACCTCTCGTAGTGCGTAGTGCGTGGTGCGTAGAGGGCAATGGCTACGCACTACGAACTACGCACTACACCATCGAATAATCAAAATCAGCCAACCGCTCTAACACCTGCACCAGCGCCACCTGCCACTCGTGGGTGCTGAGCTCCCGCTTCATCCAGATCGCTTTGCGGCTGACGCGGACGGCGTCGCCCAGGTAGCGCTGCAAGTGAAAGCGGTTGAGGCCGGTTTCTAATAATGGCAGGCGAATGCGAATCTGGCCGCCGTCGGTGATAACGGCCGTTACCTGCGCCTTCTGAGCCAACACTTTAATGCGTAATTGGTAGAGCAAATTATGCACCGGATCGGGAATGGGGCCAAAACGGTCGGCCAGTTCGTCGGCCATCTCGTCAATTTCCAGGAGCGAGCCGAGCAGAGCCATGCGCCGGTAAAGACGCAGCCGCAGGGCCGCATCCGGCACGTAGTCGGTGGGCACGTAGGCGGCCAGGGGCAGGTCGATCATCGTCGCTTCCGGCAGGTCAAAGGGGATCGATTCGCCGGCCCGTTCCGCCTTGCGCCGCTTGACGGCGTTGGCCAGCAGCCGCGTATACAAATCCAGCCCCACGGCCGAAACGTGGCCACTTTGCGCCCCGCCCAGCAGGTCGCCTGCGCCACGCAACTCCATATCGCGCATGGCGATCTGATACCCCGCGCCCAATTCGGTATGGTGGGAGAGGGCTTCCAGGCGGGCCTGGGCGTCAGGCGTGAGCGAGCGCCAGCGGCTGTGGAAGAAGTAGGCATAAGCCCGGCGCACACCCCGCCCCACCCGGCCCCTTAACTGGTACAACTGGGCCAGGCCGAACTGTTCGGCTTTGTCCACAATCAGCGTGTTGGCGTTGGGGAAGTCGAGGCCGCTCTCGATAATGGTGGTGGAGAGCAGGATGTCAATGTCGCCGTCGGCAAATTCCAGCATGGTGCGCTCTAGCTCCCGCTCGCTCATCTGGCCGTGGCCGACTGCCAGCCGCGCTTCGGGGACCAGTCGCTCCAACTGCTTGCGGATGACCTCAATCGTTTGCACCCGGTTGTGGACCACAAACACCTGGCCGCCCCGGTCCAGTTCGCGCATGATGGCCCGCTTGAGGCGCGTCTCGTCAGCCTCGCCCACGTAGGTCTGGACGGGCAGCCGGTCGGCCGGGGCCGTGGCCAACGTGCTGATGTCGCGCACCCCGGTCAGGCTCATGTAGAGGGTGCGGGGGATGGGCGTGGCCGTCATCGTCAGCACGTCCACCTCGGTGCGCCACTGCTTGAGCCGCTCCTTGTGGGCCACGCCAAAACGCTGCTCTTCGTCAATGATGACCAGTCCCAAATCCTTGAAGCTAACGTCGTCGGAGAGCAGCCGATGGGTACCGATGACAATATCGACCGACCCATCGCGCAGCCCTTGCACCAGGCGCCGCTGCTGGCTGGTGGTGCGGAAGCGGGATAACATGCCCACGTTAACCGGATAGGGGGCTAATCGCTGGCCAAAGGTGCGGTAATGCTGTTGAGCCAGCACGGTGGTGGGGACCAGGATGGCCACCTGTTTGCCGTCCAGGACCGCTTTGAAGGCGGCGCGCAGGGCCACTTCCGTTTTGCCAAAGCCGACGTCGCCACAAATGAGCCGGTCCATCGGCTGCGGCCGTTCCATGTCGCTCTTTACTTCATTGATAACCCGCAGCTGGTCTTCCGTCTCTTCGTAGGGGAAACCGGCTTCTAATTCCGCCTGCCACTCAGCATCGGCCGAGAATGCGTGGCCATCAATCGTGGCGCGGGCGGCGTAGAGGTCGAGCAGTTCGCCCGCCAGTTCTTCGGCGGCCTGGCTGGCTTTGGTCTTGGCCGCGCTCCAGCTTTTTTCGCCCAGCCGGTGCAGTGCGGGCGGCCGGTCCTCGGCCCCGATCCATTTGGCCAGCCGGTCGGCCTGGTGGACGGGCACGTAGAGGGTGTCGCTGTTGCCGTATTGGACCAGCAGGTATTCCCGCTCGGTACCGCCGATGTTACGCACCACCAGGCCCTCAAAACGGCCGATGCCATACTCAATATGCACCACGTGATCGCCGGCTTCGATGTCGGCGAAGTAGGTTTCGGGCGCGGCCGGAGGCGGGGGGCGCATACGGCGGGGTGCCGGCCGATTCCAGCCAAAAATCTCGGCGTCGGTCAGCAGGTTGATGAGAATCTGGTTGCGCTCCCGCTCGATGAGGGTGAAGCCTTCGGCCAGGCCGCCGCGGACAAAGGTGATGGAGCCAGGCGGGGGCAGGTCGGGCAGTTCCTCCAGCGGCTGGGCTAAGGGGGGTGTGGGTGGAGCGGGCAGCAGGGCCGAGGGGCCGTTGGCTGTGCCGCTGATTTTGCGCTGTTCCTGCCGCCACAGGTCGGCCAGCCGGGCTGCCTGGCTGCTGGCGATAACGATGCGCTCGTTGGTGCGCTGGGCGGCCCGCAACTGATTCATCAGGGGCGTAATCTGGCCGCCATAACGGGGACCGACCTCGAAGGCATCGGCTAAAGCGGCGGGGGCGGCGGCCATGCTGGCGTGGGCCGTTTCTTCCCCATCTCCCAACACCAACGGCTGCCACCAGTCCAGGGCCGGCCCAATTTCGTCCCAATGCCAGATGGGGTTGGGGTAGCCGGGGGGCAGGCTGGGCTGCTCGTCGGCAATCTGACGGGCGTGGCGGTGCAGTTCCTGCATGGCTTCGCGCAGGGCCAGCGCATCATCCACCACCACCAGGGCGTTGTCGGGCAGATAGTCGAGCAGGCTGGCGGGGCGGGGGTAGAGCAGGGGCAGGTAATATTCCAGGTGGGAAAACGGCCGTCCTTCACGCAAATGGGCCACATCATCCTGCCAGGAGGGGAGACTGCCCGCTTCCGGCAGCCATTCGTCGCCCAGGGAGAGGGCGAAGTCGGCAGCCACGCTGGGCAGGGCTTCGCGGGCGGGGGGGATGATGAGGTACTCTGGTTGGCTACGGCCGTTTATCTCTACGGTGCGCTGCGTGGCCGGATCGAAGTGGCGCATGGTGTCAATCTCGTCGCCGAACAGCTCAATGCGAACCGGATAGGGCGCGGGCGGCGGGTAGATGTCCAGGATACCGCCGCGACGGCTGAACTGGCCCGGCGCTTCGACCACGCTGGCCGCCTCGTAACCGGCATCGGCCCAGTCGGTCAGCGTCTTTTCCAGGTCGAGAATCTGGCCCAGGCGCAGGACGCGGGTAGCGGTCATAAAGCGGCGCTGGGGGATGGTCTTTTGCAGCAGGGCGCGGGCGGAGGTGATGATCAGCGGCGGTGTCTGGCTCGCAGGGATGGAGGGATGTTGTCCGGCCATCAGTTGGCACAAGACCTGAAGCCGCAGTAACCGGCTATTGTCGCTCCAGGGACCCCGTTCGTAGGGCAAGGGGGTGGGGGCGTAGAAGCGGTGGAGAACGGCCGTATCTGGCAGCCAACTCTCTAGCGACCGTTGCCAGGCGGACGTTTTTTCGACGCGACCAGTGATGAGCAGAATCGGCCGTTTATGGCGGCGATACAGTTGAGCCAGCACCGGTGCTTTGGCTCCTTCCGGCAGGTGCAGCGGCCCCGGCTGACCCTCAGCCAACCCGGCCAGAAGCTGCTCGAAGGCAGGCAGGTCGTTTAATGCTTGTAGAATGCCGGTTAGATTCATGGTTCTATTTCGTAGTGCGTAGTGCGTAGAGCGTAGAAGCCGGGCTACGTACTACGCACTACGCACTACGTTTCACTTATTACGCTACCATTATGCCGCGACATCGCCATCTCAATCCCCTCGCTCAAAAAAGTAAGGATAGCGCGAATGGACTCGTCTAAAACGTCGGTGAGCAGGGGCAAGTCGTCACGGCCGAAATCTTGCAGGACGTAGGCGGCGGCGGGCATTTGTCCCGGCGGTCGGCCGATGCCCAGGCGCAGCCGGGGAAAATCCGGCCCCAGATGGTAGATGAGCGAGCGCATCCCGTTGTGGCCGCCGGCCCCGCCGCCGGGGCGCAGACGTATGCTGCCAAAAGGGAGGTCCAGTTCGTCGTAAACCACCAGCACCCGCTCCGGCGGAATGCGGTAATAGTTGGCCAATGGCCCCACGGCGTCCCCCACCAGGTTCATGTAGGTCTGGGGCTTGGCTAAGATGACGGATTGGTTGGCGATACGGCCGTTGCCTACCAGCGCCTTATTTTGCACCTTGCCTAATGAAATCCCGTGTTGCTCAGCCAGCCAGTCAACGGCCATAAAGCCGATGTTGTGCCGGTTGGCGGCATATTTACGGCCGGGATTGCCCAGGCCGGCGATGAGGGTGTAAGAGGCTTCACTCATACGATTGACGGAAGACGAAGGACGGAAGACCGAGGTGTCCATCTTTCGTCCTCCGTCTTCGCTCTTTTTTAGCTTGATAATGGATGAGAAGCTGATTTGCCGGTGGCAACTTCTCGGCGTTTCGATTATGATACGAGACGTAGTGCGTAATGGGTGCTTGTTTTATCTACGCACTACGCAATACGCACTATGGTACAGTCATTCAACAAATATGTGAGTCTAGCACAATTCATGGGGTGTGCCTAGCAGTGGCCGAGGTGTTTTAGCATTTAGTAATGGGAGGACAACAGATTTAGGGAATTCAACAGATTTTCTATCCCCTGAACGGTTACAAAAGTCCGTTCCTTCCCCCAATTCGTTGTACTCTCTATGGAGTTTAAGGAATGAAACAAAATCAATATAGATGGTATGGCTTGCTGGCCGCGTTCTTGTTTTTAGGGTTATTGGCCGCCTGCGGACCGGCCGGAACCGGTTCTGAACTGCCGCAAGTGGGCGGGGAGACGACGGCCGAGCGGGAAACTGGCGAAATGGCCGGCATTGTAGAGCGCGGCCAGGAAAGTGATAGAGAGCCGGTAGTAGACGGCCGTTCCAGCCTCGAAATTGATCCCGGCAGCGTGCAGCAAGACGCCAACGGTATTGAAGTGGGCTTTACGGTGGAGGGACGGCCGTATAAAGGCGATCCCAACGCGCCGGTTCTCATAGAGGAATTCTCCGATTACCAGTGCCCCTTCTGTGAGCGCTTCGCCAGCCAAACCCTTCCCTCTCTGTTAGCCAACCAGATTGCTAATGGGGAAGCCGTCTTCGTCTATTACGATTTCCCCCTTACCAATCACCCCCAGGCCATCCCAGCGGCCAACGCGGCTCGCTGCGCCGGGGATCAAGGGGCGGCCAACTATTGGGCCATGCACGATGAGATCTTCGAACATTTTGGCGAATGGGCCAATAACCGTGCCAACCAATTTTTCAGCGATTACGCCGCCAATATTGGCCTGGACATGGAAGCGTTTGCCACCTGTCTGGAAAATGAAACCCACGTTGAACTGGTACGGGCCGATTTGGCCCTGGGCCAGTCACGCGGCGTACGCAGCACCCCCAGCTTTTTCCTCAATGGGCAGCCTTTAATTGGCGCACAGCCGATCAACACCTTTAACGAAGCCATCGCCATGGTCCTGGCCGGCGAGTCTATTGTTGAAGAGGCACCAGAACCAGTGGCCCCCGGCGCACTGCCCACGCCCGTGCCTATTGGCCTGGATGATGGAGCGGCTACCCTGGGCAGCCCGGATGCCAATGTAACAATTGTTGAATTTACCAATTACCAATGCCCTTTCTGCGCCCGTCACTCATTACAAACAATGCCATCTATTGTTAGCGAGTTGATAGAAACGGGGCGCGTCTACTATGTCCTTAAGGATCTAATGCTTGACAATATGCCTTCCGGCTTGTTAGCGGCTACGGCCGCTCGCTGTGCGGGTGAGCAAGATGCGTACTGGGAGATGCACCACGGCCTGTTTGAACGGCAGCAAGAGTGGAGCCAATCGAGTTCACCAGCGAGCGTGATCACGTCTATTGCAGAGGATTTGGGGCTGGTGATGGCTGACTTTACGGCTTGTGTGGAAAGCGGCCGTTATGATGAGGCCATTGAAGCCAACCGGCAAGAGGCCCTGTCGTTTGGCATGACCGGTACGCCCGGCTTCTTTATTGACGGCTTCCCCATCAGTGGCGCGCAGCCGTTTGAATTGTTTGAATATGCCGTAGAACTGGCGGAAATGGGTGAACTGGCCGAGGCCTACCGCCCGCGTGAACAGCAGCAACAGCCGCCACCGGAACCAACCGGCCCGATTGACGTGCCGGAAGATGGCGCGGCCCTGGTGCTGGGCAATCCCGATGCGCCGGTGACAATTGTGGAGTTTACCGACTACCAGTGTCCCTTCTGTGCCCGTCACGCTATGCAAACGCTGCCCCAAATCAAGGCCAATTTTGTAGAGACGGGACTGGTGCGCTACGTGATTATGGATTTCCCCATCGTTAGCAACCACCCGCAGGCGACCAAAGCGGCCGAAGCCGCCCGCTGTGCCGGCGATCAGGATGCGTATCTGGAAATGCACGACCTGATCTTCGTCAACCAGCAGCAGTGGAGCCGCAATGAGCAGGCAGTCAGCCTGTTCATCAGTTACGCCGAGCAAATCGGACTGAATATGGCCGCATTCACCGAGTGTCTGGAGAGTGACCGGTATGAAACGACCGTTTTAGCCAATCTGCAAACCGGTGTAGAACTGGGCATTCGGGGCACACCCAGCTTTTTTGCTAACGGTTACTTTATCAACGGCGCCCAGCCGTATGAACTGTTTGCTCAGGCTGTGCAAGAGCTAATGGCCGAAACAGGGCGGTAGAATTAACCACGGATTTGACAGATTAAACGGATCAAGACGGATTTTTTATCCGTGTTTGTTCGCCCTATCCGTTTCATCCGTGGTTTTAATTTTTGGACAGGCTATGCGTTTTGCACTGCACCGGCTGGTCGTGGAGTTGGCAGGAGAAGCTGAGCCGCTGCGTCGGGGCTGGTCGCTAATTTGGGCCGGTTGGCCGCCGGCCGATAATCAACAGCAGCCGGACCTATCGCTATCGCTACAACTGGTTGAATCGTTACCGCCGCTGCCGTCGCCGGAGCCTTACTTCCGCGACGGCAGCGGTATTTTGTCGGTGTATCGGGGACATGAAAGGGAAACGGCCGTTCTCCACTACCTGGACGGCGCCATAGTGACCGTACCACTACATGCAGCCCCCGGACCGGACCGGATTGAAGGGGTAGCGACCGAGGGTGCCTTACGAAACGGCCGTTTAGAAGACATCACCTTCACCAGCCTGGCCCCCCGGCTGCGACGGCACGGCTACTACCTGCTCCATGCCTTTGCCGTTGTCAAAGAGGGGCAGGCCATTCTGCTGGTGGGGCCATCGGGCAGCGGCAAAACGACGACCGGGCTGCATCTGCTGGAACAAGGCTGGCAGTTGTTGGCCAATGACGTGGTCCTGCTGGAGGAGCGGGCCGATGGGGTGTATGCTCTGCCTTCGCCGGGCGCAGTCAGTATCCGGCCCGGCACGCTAACGCTGCTGCCCGCGTTGGCGGAACGATTGGGGATTGTCAGGCTGCCCCTGCCCCATCCCATCACCATCTCTAACCAACAGTTAAATGGGGGGCAATGGGGCGAAGCGGGTCGGGTAACGGCCGTGTACTTCCCCCATTTCAGCGATAGTCCCCAACCCCTCGCGCCCCTGCCCCGCGCCATCCACCTGGCCCAACTGATGGCCGAAAGCATCGACCGCTGGGACGAGGCAGCCCTACCCGACCACATTGCCTTTCTGGAAAGCCTCAGCCGCCAGGTTCAGGCCTACCAACTACCCCTCACCCACGGCATCTTGCCCAACCTGGCATAGAGGTCGGTTCCGCCCAAACCTGCGAGGACTGCGAGGCCTCGCAGTTTTATGGCGGGTCAGTACAGACCAGGGATTAGCTTAGCCACGCGCTGCTGGTAGGCGGCGTAGGCCGGGAATTTCTGGCGCAGGTATTTCTCTTCGCGGCGCGTCTTGATGTCGAAGAAGATGAAGAGAATGAGCGCGTAGAGCAGGGTCAGAAAGCTGGCCCAGGCCAGGGCATAGCCAAAAGCAGCCAGGATAATGCCGCAGTAAATGGGGTGGCGCACCAGGCCATAGGCTCCGGTTTGCACGAAGGTGGCGTTTTCTTTAGGGTGGGGCACGGCCGTTAAATTCCGCCCCAAATAGACCAATCCCAGCCCGATAAAAACCACCCCCACCAGCCCCAGCAGCAGGCCAACTACCAGGCTGACATCGGCCCCCGTGCCGCCCCAGCGGCCAACTTCGGCCACCGTCTTGGGACCAAAGACTAACAGCCCAAACAGCAAAAACTGTACCACCACATACCATTCGCCACGCGGCCCGCGCCACCAGGGTTGTTTTTCCACCATGGTTCCTATTCCTGAGAGATAGAGATAGAGTATAGAGTATAGAGTATAGAGTATAGAGATAGAGGATAGCATTCTGCACTCTATCTCTACACTCTGCACTCTATCTCTGCACTAACAAAAAAGACGCTGGCTCGCGCCAACGTCTCTACTTGGGGCGACTGGTGGGATTTGAACCCACGATCTTCTGGGCCACAACCAGACGTGTTAACCCCTACACCACAGCCGCCATATTGCTATGTCAGAATCTTATCATAGGACACAGCCAGGAGCAAATTTGTTCATTCAGCCAGGATACCCCTGATTCGCTGCCGGCGCACAACAAGTTCGCCGGACAGGTCCAGATTGCCCGCCAGCAGCAGCTTGCGTAGCTCCTCCACACGAAAAGTTGAAACACGGAGCGCATTGGCGTTGGCGTGATCGCCACGCGCTGCGTTTTGTTCGGCCAGCCGGAGCAACCGTATTTCCCGCTCGTCGAGAAACACCAGCAACCACTCGGCTTCACGGATAGGTTTCTGGTCTTTACCGATGTCACCCGGCAAGCCACCCAGGCGATTACGGGTACGATTGGCTACAATTTCCATGCCCCCCTGGATACGCGTGTCATAAAGGCAGGCCAGCCCCAGTGGCGTTTGCAAACGATAGCGCAGGGCCGATTGAGCCGAAGGCTGGTAAAAGTTTTGTGAAAAGATCATCTCTTGCGCTTCGTGCATAGCTGTCTCCTCAGCGGCACTAATAAGAAGCTGACGCAAACGACTATCATGCCGCAGCGTTTCATCCCGATGCAGCAATCGGTGCAAATACTCCTGCTGCAACGCCCGGCTAGTAACACTGTTGCTCCGCTGCACATAGGCGCGCACCACCCGCCCCAGATTGCCCGACGCCAGGGTGGCCTGATGACGGCCGTAACTGATAATACCCGCGTCATAGGTCTGGTAGGCGGCCGGATTGCCCTGCGGCGTACCACTCTCAAAAACGCTGGTAATGGCAAAAATTGTACGACGCCAGGCGTCTGGTGACAGCTTGGACCAGGCAGGCTTCCGGGCCACTACCTGAATATCAGCAAAGTATAAGTCGCCGAAGAATTTGCCCGCGCTATCTTGCATACGCCAGTAACTGCGATAAAAGCCGGGGCAATCAGGTGCGGTCAGTTCAAGAGCCAGATCGTGGCTTTGCCCGGCAGCTACCCGGGTCAGGGGTAAGCGCAGCCCGGTACCAAACGGCTGGCCACCCACAAAGGTCAACCAGTCGCTCGTCTCCCAGGATTCATCACCATTGTTTCGGACACGCCAGGCTTTGGTGAAGCGTTCACCGGCCAACATCAGGCTGCCGTCGGGAATAGTTACGTCGGAAACAAAACGGCCGTTTTTCATAGAAACTACCTCCTCATCAACGGAGCGCCAGCATCCTTGCTGGCAACAGACCGGCTGGTAAGCAGACGCTCCGTTTTCATTCAACTTCTGTTGCATCGTGCGCGTACTGTCTCCCCTGATAGGTCGTACATTGCCAGGGAAATAACATAATCGCCTGCTACGAGTATAAACAGCTACTCTACCAACGCCAAACCATAACAAATTCTTAACCAAAATTACTTGCCTGGCAGCGACAATCGGTTAACATTTGCGAGATAGTTGCCTGATTAACCAATCATTAGCCACTGCAAATCTCATCGCAGCCATACGGAGGAATAAACCGTGAAGCGTTTACCCTTGTTATTCTCGATCCTGTTTCTGTCAATGTCAGCAGTTATTGGGCTAACCAGATTTCTGGCTGTGCCGGTAGCGGCACTCCCTGACAACAAGCCTGGCGATCAGCGCTGGCTGACAATATCCGTCCTATCTGGCGACCACGTTCGCATCAGCCAGGTTTATGGCGGTGGCGGCAATGCCGGTGCCCCGTTTACCCACGATTTTGTTGAATTGTTTAACCCGGGACCAACGGCCGTTGACCTGGCCGACTGGTCCATACAATACACCTCAGCCGCCGGCTCTTCCTGGACCAACATAACCCCGCTCACCGGCACCATTGGCCCGGGCCAATATTTCCTGGTACGCGGCGCGGCTGGCAACAGTTGCGGCGGCGCTCCGTGCGGCGATCCCTTGCCCGTCACGCCCGACATTACCGGCACTATTAATCTGGCGGCCACCAACGGCAAAGTGGCTCTGGTCAACACCACCACCGCCCTCAGCGGTGCCTGCCCTGCCGGGGCGCAAATCGTTGATTTTGTCGGTTATGGCTCGGCTAACTGTTGGGAAGGCAGCGGGGCCGCCCCTGTCATCAATAACAGCACGGCCGTTATCCGCGCAGGCAACGGCTGTGTAGATACCGACGACAACGCCGCCGATTTCACCACCATCTCGCCGCCCACGCCGCGCAGCACCGGCTCCCCCACCCATAGCTGTGTCGCCATTCCGGCAGTGGTGGCCACCAATCCCGGCGACGGGGCCACCAACGTGCCGCTGGCCAGCAGTATCGCCATTACTTTTAGCGAAGCCGTCACCGTCACAGCCGATTGGTTTGACCTGACCTGTACCCTCAGCGGCGTCATTACCGGCACCACCGCCCCGGTCAGCCCGGCTGAGGCCTACACCATTACCCCCGCCAATCCCTTTGCCTACGATGAAGCCTGTACCGTGACCGTTCTGGCCAGTGAAGTGAGCAACAGCGACGGCCTGACGATGACGGCCGATTACCCCTTCACCTTCACCACCGAATCCCAGTCGGGCGACATCACCTTTGTCTACAACGACCTGGAAGGGGTGGTCGAAGTGGGCGAAACGGTCTGGCTGGCGGGTGACTTTAACGGCTGGACTCCGGTGCAGATGGCTGACGCCGGCGGTGGTGTTTACACCTATACCGTGACCGGCCTGAGCGGCGGCGAAACGTATGAATACAAATACGTCGTCGATGATGGCAGCCAGCAGTTTGACTGGCTCAACACGGTCAATCGCTCTATCACCGTCAGCGGTGACGCTACGATCAATGATTACCGCAATGTGGTTGTGGGCTGGGCCAATTTGCAATGGCCGCCGACCACCGTCATTACGATGAATATGGCGACCGAGGAGATATACGGCCGTCTCTTCATTGAAGGTGTCACCAACATCCCTGGCGAACCAGGGCGCGGACTGCGGGCCGAAGTCGGCTACGGCAGCAATGCCGACCCGGCCGCCTGGGACTGGTTCCCCATGGCCTACAACGTAGACGACGGCCCCGACAACGACGAATTTGCCGGCGTGATCACCCCCACGATTCCCGGCGTCTTCTCCTACACCACCCGTTACGACGGCAACTGGGGCAGCGGCAACCCCCATGCCGGCTGGACCTACGCCAGCCTCAACGGCATTCCCTACGACCCCGGCCAGACCGGCGTCATGACCGTGACCTTTGCCGCCGTACCCATTGCCGACGCCCGCGCCGGCAGCGACGGCGACATTTTTGGTCTTGAAGGTGTGGTCACAGCCCCTAACAGCACCTGGAACAACGCCTCCGAATGGGCCTTCCAGGACGAAAGCGGTGGCATTGCCGCCTTCTTTATGGCCGATCCGCCCATTTCGTTGGGCGACACGGTACGCATGGTGGCCACTCGCGGCAGCTTCAACAACCAGGAGCAAATGATCTTCCCGCTCTACTACTTTGACGTGGTTGCGGCCGGCACCCCGCCCGATCCCATCACCTACACCACCGGTCAGGTTGCCGCCGGCGACAGCGAGGGCTGGCTCATTTACACCGAGGGTATTGTGGGTAATATGCCCGCCACCTGCGGCACCGGTTACAACATTACCCTGAACGACGGCAGCGGGGCAGCTACCGTTCGCATCGAAGCAGCTACCGGCATCAACCTGTGTAACCTCGGTATTCAAAATGGGGACATGCTGGGCGTGACCGGCTTTAGCACCCAGTTCAATGTAACCTACCAGGTCAAACCGCGCAGCATCAGCGACCTGAATCTGTTTGTGGATGTGCCGGTTGTCATCTCCACTTTCCCGACCAACAACGCCACCAACGTTCTCACCGATACCCTGATCACTATCCAGTTCAACGAGCCGGTCACGGTCACAAACGACTGGTTTGGCGTCCAGTGCCACATCAGCGGCGACGTCTCGGCCAGCAGCAGTCCGGCCGGCCCCAGCGACAGCTACACCATTACGCCTGATGATCCCTTTGTCCACGGCGAAATCTGTTACGTGACCGTCCTGGCCGATGAGGTTAGCAACGACGAGGGGCTGAACATGTTCAGCGACTATCAGTTCAGCTTCACCGTTGGTCCGGCCCTGGCTTTTGGTTCGTGTGACGATACGGCCGTGCCCATCCACTTCATCCAGGGCAGCGGTCTGACCACACCCGTCTTTGGCACAACGGTGGTCGTGGAAGCGGTTGTGGTCGGCTCATACCAGGGGCCAGGCCAGTTTAGCGGCTTCTTCCTGCAGGAGCGGGATGACCGGGTAGACGATGATCCGATGACTTCTGAAGGCATCTTTGTCTTCCACAGCAGTACGGCCGTTGCCCCCGGCGATCTGGTTCGTGTGCGCGGCACGGCCACGGAGTTCAATAACCTGACCCAAATCGCCTCTGTCACAACGGCCAACATTACCGTCTGCGATACCGGCTACAGCGTAACCCCGGCCGAAATGACCCTGCCCGTTGACGATATGATGGCATGGGAGGCGGTTGAAGGGATGCTGGTCTCCTTTACCCACGATCTGCACGTAACCGAACATTTCAACCTGGGCCGCTTTGGTGAAGTCCATCTCTCTGTCAATGACCGGCTGTGGAACCCGACCAACATCGTCACCCCCGGCGCACCGGCATTGGCGCTGCAAGATTTAAACGACCGCAGCCGCATTATTCTGGACGACGGGCTGAATATCCAAAACCCGGACCCGGTTATCTATCCCGATCCCAAATTGACCTATACCAACACGCTGCGGACCGGGGCGCTGGTCCACAACTTGATGGGTGTGGTTGATTTCCGGGCCAACAGCTACCGCATTCAGCCGGTAGAAACGGTTGATTTTAGCAACACGGCCGATCGGCCTTACGAAATGGATGAGGTGGGTGGTACTATCCAGGTCGCCGCCTTCAACGTCCTCAACTACTTCACCACCCTGGATACCGGTGCTAACATCTGCGGACCGGAACAAAATGTGGGCTGCCGCGGGGCCAATACGGCGTTTGAGTTTGAGCGGCAGCGCACCAAAATCATCAACGCCATTCTGGAGATGGACGCCGACGTGGTGGGTTTGATTGAGATTGAGAACCACATTACGGATACGGCCGTTATCGACATCGTAGCCGGGCTGAATGACTTCGCCGGTGGTTTTGTCTACGACTACATCGACACCGGCGTGATCGGCACGGATGCTATCAAGCTGGCCTTTGTCTACCAGCCGGCCACCGTGACGCCGGTTGGCGACTACGCCATTCTGGACAGCAGTATTGACCCCCGCTTCCTGGACGAGAAGAACCGGCCGGTTTTGATCCAGACCTTTGCCGAAAACAGCACGGGCGAGCTGTTTACCGTGGCCGTTAATCACCTGAAATCGAAAGGCTCGCCCTGCGATGACGTGGGCGACCCCGATATGGGTGACGGGCAGGGCAACTGTAACGTCACGCGCACCGAGGCGGCCGCGGCTCTGGTTGACTACCTGGCCACCGACCCCACCAACAGCGGCTCTGATCGCTTCCTGATCATTGGCGACTTGAACGCCTACGCTATGGAAGACCCGATTACGGTTATTCGGGATGAAGGCTATGTGGACCTGCTGCGCCTCTATTACGGCGACGAGGCTTACACCTATGTCTTTAACGGCCAGTTTGGTCACCTGGACTATGCCCTGGCCAGCAGCGGCATCATGCCCTTTGTTACCGGGACCACCGCCTGGCACATCAACGCCGACGAGCCGCGCGTGCTGGATTATAACGTGGAGTTCAAATCGCCAGGGCAAATCATCGAATGGTACAGCCCGGAACCGTTCCGCTCCTCTGATCACGACCCCGTCATTGTCGGTCTGCTGTTCCCCACCGTCACCATTCTCAGCCCTGAGGATGGGGATGTCTTTGTCAGTGTGGACGGCACGGCCGTTTCTGTCCCCGTCGTCATTACTACCACCGACTTTGTGATTCCCGACGACGGCCATTGGCATCTGATCATCAACGGCGACGATACCGGCCCGGTCATGGCTTATGAGACCACGGTAGACTTGCTCCCCGGCGTCTACACCATCACGGCCGAACTGCACGACCCCGCCCATACGCCGCTGGCTATCAGCGACAGCGTCACCATCACGGTTGAGTTCACACCCGACCCCACGGTGGCAATTCTCAGCCCTGAGGATGGGGCGGTCTTTGTCAGTGAGGATGGCACGGCCGTTTCTGTCCCCGTCGTCATCACCACCACCGACTTCGTGATTCCCGATGACGGCCACTGGCACCTGATCATCAACGGTGACGATACCGGCCCGGTCATGGCTTATGAGACCACGGTGGACCTACTCCCCGGCGTCTACACCATCACGGCCGAACTGCACCTGCCTGACCACACACCACTAGGTATCAGCAACAGCGTGACCATCACGGTTGAGTTCACACCCGACCCAACGGTGACGATTCTCAGCCCTGAGGATGGGGATGTCTTTGTCAGTGAGGACGGCACGGCCGTTTCTGTCCCCGTCGTCATTACCACCACCGACTTCACCATTCCCGACGACGGCCATTGGCATCTGATCATCAACGGTGACGATACCGGCCCGGTCATGGCCTATGAGACCACGGTGGACCTGCTGCCCGGTGTCTACACCATCACAGCCGAATTGCACGACCCCGACCATACGCCGCTGGCCATCAGCGATAGCGTGACGATTACGGTAGAGGAGGCGGAAGCGCCGGTCTATCAGCTTTACCTGCCGCTGATTTTCAAGGCGGATGAGGGTGCGGCTGACAACACGGCCGTTTTACCGGAACGGCCGTTGGGCTATAGCCATAGCTGGACCATGCTCCTGTTCACCGCACCCATGCTGTTCCTGGGGCTGCCGCTGCGTCGTTAGAAAACGGCCGTTAGTGCCGCCCACCCATAAATAGAACTGGAGTCTGGCGAAAGTTGCGCTGACCTCTGGCAACGTAACGCGATTTGGTAAATCGCGCTACACTGGCGGCGGGCAAAAACGCCAATGTCCAGAATAGAAAAAGCCACGGCGAAACGGCCGTGGCTTTTTTGTTACCTACCCGAAAAGACTACAAAAGTCTGCGAGACTTTTGTAGTCTGGCGACCCTGGTATCAGTGGCTACAGCGCGACCACTTCAACTTCGATTCTCTCCATGACCTCATGGTCGCTGTCCAGCAGGCGATCAATTTCATCCAGGACCTGCGCGTGATAGAACCGCTCGCCACACGTTTTGCACACCTGCGCCGGCACATTTTCCACGATGTAGAGCTGCTTGTTATACCAGTGCATACGTCTGACTTTTCTTTCAATTGTTTCGCCACTACAAAATTCACAAATCATCATTCACTCCATCAGCGCATATACCGTAATTATCAGCAAATTGCTGCTTGCATGAAACCGACAAATGACGTGTACTAAACGGCCGTCTGGTACTGGACCCTCGATCCGTTAGCGCGTACCACGTATATCACGGGTCAATCGTTTTTCAATTCTACCTTTCAGAATAGCATACTCAACATCGCGTCTTTCCAAGTTATCTTCCAACATCTCATCTTCTGCGTGAGCAGAGAGATAATAGTGCCGCTGGATAACCTTTAGCCGGATACGTTCAATACTTGCCATATGCCAACGCAAATACTCTTAAGTTGCCAACTTCTGCGCGTAAGTATAACACATTGTCCAATCATCAACTCGCTAATATCACCCGCCAATGGGCTTGAATGTCGGTGCGAGTCAGCTCCGGTTGGTCCAGCAGCCAGCCCAGGTGTGCGGCGCAATCCCGGCAAAAGGCTTCGCTTTCCGTCTGGTCAACGGCTGGCGGGGGCGCAACGGCCGTTCCCTCCCGTACTACAGACCGAGGACCGAGGACGGAGGACCGAGGGGCAGATGCCGAATACTGAACCCCACGCGGGGCCAGGACCAAAATCGCATCATGAACCAACGCCTTCATGTTGTTGATGTGGACCGAAATCGGGTTTTCGGCGTGGACGACGTAATGGTTAACCAGCCGAAAATCGGCCTGGCGCAGGGCGTAGGTAAGGGCCGCCCACGCTTTGGGGTTCCAGTGATGGAAGGTGAAAATGAAGCGGCCGTCCGCCTTCAACACCCGCGCACACTCCTGAAAAATCCCGGCCAGCAGCTCAGCATAGCGGCTCTCCCGGTCCAGCTTGTGGGGGTCCACGGCTGATTCGCTCGCGTCATAACCCCACTCGGCCGCATCCGGCAGCAGTTGCCGCAGCCAGACCCGAAAAAAGGCGGCCAGGTCACTGTACTGCACGCTGTCAAAATAAGGCGGATCGGTCACAATAAAATCGACGCTGCTATCGGCCAGGTCCAGCGCCGTCGATGAGCCTTGCAGCAGCAGAAAGCGGCGGCTGCCCGCGCCCAATTCCGCCGCCGACTGCACCTCCTGCCCCGCATCGACCTCTCCCGCAATTTCTACAAACCGTTGGGAAGACGGAAGACGGAGGACGGAGGACGAAGAGTTGATCACGCGCTCACGCGGCGCCTGCGCCCACTGCCGGCCGCGCCGGATGCGGGCATGGAACAGCCGGGCCAGCGTGCCGGAGCTGCGCCGGTAATAGACAGGATTGTTTTCTACGGCCGTATACGGAAAAGCATAGGCGTGGTGGGCAAAGACGTGGCGAATGGCCCCGGCTCGCCGCTTGCCCTTGCCTTTGTAGCCACAGAGCATGGCGTTAAACTCCAGCGAAGTAGAGACCAGCAGCGCCAGATTAAGCCGGATGGCCGGGTCAAACGCAGCCAAATGACGGCGGGCCGCTGCCAGATACAACAACTGGCGCGTGGAAAAAAGGTCCAGGTAATAGTCCACCCCGCGCCGCTGCAAATGGACCGACTTGCGCCCTGGCTCGATAGCAAAATTGGCCGGGTCAAACGAAAGGTCGGCCCGCGCCGCTTCGGCCTGCTGCCACACGTCCCGGTCGGCCTGGTCCGGGGCTTTGAAGAAAAGCGTCTGCTCGCACTGCTGGTTGCGGCAGCGACCCACCACCACCAGCGGCCGGTAACGGGCGTAAAAGGGAATGGTGAGGTCGTCGGTATAACGGCCGTTACACACCCCACACACCCGCTGCCCCTTCTCCACCAGCGGCATCGGTTCGGCCGTCGTGGCGGCGCTGATGACCCGGCCATCCCGCAAAATATCGTGCCGCTGCGGGCAAAGGTGAATGAGAGAGCCGTCCGATTCCTGGCGCACCAGCAGCGAATCAACCACCAAAACCGGACCACAGGCACACCGTCGCCGCAGCCCATACAGCACAAAACGGAAGGGAACGGCCGTGTCGCAGTCCGGGCAGTGGGTTAGAAAATACGGCTCCAGTTCGGCCCGCAACGTTCGTTCAAACTGCTCGTAGGCCCGTTCCAGATCCACCAGCGGCAGGTCGGTCAGCGTGGCCCGCGCCTGCAACACCGGAATCGGGTCCAGGTCGGCCCCAATCACGTTGGCCCCCAGGCGGATCGCTTCGTGCAGTGTGGTGGCCCCGCCCATCATCGGGTCCAGGATGATTTTGCCCGCCAACCCGCCCGCCGCGTAATAATCCCGCTCTGCGTCGCCGGCCGCTCCATTGGCTACCAACCCTTTCAGAATGAGGCGGAAGGTGCTGCCGCAGCGCCGCGCCCACCATTTGTGCAAATAGCTGTTGGGCCGATAATAATGTTTGTTGTAGCTTTCCAGCCGGGCAATGGCGTTGGCAAAAGCAGCGTCAAAATCGGTGTCGAGGGGGATGGGTGTTGTCATGGATTTCAGTAGGAACGCAGAGGTTCGCTGAGGACCGCAGAGATACGCGGAGATTTACTTTTTGTATCAATTTGCCGCGAAGACGCAAAGAGCGTGAAGATTCACCAGTTTCTCTCTGCTTTTCTCTGTGTATCTCAGCGACTCCTCCGCGCATCTCCGCGTTACTATTTTCCAGTTACGTTATCTCAAAGCCGGAATTCTAACAAGCAAAAACGGCCGTTTGATGGTATGATCAACCCATGAACGAAATTCAATCCTTCAGCCAACCCTTACTGGACAATGTAGAGCGGGTGATCATTGGTAAACGGCTGTCTTTAGAGCTGCTAATAGTGGCCATGCTATGCGAAGGCCACGTCCTGCTGGAAGACGTGCCCGGCGTGGGCAAGACGATGCTGGCCCGCGCCCTGGCCGTCAGCCTGGGCATCGAGTTCAAGCGGATGCAGTGTACGCCTGACCTGCTGCCCAACGACGTTACCGGCGTCTCTATTTTTGACCAGCGGGAACAGGCCTTTACCTTCATTCCCGGTCCCGCCTTCACCAACATTTTGCTGGCTGACGAGATTAACCGGGCTACCCCCCGCACCCAGTCGGCCCTGCTGGAAGCGATGGGCGAACGGCAGGTGACGGTGGATGGGGTGACGCGCTCGCTGGAACGGCCGTTTTTCGTCATCGCCACCCAAAACCCTATCGAATACGAAGGCACCTTTCCTCTGCCCGAAGCCCAACTGGACCGCTTCTTCATGAAGCTGAGCCTCGGCTATCTGGACCCGGAGGGGGAAAACCAGATGCTCCTCAACCTAGGGCGGGAACATCCAATTGAACAGTTAACGGCCGTTGTCCCCGGTGAGCAACTCCCCGACCTCAGCCGCCAGGTGTGGGAAGTCCACGTAGACGACACCCTGCGCGACTACATCGTGCGCCTGGTTTTTGCCACGCGCAGCCACAAAGATTTGCTGCTGGGGGCCAGCCCGCGCGGCAGCTACGCCCTCTACCGGGGCAGCCAGGCCTACGCCGCCCTGCAAGGCCGTGACTACGTCCTGCCCGACGACATCAAGCGACTGGCCGCCCCCGTTCTGGCCCACCGTTGCCTGGTCCAGCCCGAAAGTGCCCTGCGCGGCCGGCGCATCACCGACATCATCAACGAAATCCTCACCGAGACGGAACTGGATTTGGGGAAGACGTAGAGTAGTTATCAGTATTCGGTCAACGGTATTCAGCAGGAAGGGTAAAATGGAAACGACAATCAAAAAAGCTGAACGACTAACACACTATCTCAAAACGCACCGGCGCGAATCGGACGCGCTTATTGACCCTGTTTTGGACAAATTGCTAGATCAGGAACGGCAATCGCTGTTAAACCAACGCGATGAACTCCGCGCTGAACTAGACCAGTTTGAGCGACAACATGGTCTAAGTTCGGCCGTGTTTGCCAAAAAGTTTGAGCAAGGTGCAATGGGTGACGAGATGGATTTTTTTGACTGGGCTGCTACCTGGAATATGTATCAGACAGTCTTAAAATCGTTGGATGCACTTGAGCCAGATTTCTCTTAGCCATGAATCGTGCTATTGTTGCTCAGTTCGAATCCTACCAACGCCTTCTGATTGAAAGTGTCGTCATTGCTCGTTTCGTCGTTGTGAAGAAGCGCATGGTTTCAAATAGGGGACACATTCGGGTCAGAGCAGACTTGAGCGATGGTGGTTTACTAGAATTCTCTGAGCATCTCGTTATTGAGGATGATTCTCTTGTTACTGACACCTATTCATTCCATTGGCAAAACAATCAGCAACAGCTTGTCCGGCGTTGGGACAATGCCCGGCATCACATGGCATTGCCACACGCACCAGATCACATCCATCACGGTGATGGGACGATTGAAGGCAATCCAGAAACACCGACACTTGCTCTTGTTCTGAATACGATTGAGCGTCATATTATCTAATGGGCGAACTAGCCATCCTCATTATCATTTTGCTGTTCGTCGCCTTTGTGCTGCGGGTGGATTTTATTTTCTACATTGTCTACGTCTGCGTGGGCATTTATTTGTGGAACCGCTTTTATACTCCCTACTCGCTGCGCCACTTGCGGGCGGAGCGAGAATACACTGACCGGGCTTTTTTGGGCGAACCGGTGGAAGTGACGGTTAGGCTCTACAACGACAACCGGCTGGCTATTCCCTGGCTAGAATTCAATGAAACGGTGGCCGTGGAGCTGCAGCGGCAGGCCCGTATGAACCGGGTGCTGACGTTACGCAGCCGCGACACGGCCGAATTTACCTACACCGTCAGGGGTCAGCGGCGCGGCTATTACCAGCTTGGCCCCCTACGCCTGAAAACGAGCGACTTGTTCGGCCTGCTCAATGATTACACCGGCTATCTGGACCCCAACTACCTGACCATCTACCCGCGCATTACGCCGCTGAGCCAGTTGGGGCT
The DNA here is from genome assembly GCA_007123775.1 of Anaerolineae bacterium. Classification (GTDB taxonomy): domain Bacteria; phylum Chloroflexota; class Anaerolineae; order Promineifilales; family Promineifilaceae; genus SLGK01. The sequence continues at coordinate 84,987 of SLGK01000042.1, read as the reverse complement.
GCCCTCCCGCCTGCCCTTTGGCACCATTGCCAGCCGCCAGCAGTTGTTTGCCGACCCGGCCCGGCCGCAAGGGGTGCGCGACTTTCGCGCTGGTGATCCGCTGCACCAGATCAACTGGAAGGTGACGGCCCACACCCAAAAGCTGATGGTCAAGACGTTTCAACCGGCTATTTCGCTGGAAACGGCCGTTCTCCTCAACCTCTACCAAGACGACTACCACGCCCATTCCCGCTACGAAACGGTCGAATGGGCTATTGAACTGGCCGCCTCGCTGGCTGCCCACCTGGTTGAGCAGCGGCAGGCGGTGGGACTGATCAGCAACGGTGTGGACCCTATCCTGCTGCACAGTGACACCGAAAAACGGCCGTTTGACGAAGTAAGCGGCCGTCTCCAATGGCGGGGGCAACTGCGGCGCGAGCAAAACCCGGCCCACTTTATGCCACCGGCTATCACTCCCCGCACCGGACGCGGCCAACTGATGAAAATCCTGGAACAACTGGCCCGGCTGGAGGCGGAAAAAACCCACCCCTTCCTGGCCTGGGCGCCGCTGGCCCTCAACAGCCTCAACTGGGGCGTTACCGTGCTGACCATCAGCCCCAAAGGAGACGAAGCCACCTGCCAGATGCTCCACGGCCTGGTGCGGCGCGGCCTGAACCCGATTCTGATTGTGACCCAGCCCGATTATAGCTTCGGCCAGGTGCAGCAGCGGGCGCGGCAGCTTGGCTTTCGGGCCTATAACGTGGCCTACAAGCGACATTTGGACCCGTGGCGAAAAGCGCGTAGTACGTAGTGCGTATTGCGTATCGGAAACTCACTACGCACTACGCAATACGCAATACGCAATAGATTCCTTATGTACCAGAAAAGTGGTTATGCTCCCAGAGACGAAACGGCCGATTTCCTCCCGGACCTCACCCCCTTCATGACGGCGCCCTGGACGCGCTACGTCACCCAGCCCTTCTTTATTGCCATCCTGATTACCTGCCTGGCCGCCAGCGCTCTCGTGGCCATCAGCAATTTTAACGACGAAGTGACCTGGCGTGCCCTTATTCTACTGGCCTTCATCATCGCCCTGGAGTCAATCTACACCACCTTCTGGCTGCGCGATCCAGACCGGCGACTAATGAGCAATGTGGCCTACCGGGCGGCCGAACTGGTCATTATCCTGCTTATCACGCGCGTTTTTACCTGGGCCGTCGCTGGTAACTGGCCTACCGCCGCCCGGCTGCGCGACATCCAGGAGTCACCCATTGAACTATTTGACCCCTTCTTTATCGTCGCCTTTATTCTGATGATTTTTGTGTGGCAGCAAGCTTCCATCCTGGCCGAAATCTTCAACCAGTTAGCCATTAGCGAGGCCGAAGCCAGCTTCCACGCCCTACCGTTCAGCGCACGTAAAGCCATCGCCGAAGACCGGCCAGCACGTCTCTTCCGGGCCGGGCTGGTGCGCGAGTTTTTTCAACGCTGGATTTGGGGTGGCGTGGCTCTGGCCGTCTTTACCTCCCTGGCCACGCTTGATCTGGCGGCAGTGCGGGCTGGCTCATGGTCCAATCTGGTAACAATGGGCATGAGGCCGGAACTGCTGGCCGCGCTGGTTGGCTATTTCATCGTTGGCTTCTGGCTGCTCAGTCAGGCCCGCCTGGCCATGCTCAACGCCCGTTGGCTGGCGGAGGACGTCATCAAAGATGAAACGTTGGCCTCAGTCTGGCGACGGCGTAGTTTGTGGGTACTCCTGGGCATTGCGCTGCTGGCCGCCTTTGTGCCCATCGGTTCCACGCTGCCCATCGGCCGTATTCTGGATGTGGTCGTGTTTGGCGTCGTCTATGTGGCTGGCGTCATCTTTTACCTGGTGACGTTCTTGTTTATTGCCTTGCTGTCTCTGTTTGGACGCACACCAGAAGGGGTAGACACGGAAGATTTACTGATGGATGACATGGTTTCAGAGCCGCCGCCACCGGCACCACCACCCCAACCACCCAGCGAAGCCACCACGCTGCTGCTGGGCATGATTTTCTGGTCAATTATGCTGACCGTGACCATTGTGGCACTTGTCTTTTATCTACGGGAGCGGGGCTATACGTTTAATGCGCGGCTGCTGCGCCAGTTGTGGCAAGATTTTGTGGCCTGGCTCGGTCAGATGGGGCTGGGGCTGCGGCTGAAGGTGGAGGATTTGTGGCCGGCCGCTGGCTTGAGAAGGAAGCAAAGGAAAGAAACGGCCGATTTTGAATCCGACACAATCCCCTGGTGGCAGCGACTCTGGCCGGGTCGTCTGTCGCCGCGTGAGCGGATTCGCTATTACTATCTGGCCCTGGTGCGACAGGCCAGCGCGGCGGGCGTGGAACGGCAGCAGCACCAAACGCCGCTGGAATATGAGCAACCTCTACACGAAACCTGGCCGGAAACGGACAGGGAAGTGGACGCCATGACCCAGGCCTTTTTGCACGCTCGCTATAGCCGTCAGCCGGTGGATGACGATGAGGCCAGTAACGTTGAAACAACCTGGAAGGCGTTGAAGCCGCGCCTGAAACGGCCGTCTATCCCTGACCCGTCAGTCGCTGGAGAAGCCGAGCATGGCGAACAGGGAGAGAGTGAGCAAGCCGACGAGCAGTAAGAAAAGCTCACGGCTGAGCGCAATCCCCTGGCTGAGCAACAAAGCGTGGAACAGTCCGCCTGTGATAGAACCCACGGCAACGCCCGCCAGCGCTCCCAACACAACCCACTGGGGCACGGTGATCAATAGCGCCAGCAAAATGCCACCACCGACACCATACAGCAGCCGAGTAACCGTGGACAGGCCGAACTGTCCCAATAGCGCCATCTCACCCGTTGGCAAGAAACCGGGAACGCCCTGCATCAGTTCGCTGAACTCCAGCAACTGGATGAAGCCCATGAGCAACAGGCCGACAACGGCCCCAATCATTACCCGCCCCGACACGGTGGGGTCACGTACAATAGGCAGGGTCATGGCCCCAACCACAACACCTACGTACAGGCCAAGCTGGGCACCTATGCGATCCGTCCACAAGTGACCAAACTGCATCCAGACAATGTAGGCGGCTCCACCGAACAGCAACAGGGCAACACCTATGAAGATATTGCGTTTATTGAACATCTTTATAAACTCCCTAATTTATTGGTGACTAAAACGAAAGACCGATAAAATGAGTATACTATGCAGCAATTCAAGTACAGGCCATTGGTCATAAACGGTTGAACGCATTACCCAAGCCGTTCAGCCAGTGGCGCAAACGACCTGCTCTAACACGAAATTTTGTTAAAGAATATCCCACTCTGACAGGTGTCGCAATATGCAACAACGCCAATTATTCCTGTTTTTCCTCTTTTTTCTGCTGCCATCTGTGGCGATTGCCTGTGACCTGGACACAACTGCCCTGGCAAATGTGGTCGTTGAAGAGGAGGCCGCAACGGCCGTACCACCAACAATAACGGCCGTTTCCGACCCATCTGGCCCATCTCCCACCCCCCTGCAACCGCCCCAGGTAAAAGCCAGTACGCCCACACGAATGGCAATTGTGGTAGCGGCCCCGGCCACAGCCACCCCCCACCCAACGGCAGATACGGCCGTTCGGACCAACGATAATGAGACTACTCATCAGACGCAGGTTGAAGGCAGCACACCCAGATCAACCTTTACGCCACCCAGCCTGGCCGCTACCTCTGCCGAAGAGCACTACTGGTTGCGCCGCCCCGTGCCCGATGGCGGCGTGGTCTGGACCGACAAAGTGTATCCCTACGGCGGCACATTGGGCGGCCAACTGCGCCCGCATCATGGGGTTGAGTTTATGGTCCCCACCGGTACACCCATGCTGGCCGCCGCCAACGGCACCGTGGTGGTGGCCGGCAATGACCGAACGGCCGTTTACGGCCCCCAACCAAATTTCTACGGCAACCTGATTGTGATTGAGCTAGACAGCCAGCACCACGGTCAGGCTGTCTACATCCTCTACGGCCATCTTTCTGACATATTGGTGAGTGAAGGGCAACCGGTCGCCGCCGGTGAAGTGATCGGCCTGTCCGGGGGCAGCGGCGTGGCCGATGGGCCGCATCTCCATTTCGAAGTGCGCGTGGGTCGTAACGACTATTACCACACGCAAAACCCGTTGTTATGGCTCTATCCTTTCTTCAATCACGGCACGGTCGCCGGTCGCGTCACCTGGCCAGATGGCTCGCTCGTCTATGAAGCGCCCGTCTCTTTGCGCCGCCTGGACGGCCAGTCCCGTTACCTGGCCACCACGACCTACGCCGACGATAACCTGAATCCCAGTATCGTCTGGCGCGAGAACTTTGCCATAGATGACGTTCCGACCGGTTATTATGAAGTGACGGTGCGGCTGGACGACAACCGCCGCCTCACCAAAGAGGTGTGGGTCTATGCTCAGCAGACCAGTTTTGTGGAGATTGTTCTGGAAGAATGAGGATGTGGGTAATACGCACGTCCTCATTTTTCCAGTTTGCGCCTGATTAGCCGGTCGAACCAGCGGTCGGGCAGCCAACGAGGCAGCAGCCAGCCAGTTAGCCATTGGCGGGGGATGGGGTAGCGGGTGTGCGGCCGTTTACTTTCTAATGACTGCCTAATGATGCGCGTAACGGCCGTTACCGGCAGCGCCTTATCCTCTCGTTCGGCCGCTTCCTGGGCCACATTTTGCAGGATGGGACCGTAGCCGGTAGCCATGTACTGGGCAATTTGCTCCCCAAATTTGCCCACAATTGGGGTCTGTACCGTGCCTGGCTCAATCAAAATCACCTCGATCCCGTAACCCAAAAGCAGCAGCTCCCGCCGCAGCGAATCGGACATTGCCTCCAGCGCATGTTTAGAGGCGGCGTAGGCCCCCATAAAGGGGTAGGCTATCTGGCCGCTGACGGAGCTAATGTTGATAATGCGCCCCGGCGGATGGCCGGGACTGGGCCGTGCGCCGAGCAAGGGCAGGCATTGCTGGGTAATGTGGAGCAGGCCAAACAGGTTGACCTCAAACTGGTAGCGGAACTCGTCGAGGGGCATGTGCTGCAAAGGACCGGGCGTAGAGATACCGGCGTTGTTGATGAGGGCGGTCAGTCCGTATGGCTGGATGGTTTGGGTGATGGTGGCTACGGCCGTTTCTACCCCCACCTCATCCGTCACATCAAACACCAGCGGCGTAAAGTTGGCCGGAATCTCCCGTTGCAAGCGGTCGGCATCCGCCTGGCTGCGAACACTGCCAAAAACATGGTAGCCGGCCCCGGCCAGATCGGCCGCTGCCGCATAACCAATACCTGTAGAAACGCCAGTAATGAGCAAATAATCCTTTATTGCCATAGTAGTTAGGACTCCCGAGAAGACTACCGATCACGCAGCCGGGGATTGAATATACGATCCAGAGCAAAGCCTAACATGGCGAAAGCAAATGCAGTCAGCATAAGCAAAAAGGCTGGCTGTAAAATCCAGTAGTAGTGACCTCGGAATAAAGCACCGGCCATATGAGCATCGTTGATTACCTTTCCCCAGGTCGGCAGATAAATGTCGCTCAGCCCTAAAAAAGCCAGCGCCGCTTCGAGAAAGACATAGGTCGGTACCAAAATCATGATTTGGGGGATTAGCACCGGCAGCACACGGGGAACCAGGTAGCGACTAACCACCCGAAAACCACTGGCTCCATATGCCTGGGCCGCTTCAATATAGGGTGATTCTTTGACCTGCAAGAATAAGGCACGGTAGGTCTTAATACTGCTGCCAAAGATACTAAACAAAATAGCCAGGCCCAACACTGTCCATATACGCACCGTAAAAAAGGCTGTAAACATCGCCAATACCGGAAAAACAGGAATGACCATATTGACTTCTGTAAGCCGCTGTACCAAGTTGTCAACCCAGCCACCCCACCAGGCACCGGCTGCGGCAATCGTCATGGTCAAAAAAGTGGTACTCAAAGCGGCTAACAAACCGAATGCCAGTGCAATCGGCGTTCCCCACAACAAGGCAATGCTCAAATCACGACGGCGTGAATCTGTTCCAGCCCAGCCATACACCTGGCCATGCAAAATAAACTTGGCATCAAACTCAGCATCATCCTCAAACAAAAGAGTCTGAATTTGCAGTTGGTATTCTCCTTTAAGTGGAATCAATTCGCCTGCGTCAGCTGCCACAAATAGACCTTGTTGTGGCGTCAGACCGTCCAAACGGCGCATCAGCCGGTTGTCTTCGGAAAAACGGTAACGCTGGGCATAACGGGGCGATTGCTGCCCCAGCCGAATTTCACGGCCGTCCGGTGTCAACCAGGTCATGGTGGTGTGGGGAACATTTTGGTTATATCGTGGATAAAAATAGATGATTGGTTCTTGGGGAAAGGCGTCGTAAGGAAAATCAAATGTGTAGGTCAGGGTGATTTCTTTGACACTGCCTACCTGCTCGACCATTTTGTCACCGGCACCCTCTCGGCTGTCCATAACAACCGTTTCCGGTAGTTTTTGCTGAGAAAAATAGTTGACCCAGGTGGGGCGGGCGTTGCGCGGCACTTCGTGCCAATCCGCTTCGCTGGCTCGCCACAGTTCAATAGCTTCTGACAATGGTATGGTTCTAACTGTATAGACAACGCTGGCCAGCATTATACATATGATAGATAAGCCAACAAGGGCTGTAGGGTAACGAACCAGTTGGCGCAAACCCCAGCCAATTCCGGCCACAAGTGGGGGAATGCTACGGGGCACAGCGGCTAAGGCGGCAGCCAGACGATGCAGCAATTGTGACACGGCCGTCCATGATAGGCGTCTACGCCAGTTAGAGCGGCTGGGGGCAAGACGATGCCATATACTGGTTGTGGGCTTGCGGAAAGGCCAAAAGCGTCGCCAGCCCTGCTTAGGCACGGCCGTTTTAGACATTGCCTGGCCCGTACTGCCACCACCCAGGCGGATTCGCGGGTCGATAAAGGCGTAGGCTATATCCAGCACAAAAATGGTCAGGGCCAAAAAGTAGGCGTAAACAATGGTAAGGCCGACGATAACACCAGTGTCCATACGCAAAATCGCTTCAAAGTAGAGATCGCCTAATCCCGGCCAGTTAAAGAGACGTTCCAATATGATGGAACCGCCCCAAACTTCGATAACGATGACGGCCAGACTGGTTAGAATTGGAGGCAACGTAGGAAGCAGGATGTAGCGCCGTTCCACCATTTTGTCCGGCAATCCTTTGGCCTGCGCCATATCAACGTAATCTTCGCCAGCGTAAATGAGGAAGTAGGTGCGCCAAATGTAGACACTGTAGAAGAAGATACTGAAGAAAACGGCCGTAAACGGCAGCACCATATGTCTGAGAACACCCAGCCCGTAGAGAATAGGTGAATCAGGTGGCGGCGATGGTCGCATACCGCTAAACGGCAGCCAGCCCAACATCCCGGCAAATATGGCCACCAAAAAGAGACCATAAAACCAGGCCGGTGCCGTTGATAACGGAGAAAGCAATACAAAGAGCCTGTCAAGCCAGCTTTGGTAACGTCGTGACAAGAAGAGACCCGCACTGAGGCTAAGAAAGAAGAAAGCCAGATTCGTTACACCGAGCAGCAACAGCGTATTCGGAATCCGCTCTAAAATCAGCAGGCGAATGAGGCGCTGTTCGTGAGGTGGCCTATAAGTGAGCGAGCGAATATAGCGACTATTGCCTAATTGCAGGGTAAGACCCTGAGGCATCCATTCAGCCATTCGAACCATGAGCGGCCGATCCAGACCGGCGTTGGCTGCTATCTGTTGAGCCAACTGCTCGGTTAAGAATGCTCGCTCGGTAGCCGATATGTCTCTATATTCAGGGTTGGCGGCCACAGCCATTCCTGCTGACCAGCGAATATTAGCCCACCGTACTTCATCAATCTTGCCGCCTAATTCGGCGACTAAGAGCGTAATATAAAGACCGACCACAACAGCCAGAAAGAGGGTCAGCAAACGGACGGTTGAATATCGCAAAAAGCGCATTATTGGCTTAACTTTGCGCTCAGTTGCACCGGGAGGAGGACTGGCTGGCGGCGATGTTTCGGCTGGTGGCGGTATAGTCAGGCTGCCAGGTATGCCGGCATCAGATGCAGAGGAAGTTGGCGTAGGGTGCTGCTGGCCTGACGGTGGATTTTGGTGATCCATAGCTCAACCTGCTTCAGGGGGTGGCATCTCTTTCAGCCACACGGCCGCGAACTCTGATGTAGGCTCAACAGACAAACGGCGGTAAGCCAGTGTCACATCGGGGTCAATTTAGGGTCAATGCCCCCGCATTGTAGCATGGAGAACGCTACCAAACCAGTAAAAAGCACAGGTTCCCAAAGATTGGTATCGTGAAAAGAATCCGTTCCATCCCCCCATCCGCTGTCCTCATACCAAAGACCGTTCCGACCATTTGAGCAGCCCATACCCCAGCACCGCCACCAGAATGCCCGCCAGCAGCGCCCCACCGCTGATAATAACGCCCACGTCAAACCAGAATTGCTCCGGGAAGAGGCGGATCAGGCTGTCGGTACGGGCGAATGTCCAGGTGCCAGGCGGGAAGAGCAGCTCATGGAACTGGATAAAGAAGAATTCCCAGGCCAGGAGAATGAGCAGGCCGATGAGGAGCAAAACGGCCGTTGTTGCCAACCCACCCTGAAAAATCCCTCGATACGCCTCGCGGCGCGAGAAGGGTCGGGCCACCAGGAACAAAATCCCGGCCATGACCACCACCATAGCCACCTGCGTGATCAGCCACATCGCATCGGCCACCACCTTGACATCAATCATATGGTCGATTTCCCGCTCATTGTAGAGCGGTTCATCGGTGCCGGGCAGGCGCAGCTCTTCCAGCATCCAGATAACCTGCTGGGCCGGTTCGGGGCGCTGCAGGTAGGCCAGCGTAGCCTGGGCCAGTGCCAGCCGCTCGGCGTCGGTGAAGCCAAACTGGTCGGAGGGAATACGCTGGTATTCCCAGGCGGGATAATCCCACATAATGACGGCCCGGATAGCCCCCAGGCCAAGCATAAAAGGCATGGCCATGACAATCAGCCAGCGCACGGCTTTAATCAAATTTGGATCGTAGAGAAAGTTGTTCATAAAATCACCACTAAAAAGCAGTTACGCAGAGATTCGCGGAGAAGTCGCAGAGGTTCGCAGAGGCTTTTTGCTTTTCTCCGCGCACCTCTGTGGTCCTCCGTGAATCTCCGCGTTCCATTATTATTCCAGGCCAGGCAGGCCAACCAGACCCTCTTGCAGCAGGTAGCGCAGGACGAGGGAATCGACGATTGTTTCGACCGGGGCACGCTGGTCGGTGAAGATGACGGGGCCGGGAGTGGCGGGGACGGTGTGGGTCACGGCCGTTTCCAGCGCGGCCACCAGTAAAGGATCAGCATCGACCGGCAGGTTAGTCAGATGCCGTTGCAGCGTCTCAGCCGCGGTAGGCTGCCTGGTGGCCACCAGGACCGTATTCAGCGTGCCCGGTATGTCAATGGCATGGACAGTGGGATAGACTTCTAGCAGCGTGGCCGTGATGGCTTCTACCAGCCGCCGGTCCTGCGGCGCACGGCCCACGTTGACGGCCACCACCCCGGTCGGCGTCAGTCGCTCCCGGATTTCCTCAAAATAATCCTGCGTGGTCAGGTGCCAGGGGATGTAGGGCACTTTGTAGGCGTCCAGCGTCACCACGTCGTAGGGACCGTCGAGCAAGTTGAATTCGTAACGGCCGTCGCCCACAATCACATTCAGGTTCGGCTCCGTCATGTTAAAAAAGTCCCGCCCCACCTCGACCACCAGTGGGTCAATCTCAATGCCATCAATGGGAATGGGGCCAAAGACCCGCGTAAACTGTTTGGGAATCGTGCCCGCCGCCAACCCGATAACGGCCGCCTGTGCCACCAGCGGCTCTTCGTTGTAAAAGGGGGCGGCAATCATGATACTCCAAACCGAAATGCGAGGCACGCGGCCACCATCGCAGTAGTAGGAATGGTAGGCCTGCCCCTCGTTCAGCAGCAGATAGTTGCAATCATCCTGCCGCACCACTTGGACGTAGTTGTAGGAGGATTCCCCCTCAAACAGTTGCCCGGCATAGGCCTTGATGTTGCCCTGCGTCATGGGCCAGAGTAGGGGCAAGGCCACCAGGGCCAGCAGCGTGGCGATCAGCGCCGGCCGGGGCCGCACCTGCCACAAACCAACCAATCCCGTCAGCAGCAGAATAGAGCCAAACAGCAGCGCAGCCAGGCGCGTACCGGCGGTGGGAATGACGTACAGAACGGGCAGGTAGACACCCAAAATGCTGCCAATGGTGGAAATGGCGTAAATCTGACCGCTGGTGCGACCAGCGTCGTCTACCTGGCGCACGGCCAGCCGGATGGCGAAGGGGGACATGAAGCCGAGCAGGGTAACGGGCACGGCCAGGGCGATGATGACGCCAATGAGCGAGCTAATGATGGCCCCTACGTTGAGGGTCGCCAGAGCCACGGCCGCCTGGCGCAAGATGTAGCTGGTCAGCAGCAGAAAGAAGATGCTGCAAAATCCGGCAAAGGTGACCAGGCTATAGAAGAGGGTGAAAGACGGCCGTTTATCCGCCACCTTGCCCCCGATAAAGTAACCCAACGCCAAAAAGAGCAGTACCAATCCAATCACGTTGGCCCACACAATGTTGGACGTGCCGTAGACGGTCTGCAACATGCGGCTGGTAACAAATTCGACCGCCAGCGTACTCATACCGCCCACAAAGACGGTGAAAAAGAGGTAGCGGCGGCTGTATGCAACGGGCTGTGCTAGATTTTCGATGTCTTCCTCCAATGCGTAAAACGTAAAGAGTAAAACGTAAACCCTTACGCCTTACGTTTTACGTTTTACGTTTTACGTTTTACGCTTCACGTTCTCACTCAAACAACCCCCTCATCTCCTCCACCGTCAGCGGTTCGACTTTATGGAAGATGATGGTCAGCGGCTGGTCGTAGACGGTGAAACTTTCATCAGCGCGACCCAGGCTCAGGCCGGGATGCTGGTCGAGGGTGTCGGCAACGGCCGTTGGCGGCGTTAGTCCCGGCCAGCCAAAATGGTCGGGTATCAGGTGAAAATTACCCAGGTGGGGAAAACGGCCGAATACCGCCACCGGCTCGTAGCCCAACGCTCCGTCAAAAAGCAGCTGGTGGTATTGGCCCGACAGCGGGTAGCGTTCCGGCAGACGAGGCACCACCCCATACACCCTGTTTGACATTATGACCAGATAGTCAGCCTCGGCCAGCAAGCTCAAATTTTGGACCAACTTTTCTTCATTGTCCAGCCGGCCGGTGCGAATCAGCCAGGTTAGTTCCTCATTCTCATATTCGCGACGGAAACGGGAACGGCCGTCTATCACCATGTTACTGGGCAGCGAATCATCCCAGCGTTCGCTCAAAATTAGCGTACCGGGTGGCAAATTGGCAAAAACCCAGCGGGACGCCTCGGCCCAGGGATGGGGCTGACCATACATGTTCACAAACGCCAGCGCATACAAACCGGTAAACAGCAACGTCACGGCCGTCACCCCCCACCGCCATCTTCTCCGTCCTCCGTCTTCCGTCCTCCGTCCCTGCCAAATCATGGCTGCACCATACAGCAACAAAATCGGCGTCGCTGGCAGCAAATAGCGCATAAACTTCACCTGGAAATTGCCGGTCGTCAGCAAATAGGGGACCAGCCAACTGAGCAGCAGGTAGTGGGGTAAATAAGGATTGGGCTGCTGCGCCCGCTGCCAGACGCGAACCAACCCATCACGCCAGGCAGACGGCCGTTTCGTCCAAAACAAGCGCAGCCAGGGGAGAAACGGCCGTAATCCCTGCCACACCGCCCAACCCAGCCCGGCCAGTGCCAGCAGCCCCAACAGCGGCCCCATGCCCCAGCGCAGCAGCATCTCGGCGTGGTAGAGGTAAGGTAGTGTGCCTTCATATTGGTAGGTAAAAGGCAGCGCCGCCTGTCCCTGCACCATGCTGCGCTGCGTGCTGATATTGCCCAGATAGCAACTGCCCCAGTTAATTTGGGGAATGGTCAACCGCCCCCACTGTACTCCCGGCGTAATCACCTCACAGCCAAAATCGAGCAGAGCAAAGGGATTGGTGAGGGCGAAGGTAAAAACGGCCGTGCCGCCTCCCGCCAGCAGCCAGCGCAGCCATCTATCCCCGGCCGTGGCCCAGGCGGCCAGCAGCAGCGGTACAAACAGCATTACCGCCGCAAATTTAGAGCCAACCGCCAGGCCAATTGCCACTCCACTCAGTAACCACCAATGTAGGCGTAGTGGGGCCTCATTCAATTTCACCGCAAAGACGCGAAGAGCGCGAAGACTCTTCTTGCCTTGGCGTTCTTGGCGTCTTTGCGGTAAATCATCCCGTTCAACGCTGCGGATGAGGCAATAAAGGGCAGCCGTAACGAAAAAGGTGAGGAAGGGGTCAACAATGAAGAAGTGGGCCGACTGGATGTGGAGGACGGTGACGGACAGAAAGGCGGCGGCCAGCAGACCCACCGCCGGGCCAAACAGCCGTCGCCCCAGCAGGTAGACCAGCAGCACCGTACCCAAATCCATTAAACCAGATAAGGCGCGGGCAACGGCCGTTAAATGACGAAATGGGATCATCTCCACCCCGTTCAGCACGTCCCGCGTTAGCAGCCAGTCATCGGGCAAGTAAGGTATGAGCCAGGGGGCAACCCATTCCGCCACGGCCGCCGCGGCCACGCCCATGTAGAGCGGCACATGGCCATAAGCAAAATCGCGCCGCTGGTCCTGCGGCACCACAATGCCCGCGCTTTCGGCCGTGGGCGACCAGTAAAAGGGGTTAAAAGTGGACTGTTCTGGCTGAAGAGCCGTAGACCAATCGTCCGGCCAGCTAATGGAGGAAGCAACCCAGGCGATATGCCGTTCGTCAGGATGGTAATGGCGGTATTCGTCCCAGTCCAGGCCGCTCCAGCGTAGCCCGGCCGCGACCACCAGTATCAATACCAACAGCAACCGTTCCTGCCAAATAGTCATAGGGTCATAAGCGTTAACTTAAGGTGCAGACCTGACAGGTTTCCGGAAACCTGTCAGGTCTTAAGTTAACAGCAATGGTCATAAGGTATCAAGAAAAAAGGCTGGAACAGATGTCCCAGCCCTTATAATAGTGCGTAGTCCGTAGTGCGTAGCGCGCCGTGCGTAAGGCTACGCACTACGCATTACGCACTATGTTCTCTCATTACTCCTCAACTTCCTCTTCTTCCTCGTCATCCTTACCCTTGCCAATCACTTCAACGTCATCAGCAGCCGGGGTAAAGAGCAGGTCTTCTTCTACCACTTCCTCTTCCTCTTCACGGACGAACTCGAAGCGAGCTACGGCCGTTTCCGGGTCGGTTAAAATGGTTACGCCATCGGGTGCGGTCAAGTCGCCCACGTAAATGACGTCGTCAGTGGTCTGAATCAGGCTCAGGTCCACCTCAATCTCGGAGACCAGGGCGTCGGGACGGGCTTCGATGTCCACCTGGCGCAAAGCCATACTGGCGGCACCCACGCCTTCACCAGCCGGGGCCGCTTTGCCCACAGGAATCAGTTCGGCAACGGCCGCAATGGTTGATTTCATGTCTACTTCCAGGAAGTCCACATGAATCAAGTCACCCCGCGTCAAATGCTGCTGAATTTCGCGCACCAGCACCTTGTGGACTTTGTCATTCAGATTTACATCCACCAACTGATTGCTGCCCGCCGTCCGTAAAATACGACGCAGCGCAGACCGCTCCATCCTTACGTGAACGGGATCGGTACGGCCGTAAATAACGCCAGGAATCCAGCCATCACGGCGCATTTGCTTCGCGCTCTTCTTGGCCAGATCGCGTGTTTCGGCCACGATTGTCAAATTGTCACTCATCACTCATTCCCTCATAATGCGTGAAACGTGAGGCGTGGAACATGAAGCATCATCCATGCCTCACGCTTCACGTTTCACGTTTCATCCGTTAACAGATTTTGATTTTATTGTAAGATGCCCTTCACAGACAAATTGATTATAATTGCTTACTTGAAGGTAGCCGCTAAAGTATAACAATTTATAAGCAATCGTCAAAATCTCTAAAAATGTTTTTCCAGGCTATCTTTAGTATTATTGACGGAGGACCGAGGACGAACGACGGACAATCATCCGTCCTCCGTCTTTGGTCCTCGGTCAATAACAAAACATCACAATTTCAACAGACTCTGGAGGCTTCATGTCACAACAAAACGAAACGGCCGAATTAACGGGCTTTTATGAGTATGTATTAACTCAGGGCAGTCTGCGCACCCCCGAACATGCCCAACGCTGGACCAAAGCGACATTACGGACGCTGGGCTTAAACCTGGACCGTAAAACGAAGAAAGCGATGTCCAAAGAGCTGCCAGAAGAGCTGGCTTTCTATCTGAACCGGGCTTTTTGGCTGCTGCATTTTCGCAACAACCAGCTCAGCAGCCACGAATTCTGCCAGGCCGTCGGCCGTCGCAGCGGCAATACCGATCCCGACTTTGCCCACATTCCGGTCCGAGCCATCTTTGGCGGCCTCAAGCAGTTCCTTAGCGACGACACCAAAAAGCGGGTAGCCGACACCCTCTCGCCAGAGATGAGTGAGATTTGGCAAAAGGCATGAGTAACTTATTGCGTAGTGCGTATTGCGTAGTGCGTAGGGGAATCACTCTACGCACTACGTACTACGCACTACTATTCTTACTGGCGGCCTGCACCACCACCCTACCCGAAGCCGCCCAGCGCAGCCCCATCACGGCCGAATTGATTGCCGATGGGGAGACGCGCAGCCTGACGACGGAAGCGACTACCGTCCGTGAGCTGCTGGCCGAAGCGGGGGTCACTCTGGGCGAAGCGGACGAAGTGACCCCACCCCTATTTACCCCCCTAAGCGACGGGATGCGCGTGACGGTCGTGCGCGTCCGTGAAGAATTGGTGGCCATCCCCCAAACCGTTCCCTTTGAGCGGCGCACGGTGCGGAATGAGTCGATGGCCGCTGATGATCCGCCGCTCATTGTGCAGGCCGGGCAGAGCGGTTTGCAGGAAATAACGGTCCGCATTGTCTATCGGGATGGCCTGGAGTCAGAACGGTGGGAAACGGCCGTTACCGTCATCGATCCGGCTCAGGATGAAATTGTGATGGTGGGCATGGGGGCCGGCCGCGGCAACCTGGCCTTTGCCGGGAATCTGGCTTACATGAGCGACGGCGCGGCCGTTATCCTGCGCGGCAACACCGCTTTCCCCGAACAACTCAACGTAGGCGGACCGCTAGACGGCCGTGTCTTTGAACTCTCTCCCAGCGGCAGCCATTTGCTCTACAGCCGTGTTCGGGCCGACGACACCAGCTTCAACAACAGCCTGTGGCTGCTCAGCACCGAACGGGGCGCACAGCCACAGCCGCTCGGCGTCAGCAACATCCTCTGGGCCGGCTGGAATCCGGCTGAAGCGGAGCAGCTAGAAATCGCCTTCACCACCGCCATCTCCACCACCACGCCGCCCGGCTGGGAAGCCAACAACGACTTGTGGCGGGGCACCATTGACCCGGACAGTCCCGACGATTTTGAACCGGAGCAACTGATTGAGTCTTACCCGGCCACGTTTGGCTGGTGGGGGGGCCATTACGCCTGGGCACCCAACGGCCGTTTCATCGGCTACAGTTTTGCCAACGAGGTGGGCGTGCTGGACCTGGACGCCGAAACACCCGCCCGCCGTGTCCTGCACCGCTTCCCCGAATACAACACCCTGGCCGACTGGGTCTGGGTGCCCACCCTCACCTGGTCGCCCGACGGCCGTTTTCTGGCTTTCCCCAGTGCCCGCGCCGCCAACGGTAGAGAACAGCCCCAGTTTGACGCCTGGGTCTATGATGTGGTGTCGGGGATAAACGGCCGTTTTGTCGAACAGGCGGGCATGTGGGGCCATCTCCATTGGGCACCGCGCAGCGGCGACGATTTAGCTAACAGCCACATCGCCTTTTTACGCACCAACAACCCGTTGGACAGCCTACGCAGCAGCTACACCCTCTGGCTGATGGATCGGGACGGCAGCAACGGCCGTCAGGTCTACCCCCCGCCCGGCGAAAACAGCTTCTTCCCCCAGGACCCCCACTTCATGAGCTGGGGACCAACGGGCCGGGACATCGCCTTCATTTTTAACGACGCCCTCTACCTGTTCAACCTGGACAGCAAAGAGGCCAGTCGCGTGACCCAAGACGACGCCCGCAGCAGCCATCCCACCTGGGCACCCTACGGCGCGGCCATCCCGGCCAATTTGCCCGCCACCCGTCCCGACGATGACGCCTTACCACCCCCCAGCCCTGAGCGCGACATTGAGCGCACGCCACCCCAGGTCGATTAACGGCCGTTCAAAAACGAGTTCGGTGCAACCGCTGCAACCGTCCAGCCCGCTAAACTCGTGCTGAGTGCAGCCAAAGTAGCGGTTACTATCAGCCAGATGGGTTGGTTAGGGTCAGATCGATTTCCACACCGCCCCCACCATAATTGGCGGAGAAGCGAAAGCGTGTTACCCTTTGGCCAACCGTTTTCTGTCGAGCAAAGGAGGCAACGCCATGCCTATTGACCCCCTGACCGCCACCGCCATTGCCGCCACCGGCAAATGGATGTGGGACAGCTATGGCAAACAGCTTGTGGATGAACTGGCTAAAGAACTGGCCAACAGACGAGAAGCCCGCGATCTGCGCCAGCAATGGCAGCAGGCCACGGCCGATTACCTGGAAAAGCTGCAAGACCAGATCAAGTTTGTCGGTATCTTGGGAAAAACAGGTGGCCGAAAGGCACTGGATCAAATTTACACCGATGTCCATTTGCTGGATGAGTTAAGCGCAAACCGGCGTTATGGGTTGGCAGGGTTGGAGGCTGAGTTTGTTTCTCGCCAACCCCGACGGCGAGAGGACAGCAAGCGGCTGAAGGGAGAGGCTGTTGTGGCCCGCGAGCAACGGCTCTTTATTCTGGGCAAGCCGGGGGCGGGCAAAACTACCTTTTTGAAGCAGGTCGCCTGGCGCACAATTATCAGGAACAGGCAGGACGACCAGGTCAAAAAGTTGCCCATCTTTGTCACGCTCAAAGAACTATCTGATAGCGGTCTGGCATTGGTTCCGTTCATTGAGGCCCAGTTTGAGCGGGCCGGTTTCCCCAACGCAGCGGCTTTTGTCAAACAGTTCCTTAAAGCAGGTGATGCCATTGTCCTGCTGGATGGTTTGGATGAGGTCAGTCAGGAGGAGAAGCAGGCTGACTTAATTAAAGCTATTAACCAGTTCATCTTTGCCTTTCACCGCTGCCAGCTTTTGTTAACCTGCCGTCTGGCTGCCAATAGCTATGATTTCAAGGGCTTTAGTTACGTTGAGATGGCCGATTTTAGCCCTGAGCAGCAGAAAACATTCATCTATCGCTGGTTTGACAAGCGGCAGGATAAGGAGGCCTGCTGGCAGGCTTTGCAAGATAGCCAAAATAAGACGCTGCAAGAGTTGGCCCGCATCCCGCTTTTACTCTCGCTGCTCTGTGTCCTTTTCGAGGCACGGCCGGACAAAGATTTCCCCAAAGAGCGACACCAGATTTATCGGGAAGCGACACAGGCGTTATTGGGGAGATGGGATGAGCAAGACAAGCTCATTCTACAGCGCGACCCTATTTATGATGCGCTATCACCGGAGCATAAAGAGGCACTGCTGGCCGACATAGCCGCCCAAACTTTTGAGAAAGAAGAATATTTCATTCCGCAGCAGCGGTTGGCCAACCTGATAGAAGCGTATTTACGCCGGGAACAGATTAGCCAACAGCCAGATGGGGTCTTTGTGTTGCGGGCGATGGAAGCCCAGCACGGCCTGCTGGTGGAACGGGCCAGAAATATCCACTCGTTTTCTCACCTGACGCTGCAAGAGTATTTGACAGCCCATTACATTGTGGCCAACGAGGCACGGGGTAGCCTGCTACGATTGATGACCTACGTCGGGGATGACCGCTGGCGCGAGGTGTTTCTGCTTACAGCAGCGATGCTCAATGACGCCTCCCAATTTGCCCGGCTCTATCTACAGGCTTTGACCGACCTAGTGGCTGCGGACCAGACGCTGACGGCAATGCTGGAATGGGGGGCAGCGAAAAGCGTAAACTTGCCAAGTCGTATTAGGCCGCCCGCAGCACGTGCTTTTCGCTTATTTCTCGCCCGTTCTTTGGCCCGTTTTCATGCTAATAACCGTAACAATGCTCTAGAATTTGGCCATGCCTTTGCCTTGATTCTCACACTTCTACTCGACCAGGACTTTGCTCTTACTTACTCAAGCATCTTTGCTCGTGTCTTTGCCATAGACTCGGAGCTTACTCAACCTTTTGACCTTTCTGACAACCTTGACTCCAGTTACCTCTTTGAACATGCTCACAGTTTTCTTCATGCCTTTGACCTGGACTTTCCTCGCGCTCTTACACTTGATGTAATAATTACATGGGGGCCGGTTTGGGGGACAGAGATACCGCAGACAGCGAGTGGCATTATTGCCCAATTGAGGAAATTAAAGCAGGATGTGCAGCGGCCATTGTTAAATGAGTTGACCATGCTTCAAGTGCCGCGAGATGATGTTCCTATTGGACAATTGCAAGCCTTCAACCGATCTTTTGAGGAGATTGTTAAAAGACATTGGGAATTGGAACAGCTCTGGGAGTTATCGAGTACGCAGACTAAATTGCTAACCCAATATCTGCAAGCTAACTGGCTTTTACTGGACTGTCTGGAGCTGGCCTATGTGCCTGAGCGGCAGGCGATTGTGGATCAGTTGCTCTTGCCGCCGGGGTGAGGACAGCGGATTGGGGGAAGGAACAGATTTTGGTCCACGGCCATCGCTGAATTCCCCTGCTATTTCTAAGTAAAACCAACACCGGTACGGGCGGGACAGGCGGGCCACGATCCTGGCGATCACCAATGAGGTCCGCCCCGCCTGTCTCGCCCAATTGCAGGCCATAATAGGGCGAGACGGCGCGGAATAAGATTAGTCGGTGATGGTGAGGTTGGTTTCTGCGCCGTCCTATCTTTGCCCCATGTCATGATATTGCAATTGACTTTAATAACGCCTGGCGTTATTATTTTGAGCATGATCAGAAGTTTTGCGTCAAAAGAAACAGAGAAGATCTTCGGTCGTCGATTTTCTCGGAAATTGCCGCACGACATTCAGCGTCGGGCACGAATAAAACTGGAGATCCTGGACGCTGCTGAGAGGCTGGAAGATTTACGCATTCCACCCTCGAATTATCTGGAAAAGCTGTCGGGTGATAGAGAAGGACAACACAGCATTCGTATTAACAAACAGTGGCGAATCTGTTTTGAGTGGCGCGATGGTGACGCCTACAATGTGGAAGTGACAGACTATCATTAGGGTATGAATGATGGATAATCAAGAAAGATTACTGCCGCCGATTCATCCTGGCGAGGTTCTTCTGGAAGAGTTTTTAGAGCCAATGAGCATCAGTCAATATCGGCTGGCTAAAGATGTCGGTGTACCACCGAGACGCATCAATGAAATTGTAAAGGGTCAGCGCAGCATATCAGCCGATACGGCGCTGCGGCTGTCTCGTTATTTTGGCCTGTCGGAACGCTTCTGGATGAACTTGCAATCCCGCTACGATCTTGAAGTCGAAAAAGATCGGTTGCAGGATCGACTGGAACATGAAGTGAAGGTCCTGGATTTAGCTCGTACGTAGCCGAAGTATCTCTACTTCGCTTCTGGTAAGCGCGGCAAGAAACCGCGGCTACTTGACCAACCCCTGGCGGCGCAGGGTTTGCAGGATGAGCTTTTCCCAGGGGCTACTGGTGACGACGGGGATGTAGTGCAGGTGACGGCTGGCGCAGTAACCGGCCAGCTCAGCCTGCCATGCCAGCAGGCGGGCGCGGTAGGCAGCGTGGGTGGTGGGGTCGAGCGTGATTTCGGCTTCGGCCCCGGTTTCGATGTCCACCAGCTTGAGGTCGCCGCCCAGCGGTGGGTCGATTTCGTCAGGGCTGAAAACGTGAATGAGGCCGATTTCGTAGCCCCGCGCTTGCAGGGCGTTGAGGCCCTCGCGCCAGCCGCCGGGGGAGAGGAAGTCGCTGATTAAGAAGAGCAGCCCCGGCCGGCGGGCACGCAAGGCATAATTACGCAGGGAAATGTTGAGGTCGGTGGGGCCAGCAGCCACGGCCGTTTCCAAAAATTGTAGCAAAGGCAACCCATTCCGCCGCCCCCGAAACGGTCCCCAGGTGCGGTCGCCCCGGCTGTTGAGCAGCGTCACGCTGACCAAATCATTGGTCGAAAGGGCGATGTGGCCCAAAGCCCCAGCCAGCCGCAGCCCATAGGCCAGCTTATGGGTCTCATTGTTGGTCTCATCGGGCCAATTCATACTGGCACTGGCGTCGAGCAGCAGATGGACAGCCAGGTCTTCCTCTTCTTCAAGCAGCTTGATAAACGGCCGTTCCAGCCGCGCCATCACATTCCAATCCAGCCGCCGCAGGTCGTCCCCCTTGCTGTAATCCCGGTAATCGGCAAACTCGACCGAACTGCCCCGCTTGCGGCTGCGCCGATCCCCCTTCATGACGCCCACGCGCACCCGGTCGGCCACCAGCGTCAGCTGTTCTAATTTGGTGAGGGTGGATTCGTTGAAGATGGGCATGGGGGCGGGGGAGCGGAGTAGCGAGGTGGCGAGGTGGCGAGGTTACAGCGCCACTCCGCTACTTCGCTACTTCGCCACTATGCTGCTACACTTTCCAGTAAATCGGCAATCACCGCATCCGGCTGAATGCCTTCGGCCTGGCCCTCGAAGTTGAGGATGAGGCGGTGGCGCAGGGCGGCGGGGGCGATAGCGGCGATGTCGTCGAAGCTGACGTTGTAACGGCCGTCTAGCAGCGCCGTGATTTTAGCCCCCAACACCAACGCCTGACCGGCCCGCGGGCTGGCCCCGTAGCGCACGTATTGCTTCACCAGCGGCGCAATACTCTGCGCCGGATGAGTCGCTACGACCAAACGGCTGATGTAGTGGCTCACGTCCTGGGCGATGGGGACCTGGCGGGCCAATGCCTGCATCGCCAGCAGGCGCGGCCCGTCAGCCGCCTGGCTCGCCGCCGGGTTGTCATGGCCGGTGGTGCGGGCCAGAATCTCGTTCAGCTCCTCGGCCGAGGGGAAACCCACGTCGATTTTGAACAAAAAGCGGTCCAGTTGGGCTTCGGGCAGCGGGTAGGTTCCTTCCTGCTCGATGGGGTTTTGCGTGGCCAGCACAAAGAAGGGGGCGGGCAGGGGATAGGTCGTGTTAGACACCGTGACCGTCCGCTCCTGCATCGCTTCCAGTAGGGCGGATTGGGTTTTGGGCGTGGCCCGGTTGATTTCATCGGCCAGGACCAGGTTGGCGAAAATAGGGCCGGGCTGGAAGCGAAAGCCGCGTTGACCGGTCGCCTGCTCCTCCATGATGTCGGTGCCGGTGATGTCGGCCGGCATCAGGTCGGGCGTAAACTGGATGCGGCTAAAGTCTAGCTCTAATGCCTGGGCCAGGGTGCGGATAAGCATCGTTTTGCCCAGACCAGGCACACCTTCCAGCAGGACGTGACCACTCGCCAGAATACCCACCAACACCGTCCGCACCACTTGCCGCTGACCGACGATGACGTTGGCTATTTCACTTTCGATAGATACGGCCGTTTCTCGGAATTGCTCGACTGATAATTCTGACATAGATGACTCCGTAGTGCGTATTGCGTAGTGCGTAGTAGGCGCACCATTACGCACTACGCACTACGCAATAATCTCACGGTTCTAACGACGAAAAATAATCCCGGATAAAGCCGCGCATTCCCAGGGGGATATAGCCCTCATCCAGGGCTTGACTGGCGGCGTCGCGGTAGTTGCCGTACACGTCAGCATAGGGGACCTGGCTGGCCTGGGGGCGCAGTTCCGAGGGCCACTGGCCCAGCAGGTCGCCGCAGAGCAGCGGATTGAGACGACATTCGGCGGGCAATTCGATGTCCAGCCCTTCAAATTGGCTCAGGTCGCCCCAGTCCGGCACAAAGACATCGACGCCGCTGGGGGCGTCCCCTTCACCAATGCCGCCCGCGCCTGCCTGACCGCTGTCCGGTGTCAGCGGCGTAGGGCCGCCGTTTTGACCGCCATTGCCGCCGTTGGGTCCCGGCTGTCCGTTCCCATTTGGACCGCCGTTCTGATCGCCGTTTTGCCCCGCGCCATTGCCGTTTTCCCCATTTGCGCCATTTTCACCCGCGCCTTCGCCCGCCTGGGCTACTTCCTGGCGGCCCTGACCAAGCTGGTCGGCGGCGGCCCGCGCCTGCTGCCCGGCACGAGCCTGCCGGTCGCGCTGTTGCAGGGTGGCGGCGGCATTGCTGAGGGCCTGCTGCGCGGCGGCCAAATCGTCGGCGCTGAGGGCAGCCGCGGCTTCGGCCAGTTGTTGGGCCAGTTGGGGATCGATGGCTTGCAGGTCAACGGCCGTTTCTGCCAAAGCGCTTGCCAGACTGGCCAACTGCTCGGCCGACAGGTTGGGCAATTGGCCCGCCAGTTCAGACAGGGATTGGCCGGTTTCAGCCAGTCCGTCACTTTGAGTCTGCTGCGCCAGGCTGCTGTCGGCCAGCGTTTGCTGCAAACTGTCCAGATTGTGGGCCTGGGCCAGATCGCGCAGCTCACTTTCGGCCTGAGAGAGAGCGGCCAATGCTTCTTCCTGGCTCATGTCGCTCCGGGCCAGTTGCTCTAACGCGCTCTGGATGGGGGCCAGCAGTTCCTCGCGCAAATCTTCGTCCAGGTCGGGGTCTTCTTCGATTTCTTCCCGGAGTTCTTCCAGGGCTTCGACCTGCTCGGCGATGGTTTCGGCGACGATCCGGTTCTGGATGAGGATGTCGGATTGGGGGTTGGGGAGGAGAACGGCCGCACCCAACAGCACCAGCGCCAGCCCCAGCACTAACCAATCGCGCCGGATTAGCTTGAGCGGCAGGGCGGCTTTCAGGTCCACCTGGGCCATCGCTGCTACTGTGTCGTCCAACTGCCGCCGGGCTAATTCGGGCGGGGCCTCGATGCGGCCTTGTTGGAGGTCAACGGCCGTTCGCACCCGCTCCTTTAGCCCAAAATGATGGTCGGCAAAGCGGGCCTGCGCCGCCAGATCATAACGCTGGGCTAGCAGCAGAATGGCGCTGACCAGCAGCCCCAATCCGGCCAACCCGATACTGACCCAGGCGACTTCTTGATTGGTGAGAAACGGCCGTAGTCGAGCCACCGTCGCCACCAAAACAGCCATCATCAGCCCGGCCAGCAGTCCGCGCGGCAGCCAGACCAACCCATCCCGCCAGCGCCGCCGCCGGGTGTAGGTGGTCAGGAGGGTGGTGAGGGTGTTGAAAGTGTTGTTCATTAGATTGCTATTGTCGCAAAACGTAAAGCGTAAAACGTAATGAGCAGCCCTTATGTTTTACGCTTTACGTTTTACGTTTCACTTGTCCGCCGTACCCGCCGCACACACAGCATATAGAGCAAGGCAGCAATGAGGCTGTAGAGCAGGGTGTAGACCCACCAGGGGGAGAAAAGGCGCACGGTGCCGCCAGCGACAAAGCTGTCGAAAAAGAAGAGGCTACCTTCTTCCAACAAAATCAGGGCGCTGGCGAAGACGGTGGCGGGTAGATTGGTGGCGACCAATCCCATGCCGCCGTAAGCGGCCACATACTCCCAAAAGTCGCTAAATTCGTACCAAAAGAAGGTGGCGCCGAGAGCCCAATAAATGAGCAGCATGAGCAAGGGAAAGCCCACAACGGCAAACAGGGTGCCGCCAAAGGTAGCAACGCTGGAAGCCAGGGTGGTGCGCATGATGCTGGAACAGTAGAGGCCGTAGAGAGCAAAAGCAACGGCCGTTACCGCCAGCAATAGTTGTCCGACCACCAGTTCCGTAAAGGAGAGGCCGCCCAGCAAGAAAGCGATGCTTTGCAGGGGAATCGAGGCAACCGTCAGCAGTAAAATATAGCTGAGGGCCGACATTAACTTGCCCACCACAAACCAGCGCGGAGTCAACAGCGTCGTTTGCAGCAGTTCATACGTCTGCCGCTCCCTCTCGCCAGTGATGGCCGCGGCCGTAAAAGCGGGGCCGATAAAGAGAACCAAAACGCCCTGAACACCAATGACGACGGCAAAAACCACCTTACCCGCCTGGCTGGGGTCCGGGCCGTAAGGGGTAGCTGCCGCTGAGGCGTAGGCAGCATACACCAGGCTGATCAGGCCAGACATGGCCAGCAGATAGATGGTCAGCACCACAAAGGCTCGCCGGCCGCGCATCCGGCCGCGCAGCTCCTTGACCATGACCGGGTTTTGGGTCAGGATGTGCCAGCGTGAGGCGGGTTGGGGTAGGGCGGTTTCGCTCATAGCTTGTTGTGACCGAGGACGAAGGAGGGAGGACCGAAAAAGCCGTCAGCGGTCATCCGTCGTCGGTCTTCCGTCATCTAAAAATCTCGCTTGAGGAGCATATCGGTCAACTGGTGCAAGGCAGTTTTGGCGGGACCGGTGGGCTGGGCGGTAGTCAGGTGGTACAGGGCGCTTTGGGAGTATTGGCTGGCCTTTTCTTTGGCGAATTCGTAAGCGCCGTTGTGGTCGAGGTGGTCGATAACGGCCGTAACAAACGCCTCATCCCCCTCTGACGCCGCGTACAGTTGGCGCAGGTCGTCGCTCTGGCTCAGGCCGTACAGCACCGGCAGCGTCTTCTTTTTGGTGATGATGTCGGTGGCGGCCGATTTGCCGGTGCGGGTCTCATCACCCCAGATGCCTAAAATATCATCCTGCACCTGGAAGGCCAGCCCCAAATCGCGGCCGAAGGTGGCGTAGTGGGCGATGGTGGTCTCATCCTGTCCGGCAATCAACGCGCCTAATTCAGCACACAGGGAGAGTAGAACGGCCGTTTTCCCCTCAATCATCGCCAGATATTCAGCCACCATCACTTCGGCGCGATTTTCAAAGTCCATGTCGTGGTGCTGGCCGACAGTGAGGGCCACGCACGTCTCGTCAAAGCGGCGCAAGGCTGTGACTACTCGCTCGGCGGGCACGCCCCGCTCAATCAGCCGGTTCATGGCCAGATGGGCAATGGCAAACATGGCGTCGCCGCTATTGATGGCCTGCTCGATACCCCACAACTGCCACAGGGTCGGCCGGCCGCGCCGCGTAGGGCTGGCGTCTTCAATATCATCATGGATCAGCGAGAAGTTGTGCAGCAGCTCAATGGCCGCTGCGGCGGGGACTGCTTGCTCCCATTGCCCGCCGGCCGCAGCGCAGGCCAGCAGACAGAGAATGGGACGAATCCGTTTACCGCCGTTGATGTCGGCCGGGTTGAACGCACTGTCCACCCAGCCCATGTGATAGTGCATCATCCCGTAAAACAGATCGGGCTGCTCCCCGCTGGCTTGCAGCACGGTCCGCATTTCCGCTTCGAGGGCGGGGATCATTGTTTGGTAGTAGGTTTGTAGTTCTGTTGTCATAGTTCGCAGACAGTCAGTTGATTGACAGAAGACCGAGGACGGAGGACGGATTGTTTGTAGCTGTCGGTCTTTGGGCCGCCGTCATCGGTCGGTAAACAGCTACGCTGATTTGGTAATGAGGTGCGTGTGGGCCAGCACGTTCAGGTCCGGCACGCCGGCGCAAAACATAGCCACGCGCAGTTCGTCGGTAATCGTTTCGGCCAATTCGACCACGCCCTCAACGCCGTTTTTGTCGGCGGCGCGTAAAAAGTCACCGGCCAAGCCGCCCACGACAGCCCCCAGGGCAATGCACTTGGCCACGTCAATGCCGTTCTTTATGCCGCCACTGGCGATGATGGGGATTTCCGGCGCGGCTTCGCGACAGTAGACAATCGAATCGGCCGTGGGGATACCCCAGTCGATGAAGGCTCCGGCAACGCGGGCCAGGCGAGCCGTGGGAGCGCGGTACATCTCTACCTGGCTCCAGGAGGTACCGCCGGCCCCGGCCACGTCGATGGCGGCCACGCCGGCGTTGTACAGGTGGAGAGCCGCTTCTCGTGAGAAGCCCCAGCCGACCTCTTTGGCAATCACGGGCACGTCCAGATCGCGGCAGATGGCTTCAATTTTGGGCAGCAGATCGGCAAAGTTGCCGTCTCCTTCGGGCTGGACCGCTTCCTGCAAGGCGTTGAAGTGGAGAATGAGGGCGTCCCCTTCGCACATGTCAACGGCGCGGCGGCATTGGTCGAGTCCGTAGCCGTAATTAAGCTGCACCGCGCCCAGATTGGCGTACAGGGGAATGTCTGGGGCCACGTCGCGCACCCGGTAAGTGTCGGCCAGACTGTCGTCTTCGATGGCGGCCCGCATGGAGCCGAGGCCCATGGCCATGCCGCTGATTTGGGCGGCTTCGGCCAGGGTGCGGTTGATGGTACGGGCTTCGCCGGTGCCGCCGGTCATGGAGGAGATGAGCAACGGCCGTTTTAACCGCTTGCCCAACAGTTCTGTCGTGACGTCAATACTGGCCAGGTCTAGCTCCGGTAGGGCCTGGTGCAGAAAGCGGTAGCGTTCCAGGCCGGTGGTCAGTTGTTTGAAAAAGACGTCCTCTTCCAGGTTGATGCGAATGTGGTCGGCCTTGCGCCGCTCGTGGATTTGCTCATCAGCCACGATGGGCTGGGGGGGTGTACTCATCAGCGTCTCCTTGCTCAAGACAGAAGACGGAAGACGGAGATGGCTTCTCCATCCTCGGTCATCCGTCTCCGGTCAACGTAATTTCGTAATCTCTTCTGACAGATAATGAGTATACTATGGTCAACGCCGATGTGCGAGTTTGAACCAGGTGACGTTAAGACTACGATTGGCTAATGATTGTCGGGCGAAAACGGCCGTAAACTCGCACGCTGCCAGTGGCTACGGTAAAATCTGGCACGTTGCAGGTAGCAAGTGGCATGTTGCATGTGGCAAGGAATGAAATTCATCCTTCCTAATTCATAATTTAGACAGGAGACCTTATGCGTGTACTAATTACGGGAGCGGCCGGCTTTCTTGGTTCCCATCTATGTGATCGCTATATTGCTGAGGGGCATACCGTTGTCGGTATGGACAATTTGATTACCGGCAATATGGACAATCTGGCCCATTTGTTTGGCCACGAGCGCTTTAGCTTTATCAAACATGACGTCAGCAACTATATCCATGTGTCAGGCGAACTGGATGCCGTACTCCACTTTGCGTCACCCGCCAGCCCGATTGACTATCTGGAGCATCCCATCCCCACGTTAAAAGTCGGCTCGCTGGGCACACACAATACGCTGGGGCTGGCCAAGCACAAAGGCGCCCGCTACCTGTTGGCCTCTACTTCCGAAGTCTATGGCGATCCCCAGGTCAATCCGCAGCCGGAAACCTATTGGGGGCAC
The DNA here is from genome assembly GCA_007123775.1 of Anaerolineae bacterium. Classification (GTDB taxonomy): domain Bacteria; phylum Chloroflexota; class Anaerolineae; order Promineifilales; family Promineifilaceae; genus SLGK01. The sequence goes on along the minus strand of SLGK01000042.1, from coordinate 57,671 downwards.
GTAAACCCCATCGGGCCGCGCGGTGTCTATGACGAGGCCAAACGTTTTGCCGAGGCGATGACGCTGGCCTATCAGCGCTTTCACGGCCTGGAAACGCGCATTGTGCGTATTTTTAACACCTATGGCCCCCGAATGCGGCTGAATGACGGCCGTGTTGTGCCCAACTTTATCCACCAGGCGTTGACCGGCCAGCCGCTAACTGTTTACGGCGACGGCAGCCAGACCCGCTCCTTCCAGTATTATACCGATTTGATTGAGGGGATTTACCGGCTGCTCGTGTCAGACGAGAAGCTGCCGGTCAATATCGGCAACCCCAGCGAGATGAGCATCCTGGATTTTGCCCATGCCGTGATTGAAGTGTCGGGCAGCAACTCGGAGATTGTGTTTGTGCAGCCGAAGGATGAGCGCGTGACGGATGATCCCAAGGTGCGCCGGCCGGACATTACCAAAGCACGTGAGATTCTTGGTTGGGAGCCAAAGGTCAAGCTGGCCGACGGCCTGGCGCAAACGGTAGACTATTTTCGCGATAGAGTGTGAGGCGGGGTGGCGGAGTGGCGAAGTGGCGGAGTGGCGAAGTGGCAGAATGGCGAAGTGGCGGGGTAAAAACTTACTTCGCCACCTCGCCACCTCGCCACCTCGCATCCTCGCCACCTCGCACCCTCGCACCCTCGCCACTTCGCCCCCATGAACCATGAATAGAACAGTGACCCTCTTGCTCCATGAACCACGCCGGGCCTGGCAGCCCTGGTGGGTCTGGCTGCTGGCGGTTGGGCTGGGGCTGTCGCTGGCGCTCGGTCCGGTATGGCTGGTGGTGGGGGCGCTGGGGGCAACGGCCGTTATTCTGCTCATCCTCAGACAACCGCTGGTGGGGCTGGGGCTGACCCTGGTATTTGCCCCGCTGGCCGCGCTGGAAAACGTGTTGTTCGGTTCGCTGCTGCCCGGCGGCGGGCTGTTCAACAGCGGCCAAATTTTGCTACTGCTGACGGTAGCCGCCTGGCTGGCGCGTGGTCTGCTGCGCCGCCAGATACGCATTCCCCATACCTTTCTCAATTTGCCGCTGGCCCTCTTCCTTTACCTCATGCTGCTGACCCTGCTCAACAGCTACGACCTGTTCACCGGCTTCAAAGAGGTGGTCAAGTGGGTGCAGATGGGGCTGGTAGTCTGGCTGGTGGTCGATATGGTTGAAGGGGATCAGAAACCGGGCTTTTCTGTTCCTAAACAACGCCCGATGATTCAGGGCAAAAGCCCGGTTTCTCTCAGCGTTCAATGGTTGCTGGCGGCCCTGCTGCTGTCCGGGCTGAGTCAGGCGCTTATTGGCATCTGGCAGTTCGCTTTTTGGCCCGACGCGCCGGAGCATTTTAGAATTTTGGGACGCTTTTATCGCGCCTTTGGTACGTTTGGCCAGCCGAACCCGTTCGGCGGGTTTATGAATATGGTCGGCTTGCTGGCGCTGGGGCTGCTGTTGGGTCTGGTGACGTATGGGCTGCTGGCGCTGTGGGCGGGGCGGCAGGACGAGACGGGGTATCGGCTAACGGCCGTTTACACCTTCTGGCTGTTATTTACCGCACTCTGTGCCGGGGCACTCAGCCTGGCCCTCATCTTTTCCTGGAGCCGGGGGGCGTGGCTTGGTTTTGGGGCGGGGCTGGCCGTGCTGCTGCTGACCTGGCCGCGCCGTTTGTGGCAGGGCGTCGTGGTGCTGGGATTGGCGGCCGGTTTATTGGGGTTGGCGGTACAGTTGAATCTGCCGGGAACGGCCGTTCTCAGCGAGCGCGTCATCAGTTTTGCCGACGACCTGACTCTGACCGACGTGCGTGGGGCCAACATCCACGACGCCAACTACGCCGTCCTGGAACGACTGGCCTTCTGGCAGTCCGGTCTGGACATGGCCCGCGACTATCCCTGGCTGGGCGTGGGCTTTGGCAATTACGGGCCGGCTTACGCCGATTACGCTCTGCTCAACTGGCCCTATGCCCTGGGTCACGCCCACAATTATTACATCAACCTGCTGGCCGAAACCGGCATCATTGGCTTATTAGGCTATATCCTATTTTGGAGTATTATTATAGGCTACACGCTTGTCGTGGTCCGTCGTCTGGATTGGCCCTGGCGCGGGCTGGCTCTTGGCCTACTGGCAGCCTGGGTAGGATTGAGTGTCCATCACCTGGTTGACAAGCTGTATGTGAATAATCTGTATATCCATTTGGGCCTGATGTTGGCTTTGTTACACTTACTCCACAAAAATAATCGGCATGGTTCACTGCTTCCTGGCAGCCAACTTTACAAATTTTGACGGAGGACCGAAGACGAAGGACGGAATTGCTCTTAGCCTATCGGCCCATCGGTCCTTTGTCTTCCGTCATCGGTCAGCGAATTGTCAAACTGACTTGAACCATACCAAATAATCCAAATCAGGATTGGGAAATCTGATGTTGAAAGATTCAGCTATGAGAGCAATGGTGGTTGATACGCTGGTACGTTTTGGCGTAAACCCCCTGGAAACCAAGCGGTTTATCAAGTTTGCGGTGGTGGGCAGCATTGGCTTCGTCGTTGACTTTGGCATTTTTAATATTTTGCTGGGTCCGCTCAACGCCGTGTTTACTGAGGGGAGCAGTGCCTTTCAGTACGTGGTTGGCCTGGGCCTGCCATTTGACAGTGCCCGCACCTTTTCCACCACCCTGGCCAGTGCTATCTCTTTTATCGCCGCCATTATGAGCAACTTTACCTGGAACCGCTACTGGACTTACCCCGATTCGCGGGCGAAGTCGGTGCGGCGTCAGTTTGTTATGTTTGTTCTGGTCAGCGTGGCCGGTATTCTCATTCGTGTACCCATTGTTTATTATACCCACTATCCCTTCACCGATTTGGTAGCGCAGGTAGACCTGTTGGCCCCATATGCCGGGCGCATTGGTGACAACATGGCCTTGATTTTGGCCGTGCTGATTGTCATGTTCTGGAATTTCTTTGTCAACCGCTATTGGACTTATAATGACGTTGATAGTAAATATGAGCGTAAAGCGTAAAACGTAACCAGAGAGATCTTACGCATTACGCATTACGTTTTACGCCAGGCCCCCTAAGACCCGAAAGACTCCCAATCATCATGGATAATCGACCCCGCATTGGCATTGACGTAACGGCCGCTTTGGCGCAGGGTGGGGGAATCGGCCGTTACGTTCGTGAGCTGATTCGGGCTGTGGTAGCCAGCGACACCCCCTTCCAATACCGGCTCTTTTCCGCCCGCCCACCTGACCAACTGCCCGTTCCCGATCCGCTGCCCCAGGCCAGCCACGTCAGCCACCACCCTGCGCCGCTGTCCGAAAAATGGCTCTACCGGCTGTGGTACCGGCTACGGCTGCCGCTGCCGGTCCAATTGGTGACGGGTGGGCTGGACCTGTTTCACTCGCCTGACTTTGTGCTGCCGCCGGTTTACGGCCGTATCCCCACCGTCCTCACCGTCCACGACCTCTCCTTTATCCATTACCCCCACACCTTTCCTGACGTGCTGGTCAACTACCTCAACCGGGTCGTGCCCTGGTCGGTGCAGCGAGCCACGCACATTCTGGCCGATTCCGAAGCCACGCGGCAGGATTTGCTCGATTTGTGGCAGGTGCCGGCGGAGAAGGTGACGGTGCTGTATAGTGGCGTCAATGCCTCCTTTCACCCTGCGGATCGGGAGACAGTAACGGCCGTTCGCCAGCGTTACGGGTTAGATGACGCGCCCTATCTGCTCAGCGTGGGCACGGTGCAGCCGCGCAAAAACTACCAGATGCTCATTCAGGCTTTTGCGGGCGTGGCCGCCCAATGGCCCCACACGCTGGCTATCGCCGGCGGCAAGGGCTGGCTCTACGACGAGATGCTGGCCGAAATTGAGCGACAACAGTTAAACGGCCGTGTTCGCTTCATCGGCTTTGTGGATGATGCCGACTTACCCGCTCTCTATACCGGGGCCGACCTCTTTCTCTTCCCCAGCCTGTATGAGGGCTTTGGCCTGCCCCTGCTGGAAGCCATGGCCTGTGGCGTACCGGTACTCACCTCGAATGCCTCTTGCTTGCCAGAGGTGGTGGTGGATAAGGAGACGGGGGAGGAAACGGCCGTTTTACTCTCCCCCCACGATGCACAGGCGTGGCAAACGGCCATACACCACCTCCTGACCGATGCGGCGGTACGCGCTCATTGGCGCCAGGCTGGCCAGACACAGATTGCCCACTTCACCTGGGCACGCGCCGCCCGGCAGCTTACCCACCTCTACCAGCGCCTGTTAACATAGCCGCCCATTCCTGCGGCAAGCACAAGGCCAGCTCCGCATTCCCCAACAGCCGACAATACCATGATACCAGGCAAACATTTGATCATCTATTCCACAAACTCTATACTCTATCTCTACACTCTACACTCTAGCTCTAGCTCTAGGGCAAAGGGAGAACACACATGCAACCAATCTATCGCAGTGATGGTGCCTGGGTAGCCGTTTACAAGGACGGACACCTGTTCAACGTGGATGGCGAATGGATTGGCTTTGTCCGCGGGCGTGAAGTTTTTGATACCAGCGGCCTTTATATAGGTTTTTTGAGTGATGATCGCCGTCTGTTACGTAAGCGTTCAAATCCCATTAAACGCCCACGCCTACAACCGCCACCCCAGCCCAAGCGGCCTATTATTCCGGCCAGTATGCCCCTGGCCCCGCTGCTGCGTAATCTACCCTACCAGATAATTGATATGTTTGAGGCATATCCCGAACGACTGACGTATATTTCGGAAACCCGGCCTGATATGGAATGAGGGCAAATCTATGGGTTCGCCCAGTAGCAGGCAGGCGCACCGGCCTGCCCTTACACCTGGTTATTGAAAAGGTAGCTGCGTATCAAGCTAACCATGACCGATAAACGAATTAGCGACTCTAGCGTGACCCTGACCCAATTGATGGGACCGGGCCACGCCAATACGATGGGTAATGTCCACGGCGGCCTGATCATGAAGTTGTGTGATGAGGCCGGTGGTATGACAGCTACCAAACACGCGAGCCGTCCGTCGGTCACAGTGGCCGTAGATTCTATGTCGTTCCACTCGCCGGTTCAGATTGGGAATCTACTCACAGTTAAAGCGGAATTAAGCTGGATCGGCCGTTCCTCGATGGAAACCCGTGTGACCGTGACCGCCGAAGACGTTTTGACCGGCAGCGTCACCCACACCAATACCGCCTACTTTGTCTATGTAGCCCTGGGCGATGACGGCCGTCCCGTCCCCGTTCCCCGCCTTATTTTAGAAACCGAGGCAGAGCGACTCCGCTTCGACCGCGGCGCCGCTCGTCAGGCCCACCGGCTGAAAATGCGCCAGCAAGAGGTTCACTGATCCATGAGCCAGCCCCGTTCCCGATTGCTTGACCTGTTGCTGCAAGCGCCTGCCGTCAAAATCAAGCAGTTGCCCGACGCAGATTTGGGCCTGTCTGTAGAAGAACCTTTTCCTTTTTTGGCTATCGTCGGCCAGGAAGAAATGAAGCTGGCGCTGTTGCTCGCGCTCATCAATCCCAAAGTAGGCGGCGTCTTGTTGCTAGGACCTCGCGGCACAGCCAAAACAACGGCCGTTCGTGGTCTTACCGATCTACTCCCTACCGTCCGCCGCAGCCTGTGCAGCCACGGCTGTACCGAAATACTGGCCGAAGAAGAAGGTCTGGCCGCCATTTGTACTGCCTGCGCCGAAAAATACGGCTACCGCCAACCCCTTACCATCGAGGATAGGGTGCGAATGCTGGAACTGCCGCTTAATGCCCGCCTGGAAGATGTTGTCGGCGGCATCAACGAGCGCGTCGCCCTGGAGCAGCAGCGGGTACGCCTAGAGCGTGGTATTTTGGGTCACGCTGACGGTCAAATTCTCTACATCGACGAGGTCAATCTGCTCGAAGACGCCATCACCGACGCCATTCTGGATGCTGCCGCCCAGGGCTTTTACACGGTGCGACGTGGTCCGCTCAGATTGCGCTACCGCGCCCGCTTCATGCTGATTGGTTCGATGAACCCCGAAGAAGGGCGGCTGCGCCCACAGATTATGGACCGCTTTGGCCTGCGGGTGCTGGTCAAGGGACTGTGCGTCGCCGAGGACCGCTACCGTGCTTATCAAAACGCGCTTAACTACCAGCGCAATCCAACCCAATTTGCCAGCCTGTATGCCCATGAGACGCTGCAACTGGCGTCTGACTTGCAGGCCGCCCGCGAACGTTTGGAACGTGTCTACGTGGGTGATGCGGCTCGCAATCTGGGCCTGACGCTCATCCAATCGCTGGCTATTGATTCCAATCGGGCTGATATGACTCTCTTTGAGGCGGCCCGTGCCCATGCCGCGGCCGATGAGCGAGAGGAAGTGACGACCAGCGATGTTCAGGCAGTATCGCTGCTGGCGCTGCGGCTGCGGCAGAGTGAGATGCTCACACGTTATTTTGCTGAACAGGGGCATGAGGATGAGCGCGTGGCGCAGTTAACGGCCGATTTCCTGGCAAAGGGCGAGGCAGACTGAGCGTGGATAGGGTCAAGTGGTTATGGCGTTATCTGTGGCAGTTGTTGGCTGATGGGGAGTATTGGGGTTTGCTGCTGGGTTTTACGGCCGTTTTTGTGGGCTACCTGACCGTCTGGCTGCCCGGCCCGGCGGCGGGTCTTACTCTTATCGGCGTAGAGATGGGCGAGTGGCTCAAATTTCTCGGCGTAGGGGCGCGGCGGGACATTTTCTACCTGCCGCCCATAACGCTGGGACTGTTGCTGGCTCTATGGACGATGCGCTGGCAGAACGGCCGTTGGCAGACGTGGTTCATGCGCGGTCTGGCCGTAGCCGTCAGCCTGCTGGCTTTCCCGGCAATTGCCGACCTGACCGGCCCGGTGCGACACGAATATCTACTGCGGGTGCAGTTGATTGGGCTGGTAGTCTTGGTGGCAGGTGTTTGTGGCGTAGCGGCTCATTGGCGCGAAACGGCCGTGGTGGGCTGGCTGCCCTGGTTGTTGCTGTTTGTGGTGGGACTGGTCGGGGGCGTGCTGCCGCTCTGGTATTATCTGGGGGAGATACGGCCGTATTTCAGTCAGGTCATTGGGGTTCCGCTAGGGGTCGGTCCTGGCGTCTGGCTCAATACGCTAGGACATCTCCTGGTAGCCCTGATCGCTCTGCGCCAACTCTTGCCAACGCAAAAAGGCGATGCGCTGCATCGCCCTTCAGGTTAATAGAACCGTATCTAGCAATCAGTTTCCTGCCCACTAAAACGCAAATAGGGGCTGCCGAGAACTAATCTTTCATATGCGTATCAATGTACGCTACTGCTTCACCCACCGTCGTGATTTTCTGCGCTTCCTCGTCAGAAATCTCCCCCGCGAATTCTTCTTCAAAGGCCATAATCAGCTCAACCAGATCAAGTGAATCAGCTTCCAAATCTTCACGGAAACGGGCTTCAGCTACCACTTCCTCTTCATCCACGCCGAGCAAATCGACGATAATTTCACGCACGCGAGCTTCTGTATCACTCATAAGTCATTTCTCCTTCAGTTATGCTTGGGTATATTGGAAAATTACACCGTGTTTGTAGTGGAAACACCGGAGGGTGTGGGAAGTTTCGCTCTTACAAGGTTTGCGTGGGCGACTTGTCCCAATGTTTACACAATCCCCCCCTATCGTGCCTCAACTTGCCCATTTCGTCAAATTTTGTGTTGATGTATACTTGCAGAAAAAGAGTAAGGCTTCAGGATAGTGTGGCGTTTATCGTGAAGCGTGAAACGTAATGCGTGATGGCTTTGCAGCCGGCCTATTGCCAACAGGGATGCTGGCGTTCCATTTGGATTGGAGTTCAACATGGGCGCAGCGCACCACAATAAATGAAAACTATCTGCGTTTATCGTTCGGCTGAGCTCACGACGAAGTCCGCGTTAATCTGCGTCCTATTTTTGCAGGAGGTCAAAATGACTGCCAGAAAACAATCAAGAGGCATTTGTCACTATTGCCAGAAAGAATATGCTAAGGGAGGCATGATTCGCCATTTGCGTGCTTGTTCAAAGAGGGGAGATGCGATTGAGAAAGCCGGCATAAGCGGCGGCGAGACGCTTTACCATTTGCGGGTGCAGGATAGTTGGAGCAACGATTTCTGGCTCGATTTGGAGGTGCGCGGCTCGGCCCGGCTGCAAGATTTGGACCATTACCTGCGGGCCATCTGGCTGGAATGCTGCGGCCACATGAGCCAGTTCTCCGTCGGTGGCTGGTCGGGACGTGAAATTCCTAAGTCTCGCCACATTGAGCGCGTGTTTGCGCCCGATGTGGAACTGACCCACATCTATGACTTTGGCACATCGTCCGAAACATTGATCAAGTTTGTCGATGCCCGCAAGGGCAAGCCTGTGACCAAACAGCCCATGACGCTCATGGCCCGCAATCTGGCCCCGGAAGTTACCTGCATTGAATGTGACCAGCCGGCCGGTTGGCTCTGTATGGAATGCCTATATGAAGAGGACATAGCGGGCACACTCTGTGACAAACATGCTGACAGTCATCCGCACCATGACTATGGTGAGCCTGTGGAATTGTACAACTCGCCGCGAGTGGGTATGTGTGGCTATTCAGGTCCGGCCAAGCCGCCGTACTAAGCCGGCACCCGTTCAAGAAATTCGACACCGGTTGCAGTTATCGCAGGTAGCATTTGCCAGTTTGATGGGTGTTAGTGTCCACACTTTACAGGATTGGAAACAGGGGCGGCGGGAGCCAAGTGGTCCGGCTAAGTTCTTGCTGCGGATTGTTGAGAACATCCGCAGGTATATACGCAGTTGGCCTGAGTGGTTGAGAAGGAGCATGAAACATGAGATTATTCTCTTACAAAATGACCAATGATTCAGGCTTTGCCCCCAATCCCTTTTTTGGCGTATTGACGATGGCAACCTGTAAACCCGGAATGCGGAAATCAAAAAGACAGGGTGATTCGATAGCTGGCTTTACCTCGAAAGAATTATGTGGGGATGAGATCGGTGAAGAACGGCTTGTTTTCTTGATGCAAGTAACTGATAAGATTCCCATGTCCAGCTATTACTCCCATCCGAAATTTCAGAACAAGATTCCTGATCTGGGTCATAGTCAGATCGTCTATAAAGCGGGCGATAATATCTACAAGCCAGTAGATGGGGAATTCATTCAGCTTGAAAACAAAAACCACGCCAGCAAACATCAACAACGCGATTTGTCTGGTGAATTTGTGTTGGTTTCAGACCGGTTTTACTATTTTGGCGGCAGGCCGTTAGCTTTTGGTAATGGGCCAGAACAGATTCCTCGAGCTATGAGACCTAAAGTGCCAGTTAGCCAAACGCATTATGGTGTTTTAACGCACGATATTGAACGAGCAGAGCAGTTCGTCAATTTTGTGACAGAGAAGTTTAGCATAGGTGTTCACAACGCTCCTCATTTTTGGTCCAGCAACGATGTTAGTTGGGAGGCTCTATGAGAATAATTTTTAGTAGAAAAGGGTTTGATAGCAGTGCCGGTCGTTGCCCCAGTCCTATTTGGCCCAACGGCCGTTTGCTATCATTACCAATCCCGGGGGACGAATCACCGATTGCTTACAAGGATATCGCTTGGGGAGAATACAATTTGGGTGAAATTGTAACGAGCTTGACCAACGGCCGTATCAAACCTGATTATCGGGCCCACTTAGACCCGGACCTTGATGCCAACAGCATTCCCCGACCAGAAGGCTGGCGACCAATCTTTGGCCAGGCCAATGCAGCCCAAGGCCATTTGAGAAATCAGGGCGTTGGTCCTGGGGACTTGTTCCTCTTCTTTGGCTTGTTTCGAGAAGTGATCGTGGCCGAGAATCAGATTCAGTTCAAGCCTGATTCGCCAGCCAAACATATTATTTGGGGCTGGCTTCAGATTGAAGCGAAAACGGCCGTAGATGAAACGGCCGTCGTTCAGTGGCCCTGGGCACAATACCATCCCCATTTTCATTTTCAGTTACAGCGGTCGTCCAATACGGTATACATTGCCCGTGAACAACTTGACCTACCCGGTCTGGCTGAACAACAGATTGCGGGTGGGGGCATTTTTCCCCGGTTTATGCCCAAACTACAATTAACTGCGCCCAATTCATCGGTAAGCTACTGGAAACTGCCCTTATGGATGTGTCCCGAAGGCAAAGCCTCAGCCCTGAGTTACCATGGGAAGTTAAACAAGTGGCGCAGACAGGATGATCACGTTTTGTTGCAGACTGCCAGTCCGGGCCAGGAATTTGTTTTAGACTGTGGCGATTATCCAGAGGCAATCCAGTGGGCAGGCAGCCTATTTGCCAGATGATAAATCTCATGATGACGCACCGGTAGTACGCTTGTTTTGCTCCAACCAAACGGCCGTTCCCAACAACAAAAAGAAGGCATACGCCAGGTCAATCAAAAAGAAGCTGTGGTCCACCAGCCCGTGGGCCAGAATGGCCGCCAGTGACCCGGCCAGCCCTACGGCCACCGGCTGCCATTCGGCCGTCACGCGGTGCATGGCCCGGCGCAGCGTGCGGCCCAGGCTGTAAAAAAGCCAGCCCCCAACCAGCAGCCCCAACAGCCCCAGGCGTGTGGCAAAATCCAGCACAATATTGTGGGGATGGTTTAGATTGGGTTCTTGCCAGGCGGCGTCAAAAATGTAGCGGCCGCGATAGGCATAGAGGAAGTTGTCTAGCCCCACGCCGGTCAGGGGATGGTCGGCAATCATGCTGAGGCTGGCCCGCCACAGGTTGATGCGGAAAAAGCTGGTGGCGCTGGTCAGGTCCATGCGCCCGGCCAGGGCCGGTATGCGTTGGGCGATGAGCAGGCCAATCGCGCCCGCAGCGGCAAAGAGTATCAGCCAGGGCCAGGGGGAACGGCCGTTGCGCTTTTGCCATACCCAGAAAATCACCAGAAAGCCGACCGGGACGCCCAGCAGCAGCCCACCCCGGCTAAACGTCAGCAAAATCGCCAGCCCGACAGGAACGGCCGCTGCCCCGTACAGCCAACGTCGTCGGCCGTGTGTTGGCCCACCCAACCAGGCCAGCGCCAGCAGCAGGGGCAAAATTCGGCCCAGATAAAGGGCCACGTTGTTGGGTGAGCCATAAATCGAGCGCAGTCGCATCAATCCTTCTTCGGCCGTAATCAGCGCCTCGTGGCCCGTACCATACTGCCACAGCCCAATCCCGGCCACTATCAGCCCGCCCAGCACAAAGCCATCCAGCAGCCGCCACATCTCCCGGCCGCTTGGCCGGATAGCCCGCAGTAAGAAGTAAAAGATGATTGGCTCTACGATAACCACCCGGTACTCCGTCAGGGCCAACCCCAGCCGTTCTGTAAAGAAGAGGGAGAGGGTGGCTACCAACAGGAGGGCAATGGCGGCGTAATCGGCTGCGTGTAGGCTGCGGGTTGCGGGTTGCGTGATGCGTGATGCGTGATGCGTAGTGCGTAGTGCGTAGTGCGTAGTGCGTGGTGAGTCTTTTTTATTGTCTACTGCATACTGACTACTGGCTACTGCATACTGAGATGCCCGTTCCGGGATCGCTTTCAACAAATAGGCTGCCAGCGTGACCAGGGCGAATATTTCGACGGGCGAGAAGCGGTAGCTGAAGATGGGCTTGGTTATGTCGGGGACGTAGAAGGGGAAGCAGAAGGCGATCAGGACCAGTCCCCAGGCCGGCCGCAGCCGGATGAGCAGCAGCAGAACCACCAGCGCCAGGGCATAGACGTAGAAGCTGGGGGCTACGTAGAAAATAGAGGCGGTGGCGGCGGTGAGGGCCAACTGCCCGGCATCCCCCAGGCGGCGGTAGAGGCCGGCCGCTTCGCTGCCCCAGGTGAGCCAGCCGGTGAGGGCCACGATGGCCCCGGCCAGCGCGGTTAAAAGGAGTTGGGTCTGGTCGGAGAAACGGCCGTATCTAACCCGCCATCTTGCATCCCAGGCACCCCAATCAACCCGGCGGGCGCCGTAGAAAGCGAGGAATAGGGCAAGAACGGCCGTTAACCCCAGCCCCGCCATGGCCCAGCGATAACCCCGATCAGGCGGATGATAGGCCACGCTAAAGCCGTGCAAGGCCCACTGGTCCCAGCCCCGGCTGGCCGTGATGGTCATGGTGTGAATACCCGGCTTCAGGTTGCGGGCAACCCATTCCAGGCTGATGTAATCTTCGTCCGGGTCGGCGCTGGTCAGAATCAACATACTGCCAAATTCGTCCTGGGGCAGGGCGTTGGCTGGCTGGCCGTTGATGGTGATGTAAAGTCGGGCGCGAAAATCGGCCCGGCGCACGCGCAGCCCCACGTCGGTGCCCCAGAAGGTGAAGGTCAGGCTGTCGGGTGGCTCCGACTGGCTGATGTCGGCCCCAAATTCAGGCGAGAAGCGCCAGTTGCCCTGGTATTGCTGGGCCGGATGGTCGGGGCGGGCCAGGTGGAAGCCGGGATAGGCGATGGCCTCATCCCATTGGGCGATGGTCTGTTGCAGGGTAACGGCCGTTTCCCGTCCGGCAATGCTAAAGCCCCAGCGCGGGTCCGCCTCGTGCGTACCGGGTTGCCAGTTTTCCAGGAACATCAGCCCCATCCAGGGCCACTCTTGCCGCGCCCGTTCCAGGGCGGCTACCGTCCAGTCGGCCTGCTGCGCTGGCGTGGCATCCCCCCAGATGGAGGGCGGACCAGTCCAGCCGGCGGGCAGCGCGTTCCAGCCCCAGTTACCGGCCCAGATCGGCTTGTGGCCGTCGCCATTCCGTTCCATCACCTCCCGCAGCAGAATGGCCCGGCTGAAGTTGGTAATGTTCTGATCGACGCGCCGGTCGTGGGGTGAGTAGTCAAAGCCATACGGCTTGGCCATCACGATGTCGAAAGCGTGGGCCACGTCGGCTTCGTACAATCGCTGCAAGTAGAGCGGGTCGGCCAGGTTTTGGGGGCCGGTTTCGATGGTGGGGGCTAAGGGAGCGGCGCTGATCAGGGCTTCGCTATCGGCGGCGCGAATGGCGGCGCTGGCCGCGCTGAGAATAGCGGCATATTCGGCGGCGTTGACGGGCTGGCCGCCCCAATGGCTGGTGATGTTGGGTTCGTCCCAGATGATATAGACCGGAAATTGCGAGCCGTAGCGTTGGGCAAAATCCCCGGCCCAGGCAGCAAAGTCGGCCGGCGGTACGGGGGCAAAGTTGTCATGGGGGCTGCCGTCTAGCAGGGGGATTAGGGTGAGGTTGTGGTGGGATACGGCCGTTACTAGCCTATCGCTCTCAGCCCAATCAAAATTCTCATCGTAGTAAAAGGAGTGCTTGACATAATTAACACCCAACCCTTTGATTTGGGCCAGATTGTCGGCCAGTTTTTGCTCATCATACGCCGCCAGATCGAGGTTGAGGCCGGGCTGCACCCCCGCATGGGCAATTGGCTGGGGTAGGCCGTCGGGCAGGCCGCGTGTCAGTTCCAGCTGGCGGGTGTGCAAAGCACCCATTAGCAGCAAGGCTAAAGCGGCCGTTAGCAGTCCCGCTGCTGTCAGAATTCGATACCGGTTGGTCATAGGGGGCTATTTTATGAGGAAAACGGCCGTTGACCAATGGTTGTTAGCAAACTATTGCCCTACTCTATGACAACATTATGTGGTTACCGCCAATCGAAACCATGTTCTTATCCCCCCTTTCATGGTACACTGGCAAGATTACTAACGAAATCCGCGCTTGTTGTCACCTGTTGGGAGCGTTTGTGATTTACTGCGAAAAGACAGACCTATGAGTGAAGCATGGCAGAATAAGTTACGCCGTTTAGGGGTTGTCAAAGGGGCACGCCACCTTAAATCCACCTATCCGGACCGGTCGGTTCAGGTCAAAGGGCCGCTTCCTGGCCGACCTGCCCCGGCAGATATACCCCAACCGCTAATGCCGGGTGGTCGCCTGGAAGAAACGGCCGTTGGTCCTTGCTTTGTCGTAGATAAGGTCTACCCGCTGCATTTTCAACACGGCAGTGCTGACCTGGCCGCCCTGCTTGACCATAACCCCGCCGCCGCCGCCACCTTTTGTGCTGAGCCACGCTTTGACAACTGCCAGTTCCGCGACTTTTTGTTCATTGATACCGAAACAACCGGTCTGGCCGGGGCCGGCACCATCGCCTTCATGGTTGGGGCCGGGTTTTTTGAAGAGAACGCTTTTGTGGTGCGTCAATATTTCCTGCGTGACCACGGCGACGAACCGGCTATGCTGCTGCTGCTTGATGAGCTATTAGCTGAAAAAGCAGGCTTGATTACGTTTAACGGCCGTTCCTTCGATCTGCCCCTACTCGACCGTCGCTATTTGATGAATCGCATGGCCAGCGACGTACTGCAAAAGCCCCATCTCGACCTGTTACCGCCTGCCCGCCGGCTCTGGCGGCAACGGCTTGGCTCCTGCGCTTTGAGTGCCCTGGAAAGCAGGTTGCTGCGGGTTAACCGGACTCAGGCTGACGTTCCTGGTTGGCTTATCCCCACGCTCTACCACCAATACCTGCTCAACGGCAACACCGACGAGATAGAGCGCGTCTTTTACCACAATCACATCGATATGCTTTCCATGGTGACACTGGCTACTGAGGTCATGGCTTACCTGGAACAAAGCCGGTCTGATCTCCATCCCGTAGACCTGCTGAGCCTGGGCAAATGGCAAGCCGATTTAGGACTGACGGAAACGGCCGAAATGACATTGCGCCAGGCTGCGGCGGCCGATTTGCCCCTCGACCTGTACCAGCAAAGCCTACACCGGCTGGCACTGCTGTTAAAGCGTGCTGAACGGCGCGAAGAAGCAGTTCCCCTTTGGCAGCAAATCGCCGCCACCAGCTATGATGACGTTAGCGCCCACGTGGAGTTGGCCAAACATTACGAATGGCACGCCCACGACCTGCCCCAGGCCCAACGCTGGACCGAGGCGGCGCTTGGCCTTATTGACCGTTGGTCACCAGCCCAGGCCCGCCTGGTCAAAGATGATCTGCTACACCGGCTGGACCGCCTGCAAAAAAAGCAAGCGGGTGGCGGGTAGCAAGTAGCAGGTGGCAGGCAAGTAGCGGGTAATCAAGTTGCCACGCCGCCACCTCGCTCCAATTTGCTTCCCACCCTACCTTTTGTTATAATCCGCATCCTGTCGGGGCATGGCGCAGCCTGGTAGCGCGCTTCAATGGGGTTGAAGAGGTCGTGGGTTCGAATCCCGCTGCCCCGACCAGAAGAAAGAGAGGAACGCCGCGTATTGTTACGTGGCGTTTTTTTTGTTGCAGCCATTAGGATGAATTAAGCTATGAGCCGTGAACAAACAGTCAGAGTGCGTCATATCACTATTTACGTTCTATTTGGGCTTGGCCTTACGCTAAGCGTTCTCTCGCTGCTGGCCGACTATATTGGGCTGGACCTGACGCCCGGTTTCGGCATTTTGCAAATGGTGGTGCTGCTGATCGGGATGACCTGCATTACGGTAGCGCTTTACGGCTATGTATATGGACTGCGTGGAACGAATGCGCCGCGATCACTGCAAGCAGACATTGGCGTCCGTTTGGGAGCGACGGGGCTGGTATTGGCCTACGTGGCCGGATTGGCCGATTTGATTGGGATTGGAACGCACATACAGCCTGACTTTGAACGGCCGTTTGTCGGTCCCTTACAATTAGGCGGCATGGGATTAGGTGTGTTATGTATCATCGTTGGCCTGTACCTCTACTACAGCAGCCGCAATGGCGAACACGACTCCTCACTCGATTTTATTACCAAACAGGAAGAGGAAACCTAACGTAAATTGGTCAACTGGAAGGGTTGATTAAGCACGG
Source organism: Anaerolineae bacterium (assembly GCA_007123775.1). Lineage (GTDB taxonomy): Bacteria > Chloroflexota > Anaerolineae > Promineifilales > Promineifilaceae > SLGK01. Next base: position 41,919 of record SLGK01000042.1, on the reverse strand, counting down.
TAAAAATCGCGCTATCCCCTGGCGGACGTTGGTAAGTAACGCGAAATTGAAGCGTCTGGCCAGAGGGTACGCTCCAGGGAAAAGCAGGATTGGTGGAGAGAAGTAGATAGGACGCCCCGTCAGCCGTACGCAGCGAAACGTTTTCCTCGCTAATAACCAATGGTTGTTGGCCCATATTGGCCACTTCACCGGTAACAATCAGGCCGGTGCGGTCTTCGCTAACCGTGACTTCTAGCAGCGACACCACCGCGCCCCGCGCCGCCTGCGGGCTACCGCTAAACGGTATGCTCACCTGTATCTGACCGGTGGCACCGCTGCGGGCCACTACCCAGTTGAGCGTGGGGCTGAGCAAACCGCGCGGTATCTGATAACCGGCCGTGGCCTGGCGCGTCTGACCAGCGTTAATAAAGCTGGATAGAGGTGGATAGTTACCCAACTGGCTGGCCACCGGGCTGGCCGCGAATTGATTGCCAATTTCGTCACGTAAGGTGAACTGATATTGGGCGGTATCAACGGCCGTTAAACCCATATTCTGCACTTCAAAATCAACCATGTAAAAGGCGAAGCCAGACGGCACTTCCGGCCGATCGGGCAGATAGGTCGCCCCCGTAACCGTAATCTGCAAATCGTCAAGCCGAGCCGGTTCGCCCAGCTCAACCGAGTCGTCCGCGCCAAACACGCCTGTCTCACCAACCACATAGCTGCCCTCGACAACGAGGCGCTGGTCGGCCCCATCTGCCCGGTCACCAAGCAACACCAGCGTAATGCCCGGCCTATTTTGGGCGAAGATTTGGCGTTCGGTGACGGGCACGGTGCGCCGGCTGTCTACGGTAAAGGTAAAATCAACGCCACCGCGTGTAGTCAGGCGGATATCGTTGCCAGGTGCCAGTTCGGTGAGAAGTGCGCGGTTTTCAGCAGAGGACGGCAAACCGACCACATAATTGATGATGGTGCCGTAGACCCAAACGGCCGTTTCCTGGTCAGTCAATTGGGGCGACCACAGGCCATCGGCCGTCACCACCTGCGCTTGTACGGGGAAGGTTTGTCCGGCCAGATTGAGCGTCGCCGGCAGGTCAAGCGTCACCGAGACGGTTTCCGATTCACTGATGCCGACCACCAGCGGCTCGGACAAAGGCAGCCCGTTACTGTCCGGGAATGGGGTGGGATCGGCCGTAACAACACGGCTGCTATCCGTTACGGTCTGCCACACCGCGACGCTTAACGCACCACATGCCAGACACAAAAACAGCACAAACATCAGGCCAACAGCAACAACTAAACCCGGCCGTGTGGCCCATAGTTCTTGTAAAAAGCCCTGCTGTGTTTCTGCTTCTGCCATGAAAATCCTTAGTTAAACCAACCGGCCCGGTTTGTCAGGCCAGGCAGTCTCGTCCGCCAGAGCTTAAGGCACACCAATGGGCAACGGCTGCGGGGCAATACGCAACAGAATAGCTGTCTGCTCGCCTACAACTACCTGACTGTAGTTAAAGAAGGGCACGACAACGCGAACCGGCCCGGTGGCGGCAATGCCGTCAAAGCTAACCATACCGGCTCCGTTGGTATAACCAAAAGCCAGTAAACGGCCGCTGCTGCTTTCATACAAAGCCACAGCTACGTCCTCAATTCCTTCATTGGGATCAGGTGTAAAGTTATTATTGATGTCATAGTAAAGCGTGACATCAATCGTCACATTGCGCGGTCCACCACTGACCGGGGTAGAAGTGGGCAACGGTTGGAACTGTACAGCCGGGAGCGTGGCCGTTGGCTCTGGCGTCAGGAACGAAAAATCGAAGGGCGTAATGGTCGGTTCCGGCGTCACGTCAGGTGTCGGCGTCCAGGTAGGCGCAATGCCAGGACCCGTGCCCGGCGGCGCCGGCACCGTATTGGTCGCCGTAGGGGTTGGCGTTACATCAAGTATCGTACACAACAAATCGTAGGTATGTAAAGGCGACTCCTCATAGGGAGGGGGATTGACCGGGCCAACCATGATGTGGAGCCAACCCGTGTAAGTAGCCCGCCACGTCAGGGTGCTGCCAAAGTCACCAGCCAGACGATCTCTGTCTTCGTTACCCAACATCGGATCAAAATCACCCCCAAACTGATTGAGGAATATCATGTTGGTATCGGCAAAAGCTGACAGGTTGATCGTATCGCATCTGTAGGTAACACCTGACTTGACCCACAAACGATAGACGTCTGTGTCTTGTAGGCTACCAAAGACAGGCACAAAATCAGCCTGCACGATCTGGTCAACCGCTATGGTGCAGGCTGTTTCTATCGTGCTGTTAAACTCACAATCATCACCAGGGATGGGCGTTTGGGTAGGCGTGGGAGTAGGTGCGGCCGTTTCTTGAACGTCCAGACAGTAGGTTTTGTTTGTTGGATCAGATGGATCCTGGTTGACAACGCGCACATAATAGAAACCGGCCTGATTGGCAAAGAAAGTGACTTCAGACCGACGATTGGGCGGGTCAATATCGTCGTTTTGGTCGATGAAGTTCCCGTTCGGGCCATAAACGGTTAACAGCGTATCCAGACCTGGGGAAAGATTGGTCGTACCTACCTGGTAAACGGTGTTGGCTTTGGCATGGAAGCGGAAAAAGTCGATGTCCCCTCTGGGCCAGAGGGTAATGTTGCAAAGAGCAGGCCCGGCCGCATTAAAGGTGTAAGCTGTCTGGAAAGTGTTGTTCGGCTCGTACTGGTCGGCATAAATGGGGGGGCCACCTACTGTGGGCGATGGCGTGGGCGTGGGCGGATCGTCAATATTGACGATGGTAAGAGTAGCAATGTTGGGTGTGCCCAGATCGGCATTGGTGGCTTGCTGCAATATGAGGTCAGCAATCAGGTTTTCGGTAAATACGTTGTCGCGCAACGTTTCTACAACGAAGGTCCGCTCAGACACGGTGGCCGTAAAGGTGAGGACGCCGCTGGTACTAATATAGTTGACACCGGCCACGGCCGTTCTATCAAGCGTGGTGTATTGTACGCTGGCGGTATTATTACCGGTCAGGGGAGGATTGATGCGAACTGTAACGGTCTGGTTGTTCCCCTCAGCCACCGAGTAATTACCGGCCGAGAAAAAGATGGTCCGGTTTTGGGCCTGGGCTACATCTGATACGGGCGACGCGGATAACCAGTAGCCAACAACAGCTATCAGCATCAGGCCAGCGCAGAAAAGGAGTAATCGCCGCATTTTTATATCGAACATGCTTAACCTCTGTTGGTAACTTGATATATTACGGCCGTTACCATAGATGTGCTGGATTATATGAGGTGTGGTATATGCACGCAAATTGACAAAAAAGCGGGTGTCCCACACGGGGTGGAACACCCAGCCACAGCAATCTTATTAACGCCTGAATTGTTGACGACAGCCGTTAGCTACGGCCGTTTTCTCTACTGGGCGCTGCTTCCCCCACGTTGGCCACTACCTGCGAGACGTCATTACCCAGCACCTCATCCACCAAACCATACGCTTTGGCTTCAGTCGCACTCATGTAAATATCCCGATCTGTGTCCTTGGCGATTTGCTCCACGGGCTGGCCAGTGTGAAAACTCAAAATCTGGTTCAGCGTGGTTCGCAGCCGCAGAATCTCTTGCGCCTGGATGGCAATGTCGGTCGCCTGACCCTGCGCTCCGCCCAACGGCTGGTGCATGTGGACAGTGGCATTAGGTAAGGCATAACGCATCCCTTTGGTGCCAGCGGTCAACAGAATGGTGCCAAAGCTGGCCGTAAAACCAACAGCGACCGTCGAAACCGGGCACTTCACCTGCTGGATGGTGTCATAGATGGCCATGCCCGCATAAACCATACCGCCGGGCGAATTGATATACATTTGAATCGGCTTACTATCATCTTCACGGGCCAGATAAAGAAGCTGGGCCACAATGAGATTGGCTATCTGATCATTGATAGGCGTTCCTAAGACAATGATACGCTCTTTGAGCAGTAGCGAGTAAATGTCGTAGGCTCGCTCACCCCGACCGGTAGACTCAATGACCATGGGGACCAATGAGGTTGGAAGATTCATCAATTGCTTCTCCTTAGTGATGCAGTTGCAAAATTATGTCGAATGACTTTGCTATCAGCGTAACTTATTCTAGCAGTATAGCCCATCTCTATTAGTTTTGCGTTAACATTTCCGATTTGATAGACCGGGGCACCAACCTGTCAAATCGACATCATTCTTCTTCGTCTTCGAGCGGAATAAGTTGCAACTCACTCAGATCGGGGGCGTTGCCGGTCAAAATCTCTTGTACCCGTTGGTACAATTTCTCATTGAGCAGCCCGGTGGCCAGATTGGTGAAGCCATCGCCTTGCATGAAGTATTCGCGCATCCCTTCGCGCAGCCGTTCATCTTCATACTTAGCCAACTGCTCATCCAGGGCGGCGTCGATGTCTTCAGGTGAGACCCTAATTTTCTCCTGCGTCAGCAGTTCGGTTAACAACGTTCTGTTTTCCAGTCGTTTTACGGCCGTTTCCCGGAAACTCACCCGTAGACTGTCATCAGTCTCACCACGCAGCATCAGGTAATCGTCCCACTCCCAGCCGGCGCGGCTCGCCTGCTCCTTCATGGCTTCCACCATGTCATCAACTTCTTGTTCCACAGCAGCCGGCGGGTAGGCTAACACAGCCTCTTGGCGTAGTTCGCCCACCATGTACTCAAGCAACTCATTCTTGGCCGTCTCCTCAGCCTCATTGTGCAGCTCCTGTTGCAGCTTCGCCCGCAATTCAGCCAGCGTTTCAGCACCCTCTTTCTGGGCCAACTCGTCATCAATGGGTGGCAATTCACGACTCTGTACCTGTCGCACTGTCACCTCAATGCTGGCTTCACGGCCGGCCAGCTCTTCATCCTCATAATCATCAGGGAAAGTAAAGATAAAGGTGGCGTCATCACCTGCGCTCAAACCGATCAGGTTATCAACAAAAGGCGTGCCCGGAAATGTCTGCTCGCTGTCAAGCACCACGTTGATGCGTTCCTGGTCAAACAAAATTTCGTCGGCCAGCTCAGCCGTCGCTTCGCCATCGGCTTCATCGGTCTCAGCGGGAGGCAAAGGCGACAGTTTGCCCACACCCCCAATCGTCATCAGATCACCGGCTTCGGCCGGCCGTTCTACCTCTTCAGTCTTGGCATAACGAGCCTGTATTCGAGCCAGCGCCTCATCAACCGCCTCTTCACTCACCTGAACCGGCTCAACGTCGCGGCGCAGCGTGCGGTAGTCACCCAGCGTGGCCACCGGCTGAAGCGGCAGCTTAAAAGTGAGTGCCAACGGTTCCTCAATCATATCGTCCAGTTCAGGACGAGCATATAGCTCTTCCTGCGTGAGATCCGTCTGCGTCAAGGCTTCTTCGAACAGTTGCGGAACCATATCTTCAATTACCTCATAACGCAGGGATTGACGACCGACTCGGCGCAGCACGACCTGATAAGGCGCTTTGCCCCGCCGAAAGCCAGGAATATTTACTTCTCGGGCCAACTCACGGGCCTTTTGACGCATGGCAGCTTCCACACGCTCCTCGGCTACTTCCACCCGCATAATTACTTCTCGTTGATCATTTTGCTCTGTATGAACTTGTAGCGTCACGAATTACCTCTTTTTACTACAAAAAAGCGTTGCCAGGGCAACGCTTCTTCGAGTTTATAAAAAATTAAGTCTGAAAGTGGGGATGGAGGGACTCGAACCCACACGCCTTGCGGCACATGATTCTAAGTCATGCGCGTCTGCCAGTTCCGCCACATCCCCAGCCAGGGTTCTATTATACCAATGGCTAATCCGTTGCCAAGCAATTATGAAAGTGTTAAAGTGGAGCAAGGTGGCGAGGTTGCCAGGTGGCGTGGCAGCAAGCCAGCTTAGCCACGTCGCCACTGTGTAACTTTGCACGAGGAGACCAACTATGTCCACGTTACTACTCAAAAACGCCAGGTTACTGGCCACAATGGATGACAAACGGCGGGAAATCGTCGATGGTGGCCTGTTTGTCCGCCACAATGTGATCGAACAGGTAGGACCAACGGCCGAATTACCCGCCACGGCCGATACCATCATCGACCTCACCGACCACGTTTTGCTACCGGGTCTGGTCAACACGCACCATCATCTTTATCAAACGCTGACCCGCGCCCTGGCCCCTGACGCCGACCTGTTCACCTGGCTCAAAACCCTCTACCCCATTTGGGCCAACCTGACCGACGAGGCGATCTACATCAGCACCCTGACTGGCCTGGCCGAACTGGCCCTCTCCGGCTGCACCACCAGCAGCGACCATTTGTACATTTACCCCAACGACTGCACCCTCGACAGCCAGATTCGAGCCGCCCAGGAGATTGGCGTCCGTTTTCATGCGGCGCGGGGGTCGATGTCATTGGGCGAAAGCCAGGGCGGGCTGCCCCCCGACCGCGTCACGGAAAAAGAGCCATTTATCCTCCGGGACAGCCAGCGATTGATCGAAACCTACCACGACGGCAGCCGCCATGCCATGCTGCGCGTGGTGCTGGCCCCTTGTTCCCCCTTTTCCGTCACACCCGATTTGATGCGCGAAACGGCCGATCTTGCCCGCAGCTACCAGGTCCGTCTGCACACCCATCTGGCCGAAACACTGGAAGAGGAAGAATTTTGCCTGGCAACCTTTGGCCAGCGACCGGTCGCCTACGTCGAGTCGCTGGGCTGGACCGGCGACGACGTGTGGCACGCCCACTGCGTCCATATGAGCAGCCCTGAGATTGAGCTTTTCGGCCGCACGGGCACTGGTGTAGCCCACTGCCCGTGCAGCAACATGCGCCTGGCCAGCGGCATCGCTCCCGTGTTGGCCTGGCGGGCGGCCAACGTACCGGTCGGCCTGGGCGTGGATGGCTCGGCCTCCAACGACAGCAGCCACATGCTGGCCGAAGCGCGGCAGGCAATGCTGTTGCAGCGCGTGGCCCCAGCCCGCTACCTGAGCGAAACCCCTGGTGGGCGCGGCGGCTTTGCGGGGGACGCCGGGGCTATGTCGGCCCGGCAAGCGCTGGAACTGGCCACGCGGGGCGGCGCAGCCGTTTTAGGCCGCGACGACATTGGCTATCTGGCCCCTGGCATGAGCGCGGACTGCATCGCCGTCAACCTCAATCGTCTTGAGTTTGCCGGGGCACTGCACGACCCGCTGTCGGCACTTGTCTTCTGCCAGCCGCCCTGGGTCGATTATGCGATTATTAACGGTAAGGTAGTGGTTGAGCCGGATGGATACGGCCGTAGTCAGCTTACCACCCTCGACCTCGAACCGATCCGCCAACGCCACAACCAGATTGCGGCGGCGATGATAGCCGGGTAGCAGAGTGGCGAAGTGGCGGGGTGGCGAGGTTGCCACTGCGCCGCCTCGCCACTGCGCCCTTTTGCACAATGAAACTATCTACCAACGGCATTGTCATCAACGAGTACGGCCACGTCCTGATGATTCAGCGGGACGACACGCGCACGCTGGCCCCGCCCGGCGGCGGCATTGAGGCGGGCGAACTGCCTACCGACAACGCCGCCCGCGAGATTCGGGAAGAGACGGGCCTGATGGCCCTACCGGTGCGTCTGACCGGCCTTTACTTCTGGCAGTGGACGGCCGATATGCCCATGCTGAATTTTACGTTTCGCTGCATCCAACGCGGGGGACAGCTACAAACGTCGCCCGAATCGCTCCAGGTGGGCTTTTTTAGCGTCGATCCCCTGCCACGTTCGTTGATCAACATCCAGCGAGAGCGCGTGCTGGAAGCGTGGCACCATCAGGGCGGCCCACCCATCTGGAAGCGGCAGAAGCTGTCGGTTTGGGGCCGGCTCGGCAAGCTGATTATCCAGCGCGTTGTCTATCCGTGGAAAAATTTGCGGCGCCGCTGGCGCGGAGAAGCCCCTTTTGTGCCGGCTCCGCCCTGGCGCGTGGCCGCGCATGTGGCTATACGAAAGGAGCCTGATGAAATTCTGTGGGTCAAACAGGCGGACGGCCGTTGGGGGCTGCCGGGTGGTCCTTGTGGTAAGGATGAAGCGCCGTGGGAAACGGCCGTTGCCCGCACCCAACAGCAGACCGGGCTGACCATCCAACTAGAGGACCTGACCGGCGTTTACGTCACGGAGAATGAGGCGGAGATGGTGCTGATGTTTACGGCCGTTGCCCCGCACAATCAGCCCCAAGACACGGCCAACATAGCCTATCATCCACCCGATCAGCCGCCGGAAAACTGCGTTCGCCAACACCGCCAAAAGGTCACGGATGCGGTTGCTGACCGCACAGAGACCGTTTTTCGTTATCAGTAGCAAAGAGGAGGCAAATCATGTCACGACAACTGCTTACACCCAACACCCCAGTAACCGTCAAGAGCGGCACAAAATATGAGCCGTTTGACCTGGATATTGGTCAGTGGAGCGGCCGTATCGTGGGCCAGGTACAAGAAAACGACTACCTGGTCCGCTGGGACAAACCCACCATCGACGCCATCCCCGGCTGGGTCATCGCCAGCTGGATCGAAACGGGCGAAGACTGGTCTTGCATGGAGCTAGAGGCCAAAGCCCTGCAACCCCGCCGCGCCCGCGACAAAGAGGATGATTGGTTCGACGCCTTTTGCCAACGGCTGCGCGAGCAGGGCGTAACCCCTAACTTCCTGTCCGCCCCCTCCTTTGTCGTCGAAATGAATGATTATTATGACGACGCGCCGGACCTCGACTTTGACGATCTGGTTGAAGAATTCATCGAAGAGGAGGAGTTGTCACTTATCTTTGATGACGACGATTATGATGAATATGACGAAGAGGACGAGGATGATGCCCACTGGGGCATATTTGACTTTGATGAACTGGCAGATCGACTGCAAATACCCGATGATCAACGGAAACGACTCCTGCGGACCCTGCGCCAGAGCAGACATGCCTATAACGAGGATCACGGATTCACCGATAACCTGCCGGTCAGCGCCTTCATGAAATATCAGTTGGCTTTTCCCTTTATTTTTGGCTATGCGCTGGTAGAGGTACTAAACAACCCCAAAATCAGCCGTCTGACCAAAATTAAACTGTGCCAATACGCGCTGGACGAAATGGACCCTCAAGAGGAATATGGTATCCCCTTTGGACTGGTCAACATGCTCGCCTTTTTGGCCCGTGAAGGGATGCTCGTCATGCCCGTCTATAGTCTGCTGCTCTTTACGCTAGACTATGCCCAGAGAGGCCTGTTTGGCTCATACAACTGGCTAGAAGACCTGTCTAACAAGTCAGAACTGGTTGACTTGCTGGCATGGCTCGTGCGGCAAAAAGAGGTGGAAGAAGATGAGCTGCTCTGGTGGTTCTGGCGTTTCAGCACCATGTGCCATGAGGTCCATCACAGTTGGGGCAAAGCCCTGGCCGCCACCTGGTGCGCCAGCGATGTTTCCGATGATACTAAAAAACAACTGCTGCACATCTGGCTCAACGGTCAAAAGTCGGTGGGCAGGGCACCGCTGGCCTGGCAAATGTCGGATGCCCAAAACAGTGGCGACATCGAAAAATTACTGGCCCTTTACGAGCAAGCCGGCATCACCCCCACCGAAGATGAACTGGAATTTTTAGAAGCGCATGTCGAAACCATTCAGTCAATGTATGAAGACCCGCTCTTTTTCATTCGGCAGCAGTTGGGCAGCATAACCTACACACCCCCTTACCTTAAGCGATTGGCTATCCCCGAACTGGTGCGCCTGGGCGAATCGCTGGACCAGTTGACCGCCCTTTATTGGAACAGCGAAATAGATGCCAGCCTGGTTCATCAGGGCATAGCCGATGCGCTGGTTGAATTTAAGGACCAACTACCCCAAGATGACATACAACATTATGTTGAGCAAGGCATAAAAAACGGGGCTTACCAAACGCGCCACGCCTTCTTCAGAGCATCGGTGACGCTGTTCGGCCACAAATATCTGGATCAGGCCCTTCAGGATGAATCCAAAGCGATTCGCAACTGGGCTAAAAAGGAACAGGCGAAAACGGGGCTGGGGTAAAATAAGCAGACCTGCGAGGTTTACGCCAGGAGTGTCGCAATAAACGGGAGTCAAAACCTCGCAGGTCTTCAGTGAACTCAGAACAAACCTTCGCGTCCTGGCGGCAGACAATCACCATGAACGAAACGAAAACGCTGGCTCTTTTGTCTGACATTCACGGCAATTTGACTGCCTTGGAAGCGGTCCTGGCCGACCTGGATCGCCTCGGCGTTGCCAATATGGTTTGCCTGGGAGATGTAGCCGTTTTCGGACCGCAGCCCGCTGCCGTTCTGGACCGGCTGCAGGTACTGGCCATCCCGGTGGTTATGGGCAACACCGATGCCTGGCTGTTGGACCCGCAGCCTCATCCTGAACGAGATGAGCAAACCAATTTTATTAATGAGGTTGAACTGTGGGGCGCGGCACAGATCACGGCCGTTCACCGCCAATTCCTGCAAACGTTCCAGCCCATCATAACCATCTCCCTGGCCGCAGACGTAGAGGTTCTCTGCTACCACGGCTCGCCGCGCTCCTATGACGACATCATTCAGGCCATGACGCCGGACGAAGACCTGGCCAAATTTTTAGCCGGTCACACGGCCACCGTCCTGGCTGGTGGTCACACCCATGCCCAACTGGTGCGCCGGTTCCACCAATCCTGGCTCGTCAATCCCGGCAGCGTTGGCGTGCCCCACGAGTTCACGCCGGACGGCACCATCCGGCGACCCCATGGGGCAGAGTATGGGCTGGTTCGGTGGGAAAACGGCCGTATCACCATCCAACTACACCGCGTACCTTACAATACCAGGCGCGTGGCCGAGATCACCCGCGCCAGCGGTATGCCCCACACCGACCGCTGGCTGGCCAACTGGGGCCACGAAAAGACGTAAGCTAGAAAAGGTGAAATGACGTCGTATACGGATTTGATACAAATAGGTAAAGGAACAGATGAAGGAAGCTGCTCGTGTGGCACCCGATCCTGTTTTGTACGCTTTGGGCATTGGCCCAGACGCGCTGCTGGGTCAGGGAGGTGAAACCTGGGTATATGCGCTGGATGGGGCGCGGGTGGCTCGTGTTTATCGGCCAGGTACAGTAGTAGAGGGAGTCAACGGCCGTATCTCCCTGCTCCGGGAAATGGCCGTCAACGCTGACCGGGTTCCCTTTGCTATTCCCACCGTGCTAGACAAACGAGCGGTTGGCGGGCATTTAGTTACGATTGAGCAGCGGTTGGCAGGACGGCCGTTAATTGATCTGCTGGCCGAAGTGCGTGGCCCCAACCGCAAGCGGCTCATCGTAGCCTACCTGGAAGCAGCAGCGGCCATTCACCGGCTTGGCATAGTCCGCCCCTGGTACGGGGAACTGCTAGACGGACCGGACGCCATGCGCACGGCCACCTACCGCGACTATCTGGCCCGGCGAGCCGCTCGCAATCTGGCCGCAGCCGGGGCCGATTTTGCCCATGTCTCAGCTACCGCGCTGGCCAACGCCCTGCCGGAACCGGACGTGCCCGTATTGGTCCATCTGGACGCCTTTCCTGGCAATATGCTGGCAAATGAGGCGGGAGAGATAACGGCCGTTCTCGACTTCGGCGTGGTGGCCATTATGGGCGATGCGCGGCTGGACCCGGTGGCAGCGGCCGTTTACCTTGACCCGCCCATCACCCCCACCGCCACTGAGCAAGATCGCCAACTGGCCCAGGCATGGCTGGCTGAGCGCGGTTTGGCCCAACATTATCAGCCCACCCGCCGCTGGCTGGCCGCCTTCTGGTCTTTTGCCCAAGACGATCCTCCTTTACACCAATGGTGTCGCGCCACGCTATTACACGCGGACACACAGGCAAAGACGTGACGCAAAGACAGGTGAAATTGGTGGTTGACAGCCACCGGCCCAATGACATAAACTGTGACCCACGAGTTTCACGGATGAACACGAATTCCTGAAATTTGTGTACTTCGTCGCTATTTACACGAGGAGAACCCGATGAGCAACCCACTTACCTACCAGATGGTCCAATTCACTAACAGCGTGGCCAACTTCAACAATATGCAGCCCGGTCAGCAGTTCACCGGCACCTGGACGCTGCGCAACACAAGCGGCGAGGTTTGGCCGGGCAACCTGCAAATCGTCTATGTAGAGACCAACACATCTGATACGGAAACGGCCGTGGCCCATCCTATGGGCGCACCAGCCACCATCACCCTCCAAGAAATGACCGGCCGGCCGGAAATCCACCCTGGCACCACCGTCCAGATTCGTTTTAACCTGGTGGCCCCCACCCAGGCCGGTGCTTACGCCTTTCACTGGCAAATACAGCAAAACGGCCAGGCACGCAGCCACACCCACTGGCTCCGCATCGGCGTCGTGGCTTCTGTCGTGGCCCCTGTAGTGGCCCCCACGCCGCGAACGACCCCTGCGGCGGACACGGTCCAGTTTGGCATGAACGTCAATCCCAACCCTGGCGGCCATCCGCTGGACGTGGATCGACTGACCGGCCTTAATTGGGTGCGCTACGTCTTCTGGGCCTCACGCGAAGGCATAACGCCTGAGGAAGCTTACCAACAGCGCTACCGCCACATCATCCAGAGCTACGCCAGCGCCGGGATCGGTTCTCTGATTATCTTGCATCAGGACACCTTCTGGGGCAATGGGCCCTGGGACAACGGCGGCTGGGCTGATTACGCCGCAGCCTTTGGCCGGGAATGCGGCCGCGTGGCCCGCATGTGCGCCGAATTTGGCGACAAGGTTGCCTACCAGATTTACAATGAGCAAGACAGCGGCTTTGGCAGCGATGCCGGCAACCCCAACCCCTCGGCCATTGGCATCGCCCCGGCTAACTATGCCCAGGTTTTGGACAAGGCGGTAGCCGGTATTCGCGCCGCCCATCCGGGGGCCAAAATGGTCTTTGGCGGCCTCAAAACGGGTCCCAACGACGCCATCCCCTACGCCCAACAGGTGCAGCAGGCGCTAGGGGGCAGCCTGCCGGTGGACGCTATGGCTTACCATCCCTACGGCCGTTTCGTCACAACCCCCTTCTTCAACTTTGGCAGTATCGGCCGTTTGGGGGATGCGCTCAACCAGTTCAAAAACGCCTTCCCTAACCTGCCCCTCTGGATTACCGAGGTGGGCGTGGCCGCCGACAGCCACATCGGGCCAGAGCATTACCAGAGTATCGCCACCTACATGCGCGAAGTGACCGAGGAGCTGGCCACCAACTTCAACGACTACGTGGCCGCGCTCATCTGGTTCGGCTGGACCGACCTGATGCGGAATGCCGGGGTCAACACCATTGACAACCAGCCCAAAGCCCATATCTACGCTGCCTTTGAGGCGATGAAGAATCAGGAACGGCCGTCCACACCCCCACCACCACCGCCCCCCGACGCTGAAGAACCGGCTGTCCCCAGGCCGGATGCCCAATTCCTTTCCTTTGCCACCAGCCTGACCAACCACAACGCCGTTCCTACCGGCTCCACCTTTACCAGCCAGTGGACCTTCAAAAACAGCGGCAACACCAACTGGGACGAGCGCTACAGCTTTGTCTACTTACCTACTGGCCCCAATCCGGCCCCTATGACTGGCCAGACGCGCTACCAGCTGACCGAGGTGGCCGACTTCACCAGGCTGCGGCCCGGTCAGACCACCACCATTAAGCTAGATATGACCGCGCCCGCTGCGGCCGGCCGCACCTATCGCAGCCAGTGGGAACTGCGCGATCCTCAGGATAAGCGGCTCGGTTTTGTGTTTCAAGAAATCACCACCATCCCCGCCCCTACGGCCGGTACGGGCGTACGGGCGGCCGATATGGTCTTCGTGGCCGACCACACCATTGCCGATAACACGCGCCTGGTGGCCGGTACCGACTTTGACAAGCAGTGGCTAGTCAGAAACACGGGCAGCCGCCACTGGGGGGATGGCTTCCGTCTCAACTACATTGAGGGAGATTTGCCGATGGCTCGCGGCCTGGTCAGCCACCAGGTCCCCAACGCCAAACCGGGTGAAACCGTCACCCTGACCATTCCCATGACCGCCCCCCCGGCCCGCAACGGCCAGCCCACGGTGTACAAAACGCTGTGGCGTATGCAGGATGACCGGAACGACTGGTTCGGCGATGCTTTATGGGTCACGATTGTCTCCACCACGGCCGTTTCTGTTACGCCTGGCCACAATACAGCCCTCGACCGCTTACTCAACGACTCATCTCTCTGGTATTCCCAACTTGATTCCGCCTGGTCGGGCGACAAACTGGGATTTGGGGAGGAAACGATCGGCTCCTGGGGCTGTCTGTTGACCTGCATGGCCATGGGCCTCTCTGCCTTTGGCACACGTATCGACCCTAAAGAGATGAACCAGCGCGTACGCAACCAGGGCAATCAGGCCATTGTGGGATCGGCCATTCAGTTCGCCGCCCCCCAACTGATCGCTGGTCTACAGCACAAAGGCAACCTGCGCTCCTGGGAGAACAGCCGGATTGAACACAGCATTTGGACCGGGCGCGACCCGATTGAGCGTATTGACACCGAGCTGGCGGCGGGCAATATCGTCCTGGCCCAGGTGGACAATGAACCCAACACCAGTAACCACGTGCAGCACTGGGTGGTCCTGGTCAAGCGCACGCCGGACGGCAGCGATTATCTAATGATCGATCCCCTGACGCCCGCCAACCAGACCAACACCCAACCTCGTTCCATGATGGCCAAATACGGCCGTCCCAATCCGTCTCGTTCTCATGCGGAGAATTTACGCAATGCCATCAAGTCGTCGCTGGTTTATCATAAGCCAGCCTAAGGTAGCTGGCTTGGCGTTTGCTGAATTGATTACGCAAAACGGCCGTTTCATGCTATCCTCACGCCCCGTCTGACAAAATTTACAAGCCACCGGAAAAAACCAACCGCAGAAAGCGCAAGGAGTGCAGAGCATAAAAACTCTGTGTACTTTGCGCCCTCTGCGGTAAAATCAAGTAATTATACGGACCTGCGAGGTTTAGTTGGCCATAAACAAAGCGCAAAACCTCGCCGGTCTCCAGAGCCAATATGAGTGAAACGACCATCAACCCTGACAAACTGGCCGCCGAAATCCAAAACCGGCGCACCTTTGCCATCATCTCCCATCCCGACGCCGGCAAGACCACCCTGACCGAAAAGCTGCTGCTCTACGGCCAGGCCATCCACCTGGCCGGCAGCGTGCGCGCCCGGCGCAGCCAGCGCAGCGCCACCTCCGACTGGATGGCCATGGAGCGGGAGCGCGGCATCTCCATTACCTCGACCGTCCTGCAATTCCCCTACAAAGGCCACACCATCAACCTGCTCGACACGCCCGGCCACCAGGACTTCTCCGAAGACACCTACCGCACCCTCATGGCCGCCGACAGCGCCGTCATGGTCCTCGACGCCGCCAAAGGTGTGGAACCGCAAACGCGCAAGCTGTTCGAGGTCTGTCGCCAGCGGGGTATTCCCATCTTCACCTTTGTTAACAAGATGGACCGGCCGGCGCGCGATCCGCTGGGCCTGCTGGACGAAATCGAGACCGTGCTGGGGATGAAGCCGGTCCCCGTCAACTGGCCCATCGGCGACGGCGACCGTTTTCTGGGCGTCTATGACCGGGCCAGCCAGCATGTCCACCTCTACGACCGCACCGTTCATAATCAGACCATTTCCCCTGAATACATCACCGACCTGGACGACCCGCGCATTGCTGAGACGTTGAGCGATTTCCAATATGAAGAGCTGCACCTCAATCTGGGCCTGATTGAAGAAATGGGGATGGATTTTGACACTGAAGCCTTTTTGCAGGAAAAGCAAACCCCGGTCTACTTTGGCAGTGCCTTGACCAACTTTGGCGTCCAGCTATTTCTGGATGATTTTATCCAATATGCGCCACCGCCGATGGCCTATCCCAGCAATAAAGGCCCCGTTGACCCGCTAGAAAATGAATTCTCCGGCTTTGTCTTCAAGATTCAGGCCAATATGAACCCGCGTCACCGGGACAGCGTGGCCTTTGTACGTATTTGCAGCGGTCACTTTGAGCGAGGCATCAGCGTTACCCAGCCGCGCACCGGCAAGACCCACAAACTAAGCCGCCCCTACAGCTTTTTTGCCGAGGAGCGGACCGTCGTCGATGAAGCGTTCGCCGGGGACATTATCGGGTTGCCGGGCAACCGCAACTTCGCTATCGGTGAAACGATTACCAGCAACGGCAAGTTTCACTTTGACCCCATCCCTCGCTTTGCCGTGGAGCATTTTGCCCGTCTGATTAACCTGGACATCAGCAAGCAGAAACAGTTCCTCAAGGGCCTGGCCCAACTGGAAACGGAAGGGGCCATGCAGATTTTCCATGAGGCGGAAGCCCAGAAGCGGGACCCGATTTTGGCCGTGGTGGGTGTGCTACAATTCGAAGTAGTACAGGCCCGGCTGGAAGAGGAGTATAATGTGCAGACGCGGCTGGAAATGCTGTCACATCAGGTGGCCCGCTGGCTGGAAGGGCCGGCCGAACAGATCGAGCAGCTTCCCTGGCGCTACAGTTTGTTGCGGGCTGAGGATGCGGACGGCCGTTTAGTGGCCCTCTTCAACTCCGAACATGAACTCAATTTTTACCGCAACAAATACCCGGATATTGTTTTCAAGGAAACGGCCGTTAGTACGTAGTCCGTATTGCGTGTTGCGTAACAACTTCAAACTACGCAATACCCAATACGCAATAGGAGACCCCTATGGCTAAAACAACCAGCAGCACCAATAGCAACGCGCTCCAGGAAGTCGAACAGCTTCGCAATCAGGTTGAATGGCTTGACCAGGAGCGACGCAAAGTCAACCGCCAGTTGGCAGAAATTGAGCAGAAATATGGCCTGCAACAGCGGGAAATCAGCGGCCGTGAGCAGCGCATCCAAGAACTGGAAAAACAACTGGCCCTGGTGACGGCGCAAATTACCCGTATTCCTCAAATCGACGTCAAGCTCGGCCAGTTCAAAGATGAAATGGTGCAGATGATTGACCAGTATGACCAGCGCCGCGTCAAGGCCAACGACGAGCAGGAGCGCATACGCCGCGTGGAACATGAAACGGTGGGCCGCGAACTGGCCGACATCCGTAAGGAGCTGCCCGCCATTGGTCGCCTCGAACAAGAGATGGAGCTGCGCCGCACCGAAGAAGCCCGTTTAGCTAACCTGATTGGCCAGCAAAAAAACCAGATCTCGACCATAGGCAATCGGGTAGAAGAGTTGCAGCGTACTTTACCGTTCCTGGAAGAAAAGGAGAAGCAAAACAGTCGCGCCATTGCCGATCTGCAAAACAGCATCATTGAAATCAATAAACGCTGGGGACCTTTTAACGACCGCACCGACGTCCTGGCCAGCAAAGTAGCCCGCTTGGAAACCACCTATCAATCGATTCAAGAAAACCTGGTCAAAGTGGAAGACAGCGTCAAAAGCTGGATGGAGCAGGTGCAAATTGGGGAGCACGAACGCAACAAAAAACTGGAGAAATGGCGCGATACCCTCGAAGAACACAACCGCACCTTAGACCATTTTCGCAAAGAGTGGATCACCTTTTCTGACCAGTATAAAGAGGCCAAAATGGCCGTGGATACGTTGGGCGGCTGGCAGCGCCAGATAGAGCAGCAGCAGCAAGAAGCAACCGAAATCATGCGGATCGACTCTCACCGGATGCAGTCCCGCTGGGACAATTTTACGCAGGAAAATGAAAAGAGGTGGCGCGGTTTAGAGATGGAAATCGAGCAGCGTTGGCAAAACATCTCTCGTCAGGAGCGACAGGTTCAGGAACAAATTCAAGAGCTAGAAGGATTCCTGAAAGAACTGCAAAACGAAAAAGCTACCTTACAACGGGTCCAGAATGCTCAGTCCGACGCCATCAAGAAAATCCCGCTTATCTGGCTGGAAGAAGTGGAAAAAGCGATAACCCAGGACCCGGAACGTCGCCGGGCAGCTGCGCTCGTTCCCGTCCGCGAAGAGTAACTACATAAAACGTAAAACGTGATG
Source organism: Anaerolineae bacterium (assembly GCA_007123775.1). GTDB lineage: Bacteria > Chloroflexota > Anaerolineae > Promineifilales > Promineifilaceae > SLGK01. The sequence continues at coordinate 23,970 of SLGK01000042.1, read as the reverse complement.
CGTAAATAGCCCGTCACGTTTCACGGTTCACGCTTTACGCTATGTTTGTAATCGGTACTGCCGGTCACGTCGATCACGGCAAATCAACTTTAGTTCAGGCCCTGACCGGGATTGATCCGGATCGGCTGGCCGAGGAAAAAGAACGTGCCCTGACGATTGACCTCGGCTTTGCCTGGCTGACGCTAGGCGAGGAAGAGGTGGGCGTGGTGGACGTGCCCGGCCACCGCGACTTCATCGAGAATATGCTGGCGGGCGTGGGCGGCATTGACCTGGCCCTCTTCGTGGTCGCCGCCGACGAAGGGGTAATGCCCCAGACGGAAGAACATCTGGCCATTCTGGACCTGCTGGAAATTCGCAGCGGGGTGGTGGCCCTGACCAAGGTGGACCTGATTGACGACCCCGACTGGTTGGAACTGGTCACGCTGGAGCTGAGCGACACGCTGGCAGGTACAGTCCTGGCCGACGCGCCCATTGTGCCCGTTTCGGCCCATAGCGGGCAGGGATTGGATGAACTAAAACAGGTCATGCAGGCTCAGTTGGCCGGGGTGGAAGCCCGTCCTGACCTGGGGCGGCCGCGCCTGCCGGTAGACCGGGTCTTTACGCTGACCGGCTTTGGCACGGTGGTGACGGGCACGCTGCTCGACGGCCGTTTCCACACCGGCGATGCGATTGAAATTCAGCCAGGGGAGATAAACGGCCGTATTCGCGGCCTGCAAACCCACAAAACCAAACGAGAAGTGGTCCAGCCCGGCAGCCGCGTGGCCGTCAACCTGACCGGCATTGATAAGGATGAGGTCAAGCGGGGCGACGTCATCGCCCGACCGGGCGTTCTGCGCGGCACGATTTTGCTCGACGTAGCCTACCGCCATCTGGCCAGCGCCGATGCTCCCCTGAAACACAACGTCGAAGTCAAGCTGTTTACTGGCGCGGCCGAAGTGGTGGCCCGTACCCGCATCATCGGCAGTAAACAGATTGAGCCGGGCGCGGAAGGCTGGCTGCAACTGGCGCTGGCCGAACCGGTGGCCGTGGCTCGCGGCGACCGCTTTATTCTGCGCCGCCCCTCGCCAGGGGCCACGCTGGGGGGCGGGCGCGTTCTCGATCCCCATCCCGGCCGCCGTCACCGCCGTTTCCGGCCGGAGGTAGTTGAGCGGCTGCAAACGCTGGCCGAGGGCAACCCGGCCGAACTGCTGCTGCAAACTATTCGCCGCCGCGAGCCAACCACAGAAAAGAAGCTATTGAAGGAAGTGGGGCTGGATGGAGAAACGGCCGTATCCGCCCTGAACCAACTGGCCGCTGAGGGAACCATCTTCAACCACAACGGCCACATCCTGACCGCCGGCCGCCAGGCTGACCTGATGGACGAGGCGGAACGGCTGGTAGGCCGTTTTCATGCCACGCACCCGCTGCGCCTGGGCCTGTCGCGGGAGGAGTTACGTAGCCGTCTCAACGTGACGCCGCCCCTGTTTAACGCGCTGCTGGCAACGGCCGTGACCGCCGGACGATTGGCAGAAGCAGGATCGCTGGTCCGGTTGCCTGGCCACGAAGTCAAATTCAACCCGCAGCAGCAAACGGCCGTTGACCAATTGTTAGACCGTTTTGCCCAGGCCGGCATCGAATCCCCCAGCGTCAAGGAGTGCCAGGCGGCCGTAGGCGAGGATGTTTACCTGGCCCTGGTCGAGCTGGGCCAACTGCGCCAGCTAAGCCAGGACGTCGTCTACGCCCCGGCCCAATATGAACAGATTGTGGCTCAGGTCACAACCTATCTGCGCCAAAAAGACGCCATTGACGCCGGCCAGACCCGCGACCTGCTGCAAACCAGTCGCAAATACGCCATCGCCATCCTGGAACACCTGGACGAGGAGCGCATCACAAAACGGGTGGGGGATGAACGGGTGTTGGTACGGCCGTAAAAGGAGTAAAATTGAGGCCAGCTATGGAATTTGAAGAAGTCGTGCGGGCCAGACGCATGGTCCGCAATTTTCAGCCAACCCCTGTTCCCGATGAAACCATCATGCACATTCTCGACCTGGCACGCCGGGGGCCAAGCGCCGGCTTTGCCGTCATGCTCCTGCTGCTGGCGGTGGTCAACGAGGGCCTGGCCGCCGGTTTCGCCGGTATGTGGGACCTGGATAGCTGTCGTGAGCTGCTGGGCATTCCCGAAGAAGTGACGCCGGTCGGCGTTATTCCCATCGGCTACGCGGCCCCCGACAAACGCTCCCCTTCATTAAAGCGCGGCCGGCATCCACAGACAGACGTTATCCATCGTGAGCAATGGTGATTAGGGGGCAAGACGTGGGTAAAAAAGAACTGCGCGTTTGGGAAACCGTATCCCGAAAAACCGTTCTCAAACACAATCAATTTTTGACGGTAGAAAGCCATACGGTAAGACTGCCCGATGGCAAAATCATCCCCGACTGGGCCTGGCTTGTTATTCCAAGCGCCGCTATCATCCTGGCTGTCACGGAAAATAACTACTATCTTTGCTTTCGGCAGACAAAATATGCCGTGGCGGGCACGACCTTAGCACCCGTTGGCGGCATGCTCGAGCCAGACGAAACACCGATTAAGGCGGCCAAACGAGAATTACTTGAGGAAACGGGATACGAAGCGACCGATTGGGTCAACCTCGGTAGTTACATTTTAGATCCAAATCGAGGCATAGCGACCATGCACCTGTTCCTGGCCTTGAATGCCAAACGAGTGGCGGAACCAAACAGTGACGACCTGGAAGACCAGGAGCTATTATTGCTCAGTCGAGATGAAATCGAGAATGCGCTGAAAGACGGTGAATTCAAGATATTGGCCTGGTCAGCCGTTGTCGCTATTGCTTTAAATTATCTGGATTCAGATGGAAATTCACGGACATGAGCAAACCTGCCTTGTTGTTAATTGACGTGCAAAAAGGATTTGACGAGCCGTACTGGGGCCAGCGCAACAACCCCCATGCGGAAGCCCATATCGCCCGGCTGCTGGCGGCTTGGCGGCAGGCTCAACGGCCGATTATCCACGTCCGTCACTGTTCAACCGAACCCAACTCCCCGCTGCGCCCGGAACGGCCGGGTAACGCTTTCAAAGATGAAGCGCAGCCCCTGCCCGGCGAAATACAGTTTAGCAAGACAGTGAACAGCGCTTTTATCGGCACCGATCTGGAAGCCTACCTGCGTGAGCAAGTGATTACCGATCTGGTGATTGTGGGGCTGACGACCGACCATTGCGTCTCTACCACCACACGCATGGCAGCCAACCTGGGCTTTACGGTCACGCTGGTTGAGGATGCCACCGCCACCTTTGATCGGAAGTATAACGGCCGTTACTACACCGCCGACGAAATCCACCAGACCAACCTGGCCAGCCTCCACGGCGAATTCTGTACAGTTCGCCCAACCGCCGCTATACTCAACGAAATTTAACAAAACGTGATACGTGAAGCGTGATGCGTACGTGACCATTGGCTCAGCCCATCACACTTCAAGCATCAAGGAGCCTTCATGAACTATCGTCAACTCGGCCATTCAGGCGTGCGCGTGTCGGTCATCGGCATGGGCACCAATCAGTTTGGCGGCAAGGTGGAGAAATCAGCCGTGCCCGCCATTCTGGATGCGGCCCTCGATTTGGGCATTAACTTCATTGATACGGCCGATATCTACCAAAACGGCCGTTCCGAAGAAGCCCTCGGTGCAGCTCTCAAAGGGCGCTGGGACCGTTTTGTCCTGGCCACCAAGGTCCACTTCAAAGTGGGCGACGGCCCCAACGACTACGGTTCGTCCCGCTACCACATCATGAACGGCGTCGAAGCCAGCCTGCACCGCCTGCAAACGGATCACATAGACCTTTACCAGCTCCACCGTTGGGATACCGACACCCCTATCGAAGAAACCATGCGGGCGCTGGACGACCTGGTCAGCAGCGGCAAGGTGCGTTACGTGGGAGCCTCTAACTTTGCTGCCTGGCAGTTGGCCCAGGCCAATTTGCTAGCCGAGTTCAACCGTTGGTCAGCCTTCGTCTCTGTGCAGTCTCATTACCATATGCTGGAACGGGAGGTGGAGCGGGAAGTCATCCCCTACTGCCAATACCGCAATATCGGCTTCATTCCCTACTTTCCCCTGGCCGGCGGCTTTTTGACCGGCAAATACAAACGAGGCAAAGCCGCTCCGGCCGGCTCGCGTGGGGAGCGGAGCAGCTACGTGCAGGGCTACCTGACTGACGTCAACTACGACCGCATCGAGCAGTTGGCCGCCTGGGCCGCAGCCCGCGAGCGCACGCTGGCCGAACTGGCCCACGCCTGGCTGCTGGCCCAACCCCAGGTCTGCTCCGTCATCTCTGGCCTGACCCGGCTGGAACACCTGCAAGCCAACGCCAAAGCGGCCGATTGGGAATTAACGGCCGTAGAGCTAGACGAAATCGAGACCATTTTAGACAACAAGCGTAAAGCGTAAAACGTGAAACATGATGAGTGGTGGGCGACTTCGCCACTTCGCCACCCCGCCACCTTTAGGAGAAAACCATGACCAACATAAACACCCCTGACTGGGTTAAAGACGCCGTATTCTACCAGATATTCCCCGACCGCTTTGCCAAAAGCACACGGGTGCAAAAGCCCACCAATATCGAACCGTGGGACGAACCACCTACCGGCCAGGGCTACAAAGGCGGCGACCTGCCCGGCATTGTGGAACGGCTCGACTATATCCAGGATTTGGGCATCACCGCGCTCTACCTCAATCCCATTTTCCAATCCGCCTGCAACCACCGCTATCACACCCACGACTACTACCAGGTAGACCCGCTGCTGGGGGGCAACGCCGCCCTGCGCGAGCTGGTCGATGAGGCCCACAATCGGGGCATTGCCATTGTCCTTGACGGCGTCTTCAACCACGCCAGCCGCGGCTTCTTCCAGTTCAACGACATTCTGGAGAACGGTCCTTACTCCGCCTGGCTGGATTGGTTCAGGGTCGAGGATTGGCCCCTGGCCCCCTACGACGGCGACAGACCGGCCAACTACGATAGTTGGGTGGGCAACCGCGCCCTGCCCAACTTCAACACCGACAACCCTCAGGTGCGCGAGTACATTATGCAGATTGCCGAATATTGGCTGCGTGAATATGACATTGACGGCTGGCGGCTGGACGTACCGGCCGAAATCAGTACCCCCGGTTTTTGGGAAGAGTTTCGGCAGCGGGTGCGGGCCGTCAATCCCGAAGCCTACATCGTGGGCGAAATCTGGGAGGTAGCTCCCGACTGGCTGCAAGGCGACCGCTTTGACGCCCTGATGAACTACCCCCTGACTTCGGCCATTGTGGCCTTTGCTGCCGGAGATCGGGTCAGCCGGCCGCTGGCAGGCAACCGCTCCTACCAACCCTATCCCGCGCTGGATGCGGCCGGCTATGCCGAAGAAATCCAGCAGTTGCTAGAAGCCTATGATTGGGAAATTACCCAGGCGCAGCTTAATCTACTCGACAGCCACGACACACCGCGTATTTTGAGCCTGGTGCGCGGCGATAAGCGCTCGGTCCTGCTGGCCACGCTGCTACAGATGACTTTCCCCGGCGCGCCCTGCGTCTACTACGGCAACGAGATCGCCATTCGGGGCACGACTGAGTATGAAGCCGAACATCATGACAAAGACGCCCGCTGGACCTTCCCCTGGCAGGATGAGGCCACCTGGGACAAAGGGATGTTGGCCAGCTTCAAGGAGCTGATCGCCCTGCGCCACAACCATGCTGCTCTGCGGCGCGGTAGCTACCAGCACCGCTATGCCGTCGGAGACGTTTACGCCTTTGCCCGTCGCTATGAAACGGAGGTGCTGCTGGTGGCCGTTAACGTCGCGGAAAAGGATCAGACGGTTATTTTGGAAACGGCCGATTTGGTCCCAGACCCCCAGACGTTGCAACCACTCTACGGGCAGGGCGCAATCACAGTCACCGCTGAACCCGGCCAGATCGCCCTTTCCTTGCCCGGCCGTAGTGGAATGGTGCTAGGGGTATAACCCACTGCTTATTCCCAACATTTGTACCATGCCACGTCCCCGCGCCTGGGCGCGGGGACATTTTGCTCATCCTTACACAATCCTTACATTCCCTTTACACGCCCCTTAAAGTCTCGGCCTATACTCCTAAGTGTAGTATGCAGTAAGCAGTTGACAGTAGTCAGTATGCACTACGCACTGCGTTTCAAGAATCACTTATCACGTTCAAAGGAGTGAAAGACCGATGACCTTAGTTATGGAAGAAACGGCCGTTACCAATGAAGCCGCAAGCGCAATTGCGCCCGTGTCCGCCGCCGAACTGTACGCCGCTATTTTAGACGGCAGCGTCCCCTTTATTCTGGACGTTCGCAACGAAGACGACTTCGACCGCTGGCGCGTTGAAGGCCGGGCCAGCATGAACATCCTCAACCTGCCCTATTTTGAGTTTATTGAAGATGAAGAAGCCAGCCTGGAAACGTTGGCCAAACATGTCTCCACCGAAGAAGAGATTTTAGTCGTTTGCGCCAAAGAAGGCTCAGCCCAATATGTGGCCGAAATTTTGCGTGACAATGGGTACAGCGTCAGCTACCTCAAAGAAGGAATCACCAGTTGGGGCGACCTGTACGATGTGCGCGATGTGGTTGATGGGGAATACGGCCGTATTATCCAGATTGCCCGTCCCGCCCGTGGCGACCTCAGTTTCGTCCTGATCAGCGACGGCCAGGCTGCCATTGTAGACCCGCTGCGCCACATCGACTATTACCTGAACAGTATCAACGAAGCCGGGGCCACCCTGACCCACATCCTGGACACCCACGCCCACGCCGACCACATTAGCGGCGGGCCAGCCCTTAAAGCAGCTACCGGAGCCAACTACTACATGCACCCCTACGACGCCATCCACCCTCTGGACATGCTGCCCGCCACCATCAGCTACAACTATCTGCACGACGGGCAAACCTTCCAGGTCGGTCAGATGACCATCAAAACCATCTGGTTCCCCGGCCATACCCTGGGGCAGGTCAACTACCTGGCCACCACCCCCGACGGCGGCCGCTACCTGTTCACGGGCGATGGCATCTTCTTACAATCATTCGGCCGGCCTGACCTGGGCGGCCAGGGCGAACGCTGGACACCCATTCTCTACGAGAGCATGTTCCACCGGCTGCCGCCCCATCTCACCGATGACACCTACATCTTGCCCGCCCATTTTAGCCAGCAAGATGAAGACGGCGGCAACGGCATCTTTGTCGAGACCTACGCCACCGTCAAGGGTCAGAACGACGCCCTCAAGCCTCGTTCACTCGAAGAATTTACCGACTACGTACTGGGCAGCCTGCCCCACTTCCCCGAAGAGTACGTGGAAATCAAACGAGTCAACGCTGGCCTCAGCCAACCCGACGAAGAAGCCGCCAGCGAGCTAGAATTAGGCAAAAATATCTGCGCCCTATCGTAAATAATTGTGAGGGATGAATTACGAATTATGAACAACTTTTCTTCATAATTCATCCTTCAAAATTCATAATTTAAGGAGTTAGAAATGAGCATCCAATTTGATGAAGTACTAGACGTAAAAGGGGCCAAATGCCCCATGCCCTTAGTTAAAAGCCGTAAAGCGGTCAACACCCTCGGTGTGGGCAATGTGTTAAAAGTAATTGCCACCGACCGGGGTTCCATCGCTGACTTCCAGGGCTGGGCTAAAACAGCCAAAAACATGGAACTGCTGGAGCAAGAAACTGTCCAGGAGAATGGCGAAGACCTGTATGTCCACTACCTGAAGCGGACCAAATAAAAGGAATCGTTGAGAAACCGAGTTTTTTGTGAAAACTCGGTTTCTTCTAACAAATGAGGAGAGAAAAATGAGCGTACAAACAGCAGATGCCGTCAGCGTAAATGGCAACGGCCACGCCCCGCTAGACACCAAAAGCCTACTGGAAAAAATCGCCGCGCTGGAAGCGCGGGTTGAAGCGTTAGAAGAATCTCCGGCCCAAGACATCGAAGACCGTCTGGCGATGGTCGTCTTTTCTGGCGACCTGGACAAAGCGATTGCCTCCCTGATTATCGCCACCGGCGCGGCCGCCATGGGTATGGAAGTCTCTATGTTCTACACCTTCTGGGGCCTCAGCGTGGTCAAGAAAAAGAAATCGTATGACCAGAAAAACATCCTGGAAAAAGGCTTCACCGCCATGCTGCCGGCCGGAACCGGCGGTTTAGGACTTTCCCAGATGAACTTTTTTGGGGCCGGGGCCAAAATCATCCGCAAACTGATGAACGACCACGAAGTCGCCTCGGTGGAGGAGCTATTCGAAATGGCCCAAGAGTTAGGCGTGCGAATGGTTGTCTGCGAAATGTCCCGCGAACTGCTGGGCGTCCACGACGACGAACTAATCGACGGCCTGGAATTGGGCGGTGTAGCCACTTTCCTGGGCGATGCTGGTAGCGCGAAAGCGGCCCTGTTTATCTAAGAAATGACGGAAGACGAAGGATGGAGGACGGAAATAGACTCTCCGTCGTCGGTCCTCCGTCCTCCGTCCCAAAGGAGCCAAACCCTTGAAAAAACCATATTGCACCAAGCTGCAACAGTACGTGGCCAGCGGCCAATCGCAGCTTGTGTTTCATCCCGTAACGGCCGAATTCATTCTCGCCGGTCAGCCCCAGATTGACGACTGGGACCGGCTGGTCGAAGATGGCTTTGACGCCGTGATTAACATGCGGAGCGACCCGGAACGGGCCGCCGAGCAGGGTGAGAACGCCCGCCGGGCCGGGCTGTCATACACCCATCTTAACCTGCCCGCCTACGAACTAGAACCAGAGCATATCCAGGAGTTTCAGGATGTGATCGCCCAGATGAAAGACCAAAAAGTCCTCATCCACTGTCGCACCGGCTCCCGCGTGGGTCTGATATGGATGCTGCACCGGATGCTCAACGAAGGCTGGACTCAAGAAGCAGCCGAAGAAGAGCTGGTAGAAGCCGGTTACGACGAAGATGATCTGGACACATTCGCCTTTTGCTCTGAAGATTACTTTGAACGAAGTGAAGCCATCCCCGCTTAACAAAGTGGCAAAGGAACGAAGTGGCGAGGTAGCGGACAATGCGCTTCGCCACTTTGCCACTGCGCCACTCCGCCTCTTCGCCTCTTCCCCCCTGCTCAACTACCAACGCGAAGACCTGCCTGGTGACCTGCTGGCGGGCCTGATCGTGGCCATTATGCTGGTGCCGCAGGCGATGGCCTACGCGCTGCTGGCCGGGCTGCCGCCTCAGGTGGGCCTATACGCCAGCATTGTGCCAGTCGCCTTGTATGGGCTGCTGGGCAGCAGCCGCACCCTGGCCGTTGGTCCCGTAGCCATCGTCTCATTGTTGGTGGCGACGGCCCTGACGCCATTGGCCGAGCCGGGCAGCGTCGATTACGTTCAGTTAGCCCTGGTTCTGGCCCTACTGTCGGGTATTATCCAGGCGGTCATGGGGCTGGCACGGCTGGGCTTTCTGGTTAACTTTCTAAGCCATCCCGTCCTGTCCGGCTTTACCAACGGGGTGGCGCTGGTGATTGGGCTAAGCCAGGTGCGCCATCTGCTGGGAGTTTCCCTGCCCGCGAGCGAGAATTTTGTGGGGGCGGCCTGGTATACGGCCGTTGCCATCCCCCAATCAAATCTAATCACCCTGGCTATTGGGCTGGGCAGTGTGGCTTTGCTGCTCTACTTTAAGTACAGCTTTGCCACCCAACTGGCCGCCTGGGGCGTGGCCGAAAAGTGGCGTGTGCCCCTGGCCAAAAGTGCGCCATTGGTCGTCGTTTTGTTAGGTACGCTGCTGGTCTGGCTGCTGGGGCTACATGAAACGGCCGGCGTACGCATCGTGGGGGACGTACCCGCCGGTTTGCCTCCGCTGACCGCGCCCACTTTTGACCTGGATCTGTGGCAGTTACTCCTGCCAACGGCCCTGGCCATCAGTCTGGTGGGCTATACGGAAAGCATTTCGGTGGCCAAATCGCTGGCCAGTAAGCGGCGACAAAAAGTCAGCCCCAACCAGGAATTGGCTGCGCTGGGGCTGGCCAATTTGGGGGCGAGCTTTACCGGTGGCTATCCGGTTACGGGAGGAATTAGTCGCTCGGTGGTCAATTTTGCGGCCGGGGCTAATACGGGACTTTCGTCGATTATAACGGCCGTTCTCGTAGCCCTCACCCTTATATTCCTGATGCCCCTCTTCTATTTTCTACCCCAGGCCGTGCTGGCGGCCATTATTCTGGTGGCCGTCATGGGGCTGGTCGACCTGAGTACGCTGCGCCAAACCTGGGCCTATAACAAAGCTGACGCCGCGTCCTGGGCAGTTACTTTTGGTGCTGTTCTGGTCATCAGTGTCGAGATGGGCATCTTGATTGGCGTATTAGCCAGCCTGGGCCTCTACCTGTGGCGCACCAGCCGTCCCCACGTGGCCGAAGTCGGCCGTTTAGATGGGGAGACTTATCGCAACGTGCTGCGCCATCCGGTGCAGACCTATCCGGGGGTGGCCGCCATTCGCATCGACGAGAGCCTTTACTTTGCCAACAGCCGCTTTCTGGAAGATACGATTTTGCATCTGGTGAGCGAGCGGCCGGATATTGACCACGTGGTACTGATCGGCTCGGCCATCAACTTCATTGACGCCAGCGCCCTGGAGACGCTGGAAGCGTTGGTGGACCGGCTGCGTGATGCGGGGGTCGATTTTCACCTGACAGACATCAAAGGGCCAGTAATGGACCGGCTGGAACGGGTCGGGTTTATTGACCACGTAGGTCGTGACCATATTTTCCTGACCACCCATGAGGCAATGTGCGCCTTAGGCTGTGTCATGCGGACCAGTTAAACTGGTTTGTTGTGCGCACGAAAAGGGTTGCACTGTTGATTTGCCTTCAGATTTTGGTCAGCAGCCCTGCTCGAATATAATAAACAACTCAGATTGAGCAGCATTATCTGGAAACGACCATTAGAGCAAGGTAAACTGGCGCGGAAAGCTAGAGCCAGAGCTAGAGCTAGAGGAAAAGCAGACTTTCCCTCTACACTCTATCTCTACACTCCGTACACAAAGGTGAAACGACTATGAAAAAAACCCTCATTTATGTCACCATACTTTCGCTATTCGTGCTGTACGGCCTGGTAGCCTGTCAGGACACGCCGGACGCTGAGACAGAAACACCACCCGCGCCCCAGCAAACGGCCGTTGGCAGCCCGGACGTCGCCTTCACCCTGCGCCATGATGGCGAACCAGATGTGGAAGTACGGGATTTTGTCGGCATTTTAAGCGGGCACAGCGGCTGCATCCACGTCGATATACCGGATTCAGCCGACCTGAACGCGCCTATGGCCAGCTTCCTGGCCATTTTGCCACCTGACTACAGCCTGGAACGACGCGAGCAATTCATCGTCATGCTCGACGGCGGAGGCCGACCGGTAGGCACGGTTGGCGACTTTATCTGGGTAGCTGGCGAAATTGCTGAAGACGTTCCGGACAAAATAGAAGCACAGTTACCACCTTATTGCAGCGGTCCTTATATCTATATTATCAGCGCGTCCGGCGAAATACCCTTCTAACTTGTCCAGTTATCAGCTCCGCTTTGGCCTAAAGCAACGTTTTGGGCCAACCGCTTCCTTCGCCATCTTCATTGTCCTGGCCTCACTGGACAACGCGGCTGCCAGCGTACTGCCCCCATTGTACGCCTTGATTGCCCGCGCCCTCAACGCATCCGAGGCCAGTTTGGGGCTAGTCACATCGGGCTATATTTTGCTGGTAGCCGGTTCGGCTGCTTTCTGGGGTTATTATGGCGACCGGGGGCAGCGCAAACGACTGCTGCTGTTGGGAACGCTGCTATGGAGCGGGGCCATGATTGGCAGCGGCCTGGCCACCAGCTTTACGCAATTGGTTGTTTTCCAGGCAATAACGGCCGTTGGCGTCGGCAGCATAAGTTCTATCGGTTTTAGTGTCGTCAATGACTACATTCCCGCCGGGCGGCGTGGGGTGGCCCTCAGTTTATGGAGTCTCTCCCAACTGCTGGGCAGTGGTGTAGGTGCTTTGCTGGCCGGTACGGTAGGCGCCCTCAACTGGCGCATGCCCTTCTTCATAATTGCTGCCGCCGGTCTGCTGTTTGCCTTGCTCTACTTGTTTACGCGCGAACCCCAACGCGGCCGGCGCGACCCGGAACTTTCTCCCCTCTTTGCCAGAGGCCAGAGCTACGATTACCGCATCAAATTCCAGGACATATGGGCGCTACTGCGCCATCCCAGCAACCGCTGGCTGTTGTGGCAATCCTTCTTTTTTTCACTCGCCTTCGGCTCCACCATCTGGATTCCGCGCTGGGCCATTGCTCGCGTTCAGGCCGAAGGCTACGGCTTAGAAACAGCTACCATTGTAGGCAACATCTTCGTCATTTTGTTTAACGCCGGCGCGCTGCTGGCCATTCCGGCCGGCCATCTGGCCGATAAATGGCAGCGACGTTCAGAGCGTGGCCGGGCTAACATGGGGGCACTGGGCACGCTCGGCTCTATCCCATTTTTGGTTTTGCTGTTCTTTTTGCCCCTGCGGAACGTGACTATCCCGACCGAAGGGAATGTGCTGGCTATCGCCTGGGGAGCGCTGCTGGCTATCTTTACCAACGGGTATGTCTTCTTGGCTTTTGCCGTGGCCACGGCCGGTGTGGGATTGTTAGCGGCGGCTACGCCTGCCTGGTCGGCCATTGTGGCTGACGTCAATCTGCCGGAACACCGGGGCACAATGCTGGGGATTAGCCGCGTCTTCCGCTCGGTGGGCAGCGCTATCAGCGTAGGTCTAACCGGCTTTGTTTTTGCCTGGCTAACGGCCGTTTATGATTCACCTGATAATTACGCCGTCGGCCTGGCTATCTTTCAAATTGTTGCTATTCCGGCCGGGCTTTGCTATCTTGGACTTAGACGTCATGTAGCTGCCGATATGGCCCGCGTGCGCCAGACGTTAACGCAACGGGCAAATCACAGAGGAGTTCCACATGGGCGCAGCGCACCACGATAAATGAAAATTATCTGCGTTTATCCGCGTTAATCTGCGTCCTATTTCCGAAGGAGAACCAAATCTATGAAAGTAGCCGTCTTTAGCACCAAACCGTATGATCAAACTTTTTTGACCAGAGCCAACGAAGGGCACAGTCACGAACTGACCTTCTTTGAGCCACGTCTGACTCTGGAAACGATGCCGCTGGCCGTAGGCTATACGGCCGTTTGTATCTTCGTCAACGATCAGCTCAACGCCCAAGCCATCGAGGCCCTGGCCGCGGGCGGCACCAAATTGATCGCTCTGCGCTGCGCCGGTTTCAACAACGTTGACCTGGAAGCGGCCGAGCAACACGGCCTGACCGTGGCGCGCGTCCCGGCCTATTCCCCCCACGCCGTCGCCGAGCATACCGTGGCTCTGCTGCTGACGCTGAACCGCAAAATCCACAAAGCCTACTCCCGCGTGCGTGATGGCAACCTGTCGCTCGACGGGCTGTTGGGCTTTGATGTGCATGGTAAAACGGTGGGCATTGTGGGCACCGGTCGAATAGGCATCGAGGTAGCCAAACTGATGCGCGGCTTCGGCTGCGAACTGCTGGCTTACGATCTATACCCCAACGAGACCTGCCGCGAAATTGGCGTCACCTACACCACCCTGCCCGAACTGTTTGCCCAGTCAGACATCATCACGCTGCACTGCCCGCTGACGCCGGAAACATACCACCTGATTAACCCGGAGTCGATTAGCCAGATGAAACCTGGGGCTGTGCTGCTGAATACCAGCCGTGGCGCATTGATTGATACAACGGCCGTTATCGAAGGCTTAAAAACGGGTCAGATCGGCCATTTGGGGCTGGATGTCTACGAGGAAGAGGCCGATCTCTTCTTCGAGGATTTATCGAACCAGGTGATCCAGGATGACGTCTTTGCCCGGCTGCTGACGCTGCCCAACGTGCTGGTCACGGGTCACCAGGCCTTTTTTACCGACACCGCCATGTATAACATTGCCAATACCACGATCAACAACATCACCAGCTTTGCCCATAACGGCCGTGTTGACAACCAGGTTACTCTGGCCGACGTCGTCGCATAGCTATTGCCAATACAATCAAACAAAGTATAATCAGGCAAAATCCCCTCCCTGGAACGGAGGAAAAATCGAGGTGTTTTAGAAATATGTTGATGCAAACGGACGCTGGTGACACCAGCCATCCCATGGAGTATTTGTTAGAAGAAGAGTTAAACCTGCCTGCTGTTGGCGAGATTCGTACAGGATGGGTTGTAGAAAATCGGAGCAATCTGATTCTCATTGACATTGGTGCCAAATCAGAAGGCATTATTGACAACGAGGAATTGTCCAGTTTTGACAAAGAGACCCGCACCAAACTGGCTGTTGGTAACGAAGTTGCCGTCTATATCTCGAACATTGAGGACCAAGATGGCAACATCATTGTTTCATACAACAGGGCGTTAGAGGACAGGGATTGGCAATTGGCCAACGGCCTGCTCGAAAGCCAGGATATATACAAAACACAGGTTATTGGCTGTAATCGCGGCGGTCTTCTGGTTTCATTGGGCCTTTTGCGCGGTTTCTTACCCAATTCCCAGATCAATCCCCGTCGTTTTGCCAACCGGCGTCCCACCAATGAACAGTTGCAAAAACTGATTAACGAAACGGTGTCCGTGAAGGTGATCGAAGTTGACCAGGAACGGAATCGGCTCATCATGTCTGAACGTGCTGCCAGCAAAGAAATCCGCGAAGAGCGCCGCGCCCGCCTGCTTGAAGAAATTCAAGAAGGGGATGAGTACGACGGCCGTGTCATCAATCTGACCAACTATGGGGCTTTCGTAGACATTGGCGGCGTAGAAGGGCTGGTCCATCTGTCTGAGTTAAGCTGGAAGCGCGTAAGCAATCCCGGTGATATTCTGAAGGTTGGCGATGACGTTCAGGTCAGCGTCCTCAGCATTGACCAGGATCGCCAGCGCATCGCACTCAGCATCAAACGGCTTGAGCCAGACCCGTGGACAATGATTGACGAACTTTATGAAGAAGGTCAGCTCCTTGAAGCCAAAGTTACCCGGCTGACCAAATTTGGGGCCTTTGCCCGGCTAAATGACCAGTACGGGCTGGAGGGCCTTATCCATATTTCTGAATTATCAGATGGGCATGTGGAGCATCCTCGGGAAGTGGTCAAATCATCGGAAAACGTTATGGTACGTGTTATCCGGATAGACGCTGACCAAAGGCAACTTGGCCTGAGCCTGAAACAAGTTGCTTCGGCCGAGTACTTAGAAGCAGACTTTTCACTGTTAGCCACAGAATAAGAGAGCAAGCAGAGGGTGAGACCAAAACGGCCGTTACCCTCTGCTGCTGACTGCTTAAAGTAAACTGCACCTTATCATTGCGCCCTGCCCAATTATCATTAAGCGTTGTTAAACATCTCGACCAATTATTGTACGTCCATAATGCAGTGAGGTAATAATTAAGTTACCATCTGTAACCTTTATACTATTTGACTCTGTAATGAACCGAGGTGAACACCGGTGAACTCAAAAAATTGGGAACGTTTTACACAGCGGGCACGCCGTGTCTTAAGTCTGGCACAAGAAGAGGCTGAACGGTTAAACCACAGCTATATTGGCAGTGAGCATCTCCTGATTGGGTTGCTGCGCGAGGAAGGTGGCGTTGCTGGCCGCGTACTTCGCGAACTCGGTTTAGACGTCAACCGGGTGCAGGCAATGGTCGAGCGCCTATCAGGGGGGCCGGGCAGCCGCACCCCCTTCTCCAAAGTTGAACTGTCCCCCAGCACCAAACGTGTATTAGAATTAGCAGTCGAAGAGGCCCGCAGCATGGGTCAACATTACATTAGCACGGAGCATCTGCTGCTTGGTTTAGCTCGCCAAAATGAAGGGCTGGCCATTGACGTGCTGCGTAAATTCGGCATTAACAGCGAGCAGATTCGGCGCCAAACGCGGCGGATGCTCAAGGAAAATCCGGTTACGGCCGGTGAAGCGGCTTCACCTACCCGGCGGCGCAATCGCAAAGAAAAGAGCAAAACGCCCGTGGTGGATCAACTGGCGACTGACCTGACCGCGCTGGCTGAGGACAACCGGCTGGACCCAGTAATCGGCCGTCAGACTGAAATTGAGCGCGTCATCCAGATTTTAGCTCGCCGCACCAAGAACAACCCGGCGCTGATTGGTGAGCCGGGCGTCGGTAAAACCGCCATCATCGAAGGGTTGGCCCAACGCATTGTCGCCGGCAAAGTGCCCGATACGCTGCAAAACAAGCGCGTATTGCAGTTGGACGTAGGCAGCCTGGTGGCGGGTACAATGTATCGTGGCCAGTTTGAGGAACGACTCAAACGAGTTATCGAGGAACTAAAATCTAGCGAGAGCATTTTATTCATTGATGAAGTCCACATGCTGGTGGGGGCCGGTTCGGCCGGCAGCTCAGTTGACGCGGCTAATATCCTGAAGCCTTCACTGGCCCGGGGCGAACTACAATGTATTGGAGCTACGACACTGGATGAGTACCGCAAATATATCGAAAGTGATGCGGCCTTAGAGCGGCGCTTCCAGCCGGTTCACGTTGATGAACCTTCGCCGGAAGAAGCGGTTCAGATTTTGCGCGGTATTAAGAGCGCGTACGAGCAACATCATAATTTGTTTATAACGGATGCAGCCATTGAAGCGGCCGTTAATCTGTCAACGCGCTACGTGACCGATCGTTTTCTACCCGACAAAGCCATCGACTTGATTGACGAAAGCGCGTCACGGGTGCGAATGTACCGCATTCCGCAGCCGGCCGACGTGGATGATGCTTACGATGAACTGCGCGACATCCGCGATGAGCGCGAAACTGCCCTGGATGAAGGTCGCTTCGAGGACGCCAAAAAGCTGCGGGTACGCGAGGATGAGATTCAGCGTAAGCTGGACCAGCTACGCGCCTTTTCCGGCGGCGGGGCTACCGCTGGCCTGGCTGACGATTCGACCAGCGTAACGGCCGATGACATTGCCGAGGTGCTATCGATGTGGACCGGTATCCCCATTTACCAGTTCACCGAGCAAGAATCGGCCCGCTTGTTGCGTATGGAAGATGAGATGAAGAGAACCATCGTGGGCCAGAGTGAGGCCATTGTGGCCATCTCCAAAGCGGTACGTCGCTCACGAGCCGGCCTGAAAGACCCTCAACGCCCCATTGGTTCGTTCATCTTCCTCGGCCCGACTGGCGTGGGCAAAACAGAGCTTACTAAGACGCTGGCCCGCTTCCTGTTCGGCAGCGAAGAGTCATTAGTACAGCTCGATATGTCGGAATTTATGGAGCGGCACAGCGTGGCCCGGCTGGTTGGTTCCCCGCCCGGCTATGTCGGCTACGAAGATGCCGGTCAGTTAACCGAAGCGGTGCGCCGTCGCCCTTACTCTATCGTGGTCTTTGACGAGATCGAAAAAGCCCACCCTGATGTCTTCAATATGCTGTTGCAAATTATGGAGGAAGGCCATCTGTCAGACGCCAAAGGGCAAAAGGTCAACTTCCGCAACGCCATTATCATCATGACCTCTAACGTGGGGGCCGAAACAATTAAACGTGGTCCCAACCTGGGCTTTGCTTTCCAGCGCGATGAAACGGCCGAATCAGACCAGTATTACAATGAGATGCGCAAAAAGCTAATGGATGAACTGAAGCGGCAGTTCCGGCCAGAGTTCATCAACCGGGTAGACAGTATCATCGTATTCCGCGAGCTGTCCAAAGAAGATATTCGCTATATTGTGGACATTAACCTGAGTGAAATCAATGAGCGGCTGGTTGACCACAATCTGACTATCGAAGCCACGATGGAAGCGAAAGATTGGCTGGCGCAGCACGGGTATGATGCCGAATTTGGGGCACGGCCGTTACGTCGCCTCATTCAAAAAGAAGTTGAAGATCAGCTTTCTGACGCGGTGCTGTCGGGTGAATTTGATGAGGGTGAGGGCGTTTTGATTGACGTTGCTACCACCGGCGATAGCAACGGCGATGCCGAAGAGCATCTCGTTTTACGGCACAAAGACGAAGGCGACGAAGAAAGCGACGAAAGCGAAGCACCAGAAGATGAGCTGCTGGGCAACGCCATGCCCACCGTTTGATTCTACCGCCCGCTTACAGAAATAAAAGAGCCAGGCTTTTAGCACAAAGTCTGGCTTTTTTCATTGTCTGGCGTTACGCGGTTGTCAAACGACAATAGTCGGCGTGACTCCTTTCATCTCGCCCGACGCGCATAAGTCCAATCGCTCTCGTTTTAGGGAATAATCAACTCATCACCCACTTCGATAATGTCGATGTTTTCAATGTTGTTGATGCGGGCAATATCAGCCACCGAAACCCCGAACCGCTGCGCAATTTCGCCTAACGTATCACCACGCTGCACGATGTAAATGGTGCGCGTCCCGCTAATAGTCACCGCTGGGCTGTCCGCGTTTGCGCCACGCACGTCGAACACGTGGCCCTCGCCGGTCAACGGGGCAGGCGTCCAGGTAGGGGGCAAACCAGGGTCCGGGGTGGCTTCACTGCGCGGTGAATCGGCGGGCTGCTCTAAGTCGGCCGGTTGAAGTCGTTCTGGCAAGACTTCGCTACCGCCACCACCGCTGCTACATGCTACCGCTACCAGTGCTATCAGGAAAACCAACCATATCTTTTTCATGTTCGCTTCCTTTGTTGAACGGATTCCTCCTCCAAAGAGCCATTATAGCAGAGCAACGGCCGTTACGAAAACTCCTTGCCCATTCACCTGGGCATCGTGGCAGGAGTTACGTTCGGTCGGGTTGGGTACTGGGGGTGGAAGCGGCCGTTTCCACCCCCAACCGGGTAGCCGCCACCGCCATGCCCACCAGCAGCCAGAAAATGGTGACGGCGTGATGAAACTGCATGTTAAACAAGTAATGGTCAAACACACCGGCCACCAGACCGCCCACCAACGCGCCGTGGAGCCCCAGCCAAATGGCGTCCATCTCTTCTCTTTCCTTAAAGATGTGGCGGTTTAGAAAGGCGTAGACAAATAACGTACCAATCACCAAAAAGAAGAAAGACAGCCCCACCAACCCCATAATCTGGGCAATCGTAAAGTAAACGTTGGCCACACCGAGATAAATGTCTACGTCGGGCGAACCGGCAAAACCGACGCCAAAGACAGGATAACGCTCAATCAGGGTCAGGGCATCCCGGTACTCGCCAAAGCGCATCTGGGTGGCCAGATCGCCGCCCTGAAAGCCTTCGACAAAACGGCCGATATATTCTTGAGCCACCGGTAACAGCAGCAGTCCTAACCCGGCCACCCCCATGTAGGGAATGATGCGCCGGTAGCGGACCAGGGCAATGAAGCCTAACCCGGCCACCAGCCCGACCATCGCCCCCCGCGAGAAGGTTAGCACCAGGCAGACGAAAACGAGGCCAAAAATAGCGTAGGTCAGCCAGCGCGGAAAGAGCGGGCGGCGGGAAACCAACTGCGGTCCGGCCAGCGCCCCGATCATCAGCAGCAGGCCGCCCAGCACGTTAGGGTCCACCGAGGTAGCAATGGCCCGCTCGGCCAGTTCGGGATTTTCTTCAATGTAACGCACTACCCAGCCACCGGGATAGCCGATGCGCTGTAGGCTGTTCAAAATGTCGTTGGTTAACTGGTCGGGCAGCAGCCAGAGGCCAATACCAATGGCCGAAGCAGCCGCACCCGCCAGCAGCAGCACCTTGACCAACCGCTCTAGCCGCACCCAATGGCGACAATAATCGACAACGACGATGACAAAGCCGATGCTGAGCAGCAGTTCGGCAAATTTTCGCAGCAGGGTGGGGGTCAGCGGCCCGTTGGCCAGGCCAAAAATGAAGGCGAAAATAGCCACAATAATAAAGAGGATAATCGGCAGGGTAATAGGCGACAGCACCACGCGCCGCTGCTGGCCGGTAGCTAACCGCAGCACCCAGACACCGACAACCGCGCCCAGGGCCATGTCTAAGAAGGTGGGCGTCAGGCCAATGTCGATGGGTATGGTGGCAAAGGGAAGCAGGCAGATAACGGCGATAATACCCCAAAAGCCAATTTCGATGTTACGCAAAACAACAACGGCCGTTCCCAACCCCAACACGACGGCCAGCGCGGCCAACGGGCCGCCTACCCCCAACACAATGCCGCCAATAACGGCCGTTGCGCCACATAGCAGCCCTACAGTCAAGGGATTGTAACGCAGCCCTCTGGGGCGAATTTCTTGTGGTTGGTTAAGTGGTATGCTCATAAGTGATGCGTAAAACGTAAGGCTTGCCATTACGCCTTACGTTTTACGTTTTACGTCTAATCTACTCGTATCTGCGTCAATTGTAAGAAATTATCAGTTAGCCGTCCATCTGGCGTTAGAAGCTGCAAGCGGACAAACTCACCGGCGTCGGTCAGGATATAGGCCCCGATGATGAGCGGGTACAGTTCGGCGGGCGTGGCTTCGTCGAGGGTCAACTGCATCGTTATCGTTTCTACCTGGCCCGGCTGCCAGGCGGAGGTGGGCGGCTCTGGCCCTAAATCCTGGCTGGCCCAGCGGGTGGTGTCGGCGTCTACAATTTGGGCGAAGAGGGTGTAGTTTTGGTTTAACGGCCGTATCGCCTCCCAATAGAGCGTCAACGTTACCGTCTCGCCGGGCGCGGTCAGACGGGGTGTGACCTCAAAGCCGCGCAGCCGCAGCCGGTTCTCAAAGTTGAAATCGACCGGGTTGGGGTAGTCACCGGCAAGGGGCGATAGGGGGAGCGTGGTCAATACGGCCGTATCGCCGCCGCTGGTTAAGGGCAGCCGCTCCCAGGTGTAAAAATCATAAAGGCCCACCGCTATCTCTAACTCGGCCGGGGCGATGGTCGTCGCCGGAATCTCCAGGTAATGGCTGTCAATAATGCGCTGCCCCGGCTGCAAGAAGCTGGTAGCCAACAACCCACGCCCCAAATACATATCACGCTGGGCAATCGGCCGTTGCAAGACGGGATCGTTCAGGTGCAAGAAGAGGCTCCAATTCCGCTCCATCGGGGCCAACACTTCCCAGGAGAGGCGAATCCAAACGGCGTGGCCGGGCTGTAATGCAATTCTTCTTAATGCCGGTTCGATTTGATAGCCAGTAAGCCGAATCTGGTCGTTGAAGTTGTAATCAACAGATTGGGTCAGCGGGGGCTGGTAGGCCGGGGGCTGAAAAGCTGCGGGTTCATGGGTCGTAGGTTGGTAGAGTGCCGGCTGATAGGCCGGCCGAATCCACAAAAAAGGAGCCAGCGCGGCGATCAGAAACAGAAAGCCGCCCAATCCGGCCAGGGTGAGGCGGGCCGGGCGCGGCGGCAGCCAGCCGACCAACCCGACCACCATGAGGGTGCTGATGGCGGGCAGCGCGGAAAAAACCAGCCGCCCCTGGGAGGACCAGGTGGTAGTGGCCCACTGAATCAGGCCAATAATGGTGGCCGCCACCCACAACAGGCAGACAACCAGGCCAAAGTGGTGTTGGGCAAAGCGGAAGATGTGAGAAACGGCCGTGTGGAACAGTGGTTCACCGCTAAGACGCCAAGAGCGCAAAGTTTTCTCGTTCTCTCTTGGCGTTCTTTGCGTCTTGGCGGTAAAAATCTTTGGCCAGCCCCAAATAAGTCTGGCCAGGTGGAACAGCAGGCCAATGAATGAGATAATGGCAACGCCGTTGAGCAGGCGGTAAATCCAGGTGGGCATAGGCACATTGACGCCGCCGAAGAGACCCCAATAGGAGAGCATAAAGCCCCAGCGTTCGCCCCATAGTTGGGCCAGGCTGGCCGGCTGCGCCCGCTGCCCCAAGACGGCCACAAAGGCGTTCCAGCCGGTCCAGTCGCCGTAAAGCTGAATATTGCGCCAGTACCACCAACCGGCAATAAGCAGCACGGGCAGAAGCAGCAGCAAGAAGCGGCCGGTAGCCTGCATGATCCAGCGGCTAAGAACGGCCGGGGTGATCAGCGCGTCGGGGTCAGCCTCGGCCTGCCACGCCTGCCAGCGGGTGACGACCAGCGTACCCCAGGCCAGCCCCAACAGCCCCACGCCGCTGATCTTGGTCAGCGCCGCCAGCCCGATAACCACGCCCAAAATGAGCCAGTAGGTGGTTTCGGAAACGGCCGTATTTCCCCACGGCAATTTGTAAGATAATGGGACGCTGATTAACGCAGATGAACGCGGATTTTTTTGTTTAACAACTGGCCCTTCTTTTACCGCCCAAATCAGCAACAGCAGCGCCAGCGCCACCAGGGGAATAACCAGGTTGTCATTGTTGACCGCCCCGCTTATGAAGATAAACATGGGCAGAAAGGCGGTAACGGCCGTTGCGCCTAGTGCCAGCGGGAGACCTGACAAGTTTGGTGTAATCTGCGATTGCCAACCTGTCAGGTCTGCGCTAACCACCAAACTCGCTATGCGAAAGGTCAAATAAACCGTCACCAATCCCAACAGGACCGAAAACAGGCGCACGATGTAGACCGCCAGCAGTGTCCCCTGCCAGGGATTGGCGTCTGGGGGGTGAATGGCCAGATTGATATTGCCGTCTTTGGTCAACACGCCCGTGTCCACGTGGGGATTGAGCCAGCGCACCTGCTCCATGTCGCTGGTGTCAACCCAAAAAGTCAGCGCCGCACCCAGATAGTAGTAGAGCGGCGGCTGGCTGGCTTCCTGATTCCAGGGGCCGGCCTCAGCCGGGTCAAACACCTGCACCGGCAGCGGATTGCCGTCGGCCAGGTGGCGGATCATGGGATAATGCCAAAGTTCGTCGGAGGCTTCAAAAGGGGGTGTGGTCAGGGCGTAGGTGACGCCCAGCAGTGTATAGGCAATAAGAATCAGCGCCAGCCAGCGACGACAGGTTTGTTCACTCATAGGGGGCCGATTGTACTGAGAATACGGCCGTTTGGCGACACCGCTTCCCCAACGTTTAGGCTACCATCAGCCTCAATTACAAGATGATCTACAACTCTGTTACAATCTGCACCATGAACGAAACATTGATCTGGATAGGCATTCTCATCTGTATCAGCCAGTCGGCCACCTTCTCCGGGCTGAACCTGGCCGTGTTTAGCATCAGCCGGCTGCGCCTGGAGGCGGCCGCCCAATCGGGCAACCGGGACGCCCTGCGCGTGATGGCCCTGCGGCAAGATGCTAACTACACGCTGGTAACAATCTTGTGGGGCAACGTGGCCATCAACGTCCTGCTGACGCTGCTGGCCGACTCGGTTTTGGTGGGCGTGGCCGCTTTTCTCTTCTCGACGGTGGTCATCACCTTTATCGGCGAAATCATTCCCCAGGCTTATTTTTCGCGCCACGCGCTGCGGGTGGCCTCGCTGCTGTCGCCACTGCTGCGCTTTTACCAGATTTTGCTGTGGCCGGTTGCCAAGCCGGTCAGCAAGATGCTGGATATTTGGGTGGGGCCGGAAGCGATTCCCTGGTTCCGTGAGGAGGAGCTAAGCGAGGTACTGCGCCATCATGCGCGTGAGGGCGACACCGAACTGGGCCGGCTAGAAGCCATCGGGGCCATCAACTTCCTGGCGCTGGATGATTTGCCGGCCAGTCATGAAGGAGAGCCGATAGACCCGGACAGCATTGTCACGGTGCCGGTGCAAAACGGGCATCCTCAATTTCCACCTTTTGAGCGCCACGTGGACGATCCGTTTTTGCAGCAGTTGGCCGCCTCGCGTAAAAAGTGGGTCGTCCTGGTGGATGAAGCGGGCCAGCCCCGTTTCGTCCTGAATACCCACGCCTTTTTGCGCGAGGCGCTGTTTGGCGACGAAACGTTTGAACCGGCTCGCAAATACCACCATCCGCTGATCATTCGTGATGGCAAACGGCCGTTGGGTCAGGTGTTGGGTCTGCTAACGGTGCAGCCAGAAGGGCCGGAGGATGACGTGGTTGACAAAGATTTGATCCTGGTGTGGACGGCCGAAGAGCGGCGCATTATTACCGGGTCAGATATTTTGGGGCGGCTGCTGCGCGGCATTGCCCGCAACTACGCCATTCCGGCAACGTGAG